>CAYVMS010000102.1:0-11086 GCA_964452615.1 uncultured Occallatibacter sp.
TTGCGGCCGATGCCGGTTTTGCGGGCGCGGACGCTGAAGACGCCAAAGCCGCGCAGTTCAATGCGCTCGCCTGCGGTGAGAGCCTGCTTGAGGCCCTCGAAAACCGTGTCCACGGCCGCCTCGGCTTTGGCGCGGGAGAGGCCCGTGCGGTCAATCACGTGATGGACGATGTCCTGCTTAATCAATTGGGGATACCTCGCTTCAGCCTATCTAAGATGACTGTACTACGACCTACGGTAGTGATGCTACAGGTTTTAGAGGGTTCATGGAACCTATGGGCGCGAAAATCTTTGCAGGTTTGCTCTTTTTTTCTTCAGGAGAGATTTTGTCGAGGCTTGGGAAGGCAATCCACCGCAACGTGCCGCCGGGTCGCATGCCGTATATCGCGTACCGTATATTGAGAGTAGTTGCGCGATTCCATCAGGCGATCCGCAATGAATACCATCACCCCTATGAACTCAAAACCGAGGCTGCGGCGGCCCAGGGACGAGGAAAGTTATGTCGATTCAGAGCGATCGTTGGATCAGGGATCAGGCCATGCGGCACCGCATGATCGAGCCCTTCAGCGAGGAGCAGGTCTCTGCCGGCGTGATCTCCTACGGCCTTTCTTCGTATGGGTATGATCTTCGCGTCTCCGACGAGTTCAAGATTTTCACCAATGTGAACAGCGCCATCATCGACCCAAAGGCTTTTGATGAGCGGTCTTTTGTGACTGTCCAGGCAGCGTCGGTGATCATACCGCCGAATTCGTTTGCCTTGGCCCGTTCTGTAGAATACTTTCGTATCCCCAGAGAAATACTGACGATCTGCGTTGGGAAGTCAACCTATGCGCGTTGCGGCATTATTGTGAATGTGACGCCATTCGAGCCGGAGTGGGAGGGATTCGCAACACTGGAAATCTCTAACACCACGCCGCTACCGGCCAAGGTCTACGCCAACGAAGGGCTGTGCCAGATTTTGTTTTTCCGCTCCGATGAACCTTGCGAGGTGAGCTATGCCGACCGCAAGGGAAAATATCAGAATCAACGGGGAATTGTGCTTCCAAAGCTGTAAAGCATTTGGAGAGAACTCGGGTGCGCTGATCTTGGGAAAAATCGATGTTGTGTGGGATGCGGAGCTGGGCCCTCCGTACACACGGGGCCCAGTCCTCCTGCTTGTAGCCGGGAGGCGCTTGATGTGTTCGAACAGGAAGATTGAGCCGATTCGAGTCGGCGTGCTCACTGACGAGCCGCTGCGTCTGGAGGGTACTGCCAGCATTTTCGAGCATCGGCCAGGCGAGGGCTGCGCGTCGCTGCTACCGGTCTTCGGGAGCCTGGAGGAACTGCTGTCAGACTGCACGCTGGCATTCCTGGTGGTGGACCTGCATTCTTCTTCCTGCGGGGTTAAAATACTTGGGGCTATTCGCCGCAGGCGTCCCGGCTTGCGGCTGGTAGTAATCGGGCCGGAGGGAGACGAGCAACTGATCACGGATTCGATCGTTGCCGGCGCCCGCGCCTATCTCGATTTGAAGGCAAGCCCGCAGGTAGTTCGTCAAGCCGTCGAGGAGGTTACCAATGGCTCAATCTGGGCTCCGCGGCGGGTACTCTCGCAATTGATCGACCGCCTGCTTGGGGTTCCCGATACCAGCCTCACCAACACCCCACCTCACCTGACCGAGCGGGAGCGCCAGGTGCTCGATCTGATCCTCACGGCTCGTTCCAATCGCGAGATTGCCCATGAATTGGGCATCGAGGTGCGCACAGTCCAGGTCCACGTTGGCCGGTTGATGCGCAAGACCGGAGCGGAAAACCGGATCGATCTGCTTATGCGATCATCGAAGCCGGAGTTGCTTGAGGCCGCCGGAATTGTCGATCAGCGTGGCGTGGAACGCCGTCAATGCGATCGCCGCATCGCCTCCGTGGCCAAGAAGCGAAACGTTACTAATCAGTAAACATAGGTGGTTACTTATGTCTATACTTGTTAGGTAATCTTGCGAGGTCACCTCGTTTTCCACAATAGTGTCTACAGAAACAACGCAGATCTGGGGAAAGGAGTTCCCAGGCAGCATGTTTTCCATGAAGCCTGGGAACTCCTCTTTTTTTGTCATTCAAGACAACCCCGAGATTTCGCAGTAAGCTCTCCCCTCAGCCCCTCCCCCAATCTCTCCGTTCAGTTGACGTATCCAGACCGGCTTTTCAGGTCTGGTGTGCGCAAGATTGTGGATGCGCGGCCGGGCTGTATGTTGTAGCCTGTCTTGGGATAGCCTGGCGCGTGAGGTCGGCGGAGAGCCAGGATCTTGCTGGTTCGCTGCGGCCTTTGCTCCGTGATGCGCACACGGCGTGGCGCTGTTTCCCCGATCAGTCACATATGAATGAGCCAGCACGACTCAAATGGGACGACTCAACAACCCGCGCAGCCTCAGAGCCGCGGAGTGGAAAGGATCAGAATATGAAGAAGACACTTGCTTCGATCTGTCTGTGTTTCATCTTTTCATCGGCGGCCTTTGCAAGCTCCTCCAAGGAGGATCTGCAGTCGCGGATCGACGCCGCCAAAGTAGTTCTGGACCAGATTATGGGCGCTCAGGACAAGAGCATTCCCATGAATATCCTGGAGCAAGCCACCTGCGTCGGGGTGGTGCCGGGAATGATCAAGGGCGCGTTCGTTTTTGGCGGCCAGTATGGCCAGGGCGTGGTGACATGCCGCACGGGGCACGGCTGGAGCGCGCCGGTTTTCATTCGCATGGCGGGCGGGTCGTGGGGCCTGCAGATCGGCGGTCAGTCCACCGATCTGGTGCTGGTGGCAGTGAATGATCGCGGCTTCCAGGATCTATTGAAGAGCAAGTTCAAAATCGGCGGAGATGCCTCTGCCGCAGCAGGACCGGTTGGCCGCAGCGGTCAGGCCGCCACGGACTGGAAGATGAACGCCGAACTGCTCAGCTATTCGCGCAACAAGGGCCTGTTTGCCGGCATCGATCTGGACGGGACCAGCGTAAGCCAGAACCGCGAGGACACCGAACTCTACTATGGCCAGGAGCGCAACTTCGAGTCGATATTAAAGGGCAGTGTCGGTGTTCCTGAAGGCGCGGTTCCATTCGTAAGCGACGTAGCGCATTATTTTATCGAGGCCAAGAACCACAAATAGTGGCAGGCCTGGTCGCAGAGAGCGAGAGGGACGGTCCGGCGTGCGCCGGTCGTCCCTTTTTCGTTTTGCGCGAGAGAAACCGCAGCGGGGGACTAAACTTGAGGTTAGTCTTCCTTCATGCGAGAGAATCTCGAATTTTGGCTGGTATTAGCCGTGGCGCGCCCCCTGGGGTGGTTACCGCGCGGATTAGCGCGTCGTGTGGCCAATGGAATCGCCTGGAGCGTGTATCGTATTTTCGGGCGTCTTCGGCGCGTGGGGCAGCGCAATCTGGAGATGGCTCTGCCTGAGCTCACGGCAGAGGAGCGGGACCAGATCTTGCGCGGCGTCTTCCGGCATCTTGGCTGGCAGCTTGTCGAGTTCTGCCGTATGGCCCGCTACACGCGGGAGAGCACCAGCGATTGGATTCGCACCGACGGCCTGAACCATTACCGTGCCGCCAAGCTCCGTGGCAGAGGGGTTCTGGTGGTGACCGGACACCTGGGCGCATGGGAGCTTTCTAGCTTTTATCATTCGCTGATGGGCTATCCCATGAGCATGGTGATTCGCAGGCTCGATAACCGGCGGTTGGACAACTATGTCAACAGTATCCGTTGCATGCACGGCAACCGCGTGTTGCATAAGGATGACTTTGCGCGCGAACTGCTGAGCTCAATGCGCAAGGGAGAGACGGTTGGCATCCTGATGGATACGAACATGACGCCGCCACAGGGCGTCTTTGTGAAATTCTTTGGGCAGCAGGCCTGCACGGCATCGGGGCTGGCGCGCGTGGCGCTCAAGACTGGAGCGGCTGTGCTGCCGGGGTTCATGCTGTGGGAGCCGAAAGAGGGCCGCTACGTGCTGCGTTTTGGGCCGGAGCTGACCTTTGCTCGCAGTGGTAACGCGGAGGCGGATATCCTGGCTGCTACGCAGCGATGCACACAAGCGATTGAGACCTGGATTCGGCGCTATCCTGACCAGTGGCTGTGGATTCACCGGCGCTGGAAGACACGGCCGGAGGGCGAGCCGGGGCTGTATTGAGGAGAAAAGGATGACGCTGGGCGAACTGATCGAAGCACTGGGCGGCAAGCTGGTTGCGGGCAACTCGATGCAGGTGGTTGAGAGTGTGAACGCTGTTGAGTCGGCCAGCGTTGCGCAACTTGTCTTTGCCGAAGATGCGGCTTCGGCAGCCAAAGCGCTTGCGAGCAGCGCTGGAGCGGTTGTTTTGCGTGCCGGGTTCGTTGAGGTTAACTCGGCAGGCCAGGCCATAGTGGAAGCCGATCAGCCTCGCCTTTGGTTTGCGCGGGCGGCCAGGCTGCTTGCGCCCGCGCTACCCGCAGCCGGAATTCACCCATCCGCTGTCGTCGGTGCTAATGTCCAACTCGGCGAAGGTGTGAACATCGGCCCCTGCGCGGTGATCGGAGACAATGCCAGCATCGGCGCGGGAACGCGCATTGAGGCGAGTGCGGTGATCGGCGAGGGCGTGCGCATTGGCAGCGATTGCCGCATCTTTCCGCGCGCGGTGCTCTATCCCGGAACCACGCTGGGCAATCGCGTCATGGTTCACGCAGGCGCGGTGCTGGGCGCGGACGGTTTCGGCTATGTGCGCGACAAGGCTACTGGTGCTTACACCCAGTTTCCGCAGCAGGGAACGCTGGTGATTGAAGACGACGTGGAGATTGGCGCGAACACCACCATCGACCGTGGGGCCCTGAAGCGGACAAGGATCGGCCGAGGAACCAAGACGGATAACCTAGTCCACGTGGGGCATAACTGCGAGATTGGCGAAGACGTAATTCTGGTCACTGGGGTGGGCATCAGCGGCTCGTGCACCGTCGGCAATGGCGCGGTGATCGCTGGGCAAGTGGGGATTGGCGACCACGCGCACATTGGTCCCGGCGTGATTCTGGGCGGCCAGGCGGGCGTGCTGAGCGGCAAGACGGTTACAAACGAGGGCATGGGCGTCAAGCCGGGAACCGTGCTTTGGGGCACACCGGCTCGTCCGCTGATGCAGGTGTTACGCGAACAGGCCGTTCTCACCCGGTTGGCCAAGGGCTCTCGCAAGAAAGACAAGGAATAGCAAACAGAGAGAAGCAGCTATGGCCATCATCGTCGTGGGCGGAAGCATGCGTGGCGTTGGCAAGACTGCGCTGGTCTGCGGACTCATCGCCGCGCTGCCTGAGCTTCACTGGACGGCTGTGAAGATCACCACGCACGAGCATGGCAAGCCCGAGGCGATCTGGGAAGAGACTGAGCCGGGGCAGGGAAGTGACACTGCCCGTTATCTTGCCGCCGGAGCGTCGCGCGCTCTCTTGGTGACCGCTCCCAAGCGCGACTTTGCGCTCCTGCTCAGTAAGCTTGCTGCAAAGCTCGGGCCGGAAGCAAATGTCATCTTCGAGTCGAACCAAATTCTGGAGCACCTCAGGCCGAATCTTTGCCTGATAGTGGGGGGCTCAAAGGATGAGGCAGAGCGCAAGCCCTCCTTCGGTCTTGCAGCGCGTCACGCGGATGCGGTCGTGGTTCATGAGGCGGTGGATCGGATAGCAGGAGTTGACGGAAGTTCGAGACTCGTCTTCTGCCTTGCGAATCTGGAGATCGTGTCGCCGAAGATGGGAGTTGGCTGCGTGAGCGGCTCCACTGACTCATTTTTTTGCGGAAAATATCACAGGATCTTGACCAAAGTTACGTTCCTAACTTCCATTCTGAGCACAATTCACGTGCATTCAATGCGGCGCGCGATCGCACTTCCGATGATCGTGTTATTCGGCTGGTTGCTGATTGCGCCGATCCTTGCCCCGGCTACCGAATCAAGCCTCCCTGCTTGCTGACACAGACAGGGTAAACATCACTGCATGATGCAGGCGATGGAGCAGCTCAACGCCAAGGGATCGGGACTAGCGTCTATCGCATCGAAATGCCTTTGCCTACCGGATAAGATTGCGACGGTCCACTCTTCAAAATGGATACCCGAAGCCGGGGAGTAGCTCTACCTGGATGCTGTCTCTTAACCGGCATACCCGCCTCAAACCGAGTCCTGGTTTCGCATCTCGCTTCTTCGCAGCCATCAAAAGCGCGGACCTCCCTCTCCGCTCGCCTGACAGTAAATATCTTTCGGCTCTGCCAGGGATATTTACTGTCAGGCGAGTGACGGTAGGACTCTCGGCCTTCGGAGATCCAGTCGGCACGCCCGCGCACCTTGTTTCTGCAAAGATGTGGTTTTGTCCCAGGCCGATGGGCGGGAATGGCCGTTTCAATGCCGTATCCCCGTTCCACCGAGATCAACTCCTCGCTCTGAGAAGCTGGCGGATGCTACCCTGTTGATATCGTATCTTCGTCATCTTCATCCAGCCACATTTCGAGATTGACTGGAGCGATGTCACTTCAATCCGATGGTTAAATTGGGGTTGAAAATGTCATAGAGACAAGGTAACGTCAATGTTTACAATGTGGCCCCGTAGCTCAGGTGGATAGAGCAGCAGTTTCCTAAACTGCGTGTCGGAAGTTCGAGTCTTCCCGGGGTCACCAGCCTTTCTTCTGCTCTCCGGCCTCTTCCTGAGCCTCCAATCTTGATCGAGAGCGGTCATCTAAGCCGATTCAGCGAGATTGCCCTCACGCTTTGACTTTGCCCCCGTCTCTGGCTATAAAATGTTGATGTCACGGAAAACAGTTCCATGGCGTAACCGGCTGCTCCCCCGCGGAGCAGTGAAACCCATCACGGCAATCGCAAGGATGCTCGGGAAGGCGGTGAAACTCCGCCACTGCCCCGCAACTGTGAGCGCACCTGCCCAGCGGCCCGTTCTATCGGCCAGGGAAGGGAACCAGCCAAGGGACTTTCGTCTAAAGCGGAGGCTCCCACCTCAACCACTGCAGGTTGTCGCCGATGGGCGCGCCTGTGGGAAGGTGGCTGGATGAGGCGCAAGTCAGGAGACCGGTCCTAGCGCCCTCAACCCGCTTGCGTTCCGAGGGGAACGAAGGAGCCTTCATGCCCGATTCCGCGCAATTCTTTTATCGCAATTTTCTGCTGCGTGCGCTGCCGCGCGCATTCGCCTTTTTCTTGTTTATTACCGCTGTCGCGATCTCCCAGGCTGCCTCCATCCGTGGCGTTGTCACGGATGCCTCCGGTGCCAAAGTCAGCGGCGCGGACGTGGTTCTGATCAGTGGCGGCAAGCCCGTTGGCTCCGATGTCTCCAAGGCCGACGGCAGCTTTCAGATTCTCAGCGGTGTCGAAGGCCGCTTCTTTCTGGTCGTCTCAGCCAGCAGCTTCCGCCAGTTGGAGACGCCCGGCTTCTACGCCAGCAGGCTCGACTCGATCGAACGCAATATTGTCCTCGAACCAGAGTGGGTGCGCGAGTCCATCGTTGTCACACCGACCGGAACTCCCACGCCTCAGCCACAGACCGGTGCCGCCACCAGCGTAATTGGACCTGTCGACTTGGCCCTGCGCGACGACCTGACAAGTGCTCTGCGCCTGATGCCCGGCACATTCGTCGTCCAGAGCGGCCAGCTTGGCGCGCAAACGTCGCTGTTTATTCGCGGCGGCAATTCAAACGCAAATCAGGTTCTTTTGGACGGTGTCGACGCCGGCGATATTGGCGGACAATTCGACTTTGGCCCGCTCTCCACCACTGCTGTCGAGCGCGCCGAGGTCTATCGTGGACCAGACTCCAGCCTTTACGGCGCCGGTGCGGGTAGCGGCGTTCTCAGCATCACCACCCCGCGCGGCACCACGGCCTTTCCCTCTATTCTCTTGCAAGCCGATGGTGGCAATCTCTCCACCTCGCGCGAGGAATTGGAGGTTGCCGGTGCGCATAACAAGCTCGACTACCTCGGCGCTTTTAGTTGGCTTCAAACGGCCAACAATCTGCCCCTGAACGAGTACCACGTTGCCACCACGGCAGCCAACATCGGCTACCAACTCAACGGGAGCACACAACTTCGCGCAACCTTGCACTATGGTATTGATGCCACCGGCTCGCCCAATGCCTGGGATTTCTACCACGTCGCCGACGATGCAACGCAAAAAGATCAGGATCTCTTTGCGAGTGCATCGATCGACAACCAGACCACGGCGTCGCTTCACAATCTGCTGCGCTATGGAGCGACACGCAAGCGCGAGCAATACCACCAATGGGCGCAGGAAGGCAGCGGGGATTTTGATGCTTATGGAGACAGTCTCGGCGAACTACTGACCATCACCGGGGCCAATGGTTATTCGGTCACCGGCCAGGCGATTTTGGACTTTGCAGGCACTTATCCCACAGAGTATCAATACGTAAATAACCGCGATCAACTCGTCTACCAAGGGGACTACAAAATCACTCCGCACCTGACCGCGCTCATCGGCTTTCATTATGAAGACGAACGCGGCGCCGAACCCGGCAGCACCAACCCGACGGTCGAACGCGCCAACTATGACTATCTCGCTTCCGTGCATGGGGATTTCAAGAACAGGTTCTTCTACACCCTGGGTGGCAGCCTTGAGCACTACGAACTCTTCGGTGTTCAGACTTCGCCGCGTGCCGGAGTTTCCTACTATGCTTTGCGCCCACGCGCTGGTATCTTCAGCGGAACCCGCATCCTGTTCAACTTTGGCGACGGAGTACGCGAACCAAGCATCGACAATCAGCTCGGTTCGCTCTACCAGTTTCTCGTCAATTGCAAGAGTAAATGCAGCAATGTCACTCCCCAGCAATTGAATATCAGTCCGTTGCAGGCTCCCGCCACAAGAACGTATGAAGGCGGAGTTGAGCAGGCCTTCCTCGGTGAGCACCTGATCTTTCGTGCCAGCTACTTTCATAACGAGTTCGGCAAGGAGATCGAGTCGGTTCCCGCCACGCTGCTGATCAACCTGTTTCCCAGCTTGACCCCCAAAGACCTGGGCCCCGATTACCCTTATAACGGACTGACGGTCAACACCGAGGCCTTTCGCGCCCAAGGCGCCGAATCCACAATCGAGAGCGGAATCGGCAAGAGCCTCTTCTTTCGCGGCGGCTATACCTACCTTGACAGCGTGGTGCAGCGCTCCTTTTCGAGCGACAATGCTGCCCTGATGGGTGGCTATGCACCCACCTACCCCAACGGCTGTGCGCTCGGTTCCTCAAACTGCATTCCCATTGGCGCCTATTCGCCGTTGGTAGGCGCGCGGCCCTTCAAGCGTGCGCCGCACAGCGGCTTCTTCACCGCGAGCTATTCGCAGCATAAGATGACTGCGGTCTTCACGTCTTCCTTTGCCAGCCGCAGCGACGACTCTACCTATCTGCTCGATGCCAACTTCGGGTCCACGCTACTGCTTCCCAATCGCAACCTAGACTGGGGCAACGCCAAGTTGGATCTGGGCGGAAGCTACAAGCTGCTCTCGTGGCTCAATGTCTATGGGCAGGCGGAAAACCTGACCGACAATCAACACATCGCCCCTATCGGCTATCCCAGTCTTCCCTTCAACATTCGGGCTGGCCTGCGTATCGAGTGGACCAAGGGCGGCAGTCGGTAATTGGTCTCCTGCATCCGCTGAAATGCGGAGCGCAATTAGCAGGGCTGCGGATGCGTCTTTGCCTCCGCAGCCCCTGCGTTTTGCAATGATTTTATAAATCAACCGCCCGTCAACGGAGCCCTACCAGTTGGGATCTTAGGGCAAACGACAGAAAAGAGAGAACCGATTAGAAAAATGGTTAAAAAGTGTTTCATATTATGAATGTTATATTTTTAATAGCAGGTTGATTTTCCGTTTGGAGTCCAAGTTTTGCACAATAATCATTGAAAACCATTAGCACCACAGATTAGAGTTGACGCATTACCCCATTCTTGCTGTGCTTGCGTTGCCCTGATGTCTTTGTTTCAGAGGTGTACTTATGAATTGCCCGAAGTGCCAATCCTCATCCGTTTCCGTTATTCCCGCCGAAATCCGTCTCTATCGCAACTGCCTCCGCACATTAAGCCACCCGCCAATGACGCCGTCACCCGACGTTGTGGTGTGCCTGGATTGCGGATGGTCCGAGTTCTCGATACCACGCTCCTGGCTCTCCGCCGGATGGCTACGTCCTATGCGGCCCCAGCCAGTACCAACCCCAGTATCTATGGCCTCAGCGAAGGTCGCGGTAATGGCTTCTTAGCGAGGCGTTGCCTCTCAAGAGATTGCATGTGGCGATTTCCTCAGGCCGCTCGGGCGGCCGAATGAATATTGTGCCGCAAAGCAACTGTCTTGGATTAACAAAAAGGCCTCCAGCCGAAGCTGGAGGCCTTTTTGTTCTTCCCCCAGCGACGAGTCCATGCCGCTGGGATGATCTTTAGAAGATTTTCTAGTACATTCCGTCCATGCCGCCGCCACCGTGGCCGCCGCCAGCCGGTGCGGACTTAGGCTCTGGAATCTCGACTACCAGAGCTTCAGTCGTCAGCAGCAGTCCTGCGATCGAGGCTGCATTCTGCAACGCCGTACGCGTGACCTTGGTTGGGTCGATGACGCCGGCCTTCACCAGATCTTCAAAGACCGAGGTCTGCGCGTTGTAGCCGTAGTGTGGATCCTTGGACTCAAGAACCTTGGCCACCACGACCGCGCCCTCTTCGCCGGCATTGGCAACGATCTGCCGCAGCGGCTCTTCGAGCGAGCGGCGAACGATCTGAGCGCCGATCTTCTCGTCGCCTTCGAGCGTCGCAATGAGCTTATCCACCGAGGGAATTGCGCGAACCAGCGCCACGCCGCCGCCGGGGACGATGCCTTCCTCGACTGCCGCACGCGTTGCATGCAGCGCATCCTCAACGCGAGCCTTCTTCTCCTTCAGCTCGGTCTCGGTTGCCGCGCCCACCTTGATGATGGCAACGCCGCCGACCAGCTTGGCCAGCCGCTCCTGGAGCTTCTCCTTGTCGTAGTCCGAGGTGGTCTTCTCGATCTGCGAACGAATCTCCTTGACGCGGCCGTCGATGTCGCTGGATTTGCCGGAACCATCAACGATGGTGGTGTTGTCCTTGTCGATGGTGATGCGCTTGGCCTTGCCCA
>CAYVMS010000103.1:0-11074 GCA_964452615.1 uncultured Occallatibacter sp.
TGTACATCATGCGCACGGCGTGGGCCTTGATGGTGATGCCGCGCTCGCGCTCCAGGTCCATGTCGTCCAGGATCTGGGCCTGCATCTCGCGTCCGGTCACTGAGCCAGTCAACTCCAGCAGACGGTCGCTCAGCGTCGACTTGCCGTGGTCGATGTGGGCGATGATCGCAAAATTTCTTAGGAAACGAGCGTCCATGAGAGGCAGTGAAAGAGACATTTCGTGCCTTCGAGCACACATGCCTCCATGGCATAGCTTATCATTCACATAGCTTCTCTCGGGAGCAGAGGGTTGTTTGCGGCTCTGCGACGCCGGGCAACATCATCTTTCATGCACATTGGCAAGATTCGGTATCGTGTTGTCGGCTGCGCCGTGCTGGCTTTAGTGCTGGCGGGCTGCGATCCTACCAACCCCAAAGGCGCTCCAAGCGCCCCAATCGCGCAGGTCACTGCACCGGCCCTGCCCGCGCCTCAGCCGCAGCCGGTTCCCACTCCCGTACTGCCTCCTCCGCCCACCCTTGAGCAGCAGCGGGTGCGGCTGCTTATCCAGCAGGTGGATACTGCCTACGCTCTCGGCGAAGCCGACTACCACAAGGGCAGATTGCCTGAGGCCAAGCAGGAGTTCGATCGCGCCGTAGATCTGATGCTCATGAGCGGCATCGACATCAAGAGCGATGCGGAGTTGCAGTCAGAGTTCGACCGTGTCGTGGATGGCGTCAATGCAATGGAGATGGAGGCGCTGAAGTTGGGCAATGGATTTGTGCCCAAGGAAGAGCCCACGCCTGCGGATGTCGCCGAGGAAGCCACCTTCGAGGTTGATCCCAACATCGTGGCCAAGGCCAAGGCCGAGTTGGCCACGACCAACTCCGACTTGCCGCTGGTGGTGAACGACTATGTGGCCGTCTACATCAACTTTTTCGCCAACACCAAGAAGGGTCACAACACGCTGCTGCACTCATTCCAGCGCGCAGGCCGCTACAAGGCGATGATTCAGCGCGTGATGGCCGAAGAGGGCGTGCCGCAGGATCTGATTTATCTGGCGGTGGCCGAGTCGGGCTTCAATCCACGCGCCATGAATGGGCGATCCCACGCCGGAGGCATGTGGCAGTTCATGCCGTATGGCAACTACGGGCTAGCCCGCAATCCCTACGTGGACGAGCGCTTTGATCCGGAGAAATCCACGCGCGCGTACGCACGCTATATGAAGTTCATCTATGACCAGTTGGGCGACTGGTATCTCTCCATGGCCGGCTACGACTGGGGTTCGGGCAACGTGCAGCGCGCCGTGGAGAAAACCGGCTATGCGGATTTCTGGGAGCTCTACAGGCGTAATAACCTGCCCGCCGAGACCAAGAATTATGTCCCCGAGATCCTGGCGGCGATTATCATCGCGAATCATCCCACGCAGTACGGCTTTGACGATGTGACGCTCGACCCGCCGGTGCTTACCGACACGGCGACTATCAACTATCCGGTGGATCTGCGATTGGTGTCGGACCTGGTTGGAGCGCCGGTGGATGAGTTGATGGCGTTGAACCCAAGCCTGCTGCGGCTCGTTACACCGCCTGATACATCTTTCGATCTGCATCTGCCGCCAGGAACAGCGGCCTTGTTTGAGCAGCGCATCGCCGGCATTCCCGAGGCCAAACGCAATGCGTGGCGCTACCATCGCGTTGCCGCCGGAGATACGCTTGCCTCGGTGGCGCGCGAGTATCGCGTCACGACAGCGGAGCTTGCCGGAGCCAATCAGCTAAGCGCCAGCGATAGTCCCGATGCACTCGCAGGAGTCGAGGCGCTGGTGGTTCCAACACCGCCTGCAGCGGCTCCAGCGGCACACACGCTGCTCTATACCGTGCGCAAGGGCGAGACTCTAGTAACCATCTCCGATCGCTTCGGCGTCTCGCTGAATCAGTTGCGTCGCTGGAACAACATAGCCGGTATCAAAGTTGAGTCGGGCCGCAGGCTGCATGTGGCCGATCCCTCAACAGCGCCGCGCGCATCCTCTCACACGCATCGCCGCGCTGCCTCGCAAGAGAGCGCGAAAGCGCGGGAAGCCGCGCCAGCAGCGAGGAAAACGCGTGTGCGGAATTCGGCGGATGCGGGCAGCGCGAAAAAAAGCGGCACAGCAGACGCTGGCAAATCGCACTCGCGAAGAAGCTCGGCGCGCGCAAAATCATCGAGAACAAAATAAAATATTGCCGAGAGCGTCACTTCATTGTTGCTATTTGCTGGTCTTTCCATTCATGCTATTGCTACAATGACTTGCGTGTGCGGAGCGCAATCTTCCGCCGCGCGAACAGGGGAACGCAAGAAAGTGCAGCGGCGAGCCGCTGGAGGCAATGGGATGGAAGAAGTGTTCAGGATGTACGCGATGAGCGACGGCGAAGCGAATGCCGAGCCGGTAGCGCTTAATTCGGATCACGACGACTTTGACGAGGACGAAGAGGTTGAAACCTCCAGCGTGCTCACCTCCTCGGACGACGACGAAGGCGTAGTAGAAGAGGCGGTGATCGTGATCGTGGAACAACCCGCATCGAAACCGGCCAGGAAGAAGGCCGCGAAGAAAAAATCTCCCGCAAAGAAGGCTGTAGTGAAAGCTCCGGCAAAGAAGGCCGTGGCGAAGAAGGCTCCGGCTAAGAAAGCCGCAGCCAAGAAGGCAGCCGGGAAAAAGGTTGTGGCCAAGAAGGCCGCAAAGAAGTCCGCCGCAAAGAAGAACAGTCCTGGCGCGAAGGGCGGAAAAGCCAAGGCCAAGAAGGCCGCGGCTCAAAAGAGCGTCAGCAAAACCACCAAACGAGGTAAAAAGTTGGCCGTTAAGAAAGCAGCAAAGAAGGCGCCAGCCAAGAAGGCAGCAAAGAAGGCAGTTGCCAAGAAGGCCCCGGCGAAGAAGGCAGTTGCCAAGAAGGCTCCTGCGAAGAAGGCAGCAAAGAAGGCACCTGCGAAAAAGGCAACCAAGTAGCAGCAGTGACCTGAACTGAAAGGCAAGCAAAAGAGCCCGGCTCACGCCGGGCTTTTTTGCGTCTGCACTCAGGAGAGTGGCTAGGCAGTAATGGGTTGGGGCTTACTTATTGGGTGGCTTGACGGGGGTTTCTTGAGTGTTTGGGGGCTTAACGGATCTGCTCATGGTTGCTCCTTTGTTGTGTGTGAAGTTGTGGGTTTGACGGGCTCGTTCATTGTGGCGGTTTGACGGCGAGTTGCATTGCACTGATGGCGGACAGCACGTCGGCCGAGTGCACAGAGGGGTCCACCTTGGTCCACACTTTGGCGATATTGCCTTGGGGATCGATGAGGAAGGTGTTGCGGCTGGCGATGGTCATTGGCCCAAAGTGGCCCAATGAGCCGTAGGCATCGACGACCTTATGCGCTGGGTCGGCAAGCAGGCGGAAGCTCAGGCCCTCTTTGGTGCAGAACTGTTTGTGGCTGTCGGGCGTGTCAACGCTCACTCCCAGGATCACGGCGTTGGCCGCATCGTACTTTGCCTGGTCGCGCTGGAAGTTATGCGCCTCGATGGTGCAGCCGGGCGTCATGTCTTTGGGATAGAAGTAGAGCACCACCCACTTGCCGTGAAACCTTTCCAACGAGATTGGCGTGCCGTCCTGCGACGGCAACGTGAAGGTAGGTGCGGCCTGACCTACGCTGGGTAGTGTCTGCGCATCATCCTTGGCCGCATAAACGGTGAAGATCGAAGCCGCGAGTAAAACTACTGCGGCAGAGATCAAGAGAATTCTCTTTCTCACCTGAGACCTCCTGGTTGTCGAACAAGGCATGGGGAACAGCAGGAGCGTGACGGGGAAATCCTGCTGGCACACAGTATAGCGGATCGGTTATCGAACGGTCGTTCCCAATCCGTGAGGGTATCAGTATGTACGCGAGGCGGCCACGATGGCAATACCTATATGGTTCGCGCGTTCAATCACTTGCGCACGGTCAAAGAGCAAGGTACGTCCGGCCTCGACTGAGAGGCAACTTGCTCCGGACTGGACCATTGCCTCAATCGTTGCGATGCCGATCACGGGCACGTCGAAGCGCATATCCTGATTAGGCTTGGCAACCTTGACGACAGTCAGACGGCGTTCCAATGTGGAAGCAACATTGTCGAGCAATGCGGAGCCTTCCGCACCGTCTTCCAAGGACCGCATCAACAGGCCGGCACGCGCGATTGCTGCATCTGTGCCTTCCATGGCCTCGACAGCGATGCAGGCTTGGGCGGCCACCACCACTGTTTGCCCGATGTCGAAACCGGCGACGGCACGGGCGACGCTCAGGCCATACTCGATGTTCTTGCGTTCTTCTTCGTCGGGAGCGCGCTGGGTCAAGACGCCCTCCTCGGCCAGCATCGGCTCAAGAAAAGCGGTGGAACTAATCAACTCGATACCCTCGTCGCCCAGCACCTTGGCCACCGCGCCCAGCAGCATGTCGGTATTGCGGGTGCGGAGGTTCAGCAGCAGCTTGGCCAGCCGCCAGTCGGGGCGGATGCTCGAGAAGATCTGTTTGTGCTTCACCTGGCCGGCCATCACGGCCTGCGTTACACCTTCCTTGCGGAAGGTCTCGATCAGCCGGGACAGTTCACCCAGGGAGAGCCAGTGGACGGTGATGCAATCGTCGTCGGCTGCGCGCTGGTCGATCTCCGGGTCGGTCTCTTCGCGAATGGCCGCAACGACGACGGCCAGTCCCTGCGCCCGCGCCGCATCCAGCAGCAGAAACGGGAAGCGCCCGTTGCCGGCGATGAGGCCGAGTTTCATTACTACTTGATCACCCCGCGCTCGCTGTGGTCGATGAAGGCGGCCAATAGAGCCGCGTCTTCGCCTTCTAGTTCCTTGATCTTTTCGACGGCCTGTGCGGTGTTCAGCTTGGCGGCGAGCAGCAGGCGGAAGGCCTTTTGCAGCGTCCGGAGCCGCTCGGGTGTGAAACCGCGCCGCTCCAGGCCAACCTTATTGATCCCGAATGCCTTGTTCTCCCGGCGAGATGAGGTCAGCGAAAAGGGCAGCACGTCTTGCGTTACGATGGTGCCCCCGCCGATGAAGGCGTACTTGCCGACGATGCAATGCTGATGCACTGGGCAGAAGGCGCCCACCGTCGCGTAGTCCTCGATAATCACGTGCCCGGCCAGTGTTGCGCAGTTGGCCAGGATGCAGTGGCTGCCTACCTGGCTGTCGTGACCGATATGCACGCCCGTCATTAAAAGGCAGCCGCTGCCAAGGCGCGTGACGCCGCCCCCGCCTGTGGTGCCGCGGCTGATGGTGACGTTCTCGCGGATGGTATTGCCGTCGCCCATCTCAAATGCCGTGGGCTCGCCCTTGTACTTCAGATCCTGCGGCGAAACGCCTACGGAACAAAAGGGATGAAAGGTATTGCGCGCGCCGATTGTGCTTCTGCCGTCGAGCACCACGTGAGAGATGAGCGTGCAGTTCTCTCCCAGCACAACTTCGGGGCCAATAGTGCAATACGGCCCGACAGTGCAGGAGTCCGGCACAATGGCTCCGCGGGCTATGACCGCGCTAGGATGGATGCTCACTCGCCCGTCACCGCTTCCGCTGCTGGCTGAGCCCCGGCCTCGCGCACACGCGGCACGATCGAACAGGTGAGCGTGGCCTGACAGGCCACCTTGCCGTCTACCGTAGCCTTGGCTTCCATGCGTCCCAGGCGGCTCTTGAAGGCCAGCACGTCCACCTCAATGCGCAACTGATCTCCCGGCGTCACCGGGCGGCGGAATTTAGCTCTCTCAATGCCGGTGAAGACCGCCAGCTTGGTTTCGCGGTCCGGGATCTCGCTCAGCATGATGATGGCGCCAGCCTGGGCCATCGCCTCAATCATCAGCACGCCAGGCATGATGGGATAGCCGGGAAAGTGGCCCTGAAAAAAGGGCTCGTTCATGGTCACGTTTTTGAGGGCGACCAGGCGCTTGCCGCGCTCGAACTCAACAACTCTGTCAATCAACAGAAAAGGGTAACGGTGGGGGAGTAAACCCAGGATCTCCTGGATGTCGAGTGTCATTCATCTCTCCGGTGCGCGGGTGATTTGGCTGCTGAAGCGCTCCAAAGGATTATATCGAAAGGCACGCGTCGGGTTCTCGGCAGATCCAGGCTTGTCGCGTGGTTTCTACTTCTTGATGCGCCGGTCGGCAGCCTCCACGCTCCAGAAATCGGCAGGCAGCTCCTGGTTATAGGTCACGTGGTCCAGGAAATACTGCCGGATCATGTCGTCGTTTTTGAAGCGGGTGATGGTGAAGGGCGTGGGCAGGCCATCGAACGTGTGGTAGTCGTCGTACTCCTCGGCGTCGAGGTTCTTATCCTTATAGACCGGATCGCGCCACTCGAAGGTTCGCCGCAGCGGCAGGTGGGTCTGCGTGTCCATGAGGATGGTGACGGCCTCGTTCTCAGCGGAGATCAGCGTTACCTGGTCGGCAAGGTGGCGCTCGGCGAGCCGTTGGCCCTCATAGATCAGAATCGTCCTGGGATCTTTGAGCCACACCTTGATCGCGGTTTCGATCGAGTGGTCGCGACGGCGCAGATAGTCATCCACCTGATCCTGCGGCAGCGGAGCCCGGCCTTTGTAGGTCACTTCCATGCCCGTGCGCCCCACGTAATACTGCGCAACGTCGCGGTGCTTGGTAAATTCGATACGGTCGTGATCGGGCCAGGCGTGATAATCCCAGTACTCTGTGGTCAGCCCGGAAGGCTTGCCCTGATAAAACGCTGCCACATGCCCATGCCTCATCTGGTTTTTCAGGTTGAGCCAGGCCGGACCGCCCAGCGCCTGCACCATGGCATCGAGAGCCGTACGAGCCTGCTTCGCATTTTTTTGGGCGGCGTCATCGGCAGCCTCGGGGGCTGTCTGCGTCCGCGCGGCAAGCGGCGCGGCAATCATCGCAATGGCCAGGGCCACCGGCAAAACTCTGCGCATGAGTTTTCTCCTCAAAGAGTTGGACGTGCACCGGCGGCCAATGAAACAGCCCAGGTTCACCTAAGGCATCTACAGAATGGACGCCGAAGGGCGCGGAAAGCAAACACGGCAGCCGCCACGTTTGGTTCTTTCAAAGATGGCCGAGGGTCAGATGGTGCGGATGACTCGCACCGGGAGGGTGATAATGGCGCTCACGAGCTCCAGCACGCCGCCCACAGCGATTCCAACCACGCGGAAGGGCAGCAGAAGCAGCCATACCAGCGGATACAGCACCAAGGCCACCAGCGCAAGCGGCCAGCACAGAACGAAAAGGATGCAAAACAAGAGGAACTTCACCATGGCTAACATCCTCAGCGTGCGAGTTTACACTCGTGACGCTTCAACTAAAGATACGCTCGCGGGGTGAACTCTGTTCCCCAAAATACCCTAACGAAGCGCCACGGCCAAGCACGGCGATAGAATCACGAGCCGGACTCGGGCACGCCTTCCCCGCCGAGCCCTCTTTAAGCATGCCGAGGAACAGGAATCAATACCGGACCTGACAGCGGCTGTCGCAGCGCTGGTGATCGCAGCCGACACGGAAAGAGGAGCTACCGTCTGCGAAGAACCAGACGCATTCGCCGGCACAGCAAGAACCGCGCCCTTGCCCTTTACAAAAACCGTGAAGACGCCGGGCGTGTCTGGAACCGTAGCCTTGCCGCAGAGATTGGGCGTGCTTAGCCCATCACTGCGGATCAGATCAACACTGAAGCCGGTGATGCGAGGGTGCGACTGGCAGAGCGTTTTACTGCCCACCCAGACCTGAAGCCAGGGAAGATTTGCCAACTGGTTGGAGAGCCGAGCCTGACCTCGCGCGTCGGTCAGCACCTCTTCGCGAAAAAGCTCTTCGCGCATGTCGCGCTGGTCGTACCCGCCAATCAGAACGAGATGGAGGCGGCCCAGCGGGCGGCCATCTTTGCCTCCCAGAATACGCACAGTGATGGGCTCACTGTGCATTACCGGAAAGCGCTCGGCTGCGCTGCTTGAGATAGCTGTCACGAGAGCCAGCCCTCCGGCAAAAGCGATTCCGAGAGACCTAATCATCCGTTGCACCTGAAGCAGTCATCGGCGCGACATTCTCATTCTGGAGTTTTCTAATGTTTTAGGCTTTTCGTTTTTCGACCTAGCGGCTGCTCCCGGCCTTGGTCGCGAGCAGCTTCTTGCGGGCGCGAATCAGTTTGGCACGCTCCTTATCCGGCATTGCGAGGGTGGCTTTGGTGTGCTTGGGCAGCTTGTCATAAGTTAGCGCATGAGAGAGGAACACCTCTTCCTCGATCTGGCGTGGCCGCATCACATCCCATCGTTCCAGCGCCACCCAGTCGTGGTTGAACATGTAAGGGGCCCGGCAAATTCCCTCATGCTCCAACAGTTCGTGGTATCGCTCGGGTCCGCAGTGGAATGAAAAGACGCCGGTCCGTGCGCCATCGATGTCAGTCATGGCAAACATCTTGCCGCCGAGTTCACGATCGCCGATCCAATATGCCAGATAGTGCTTCCATTTGATGGCCTCAACCACGTGCGGCAGGGCAAAACATATGGATCGAATGCGCTCACTGTCCATGCTGTGAGTTTATGCCGGGACCGGCAATGCGGGAAGATACTCTGAAGGGAGGCTCGCCGAGGCTCTCGGCTCCGGGAGTCATGAATTCTTACTTCGTGGCTTCTTTGGCTTTTGCTCGCTGGGCTAGCAGCTTTTTGCGTTCGCGGATGAGCTTGGCACGTTCCTTTTCCGGCATGGCAAGCACGGCCTTCGTGCGCTTGGACAGCTTCTCGTAGATCAGCGCATGAGCGCGGGCCAGTTCCTCTTCGATCTCGCGCGGCTTGAGCGCATCCCACCGCTCCAGAGTTACCCAGTGCGCCCTGGCAAGATAGGGCGAGGCGCAGATGCCCTCCAACTCCAGCAGTTCGTGAAAGCGCTCCGCTCCGCAGTGGAACCAGAGGACGCCGACCCCAGTGCCATCCAGATCTGTCATGGCGAACATCTTGCCGCCGATCTCGCGGTCGCCGACAAAATAGACCAAGTGATGGCCCCAGTTGAGAACCTCCGCAACGTGCGGCAACCCGAGACAAATTACCCGTATTCGCTCGTTGTCCATGGTGTGAGTCTAGGACGAAAAGGGCCGTGGCGGAAAGAGTAAATCCGTCAGCTCAATGCGGTTTTGGAGATTCGCCCAGTCAGAACTTCGCCTCGAAAGCGCGGAAGCGCCGCTCCAGTTCCCACTGTGCGGCGGCCTTTTCGCTTCCGTCGAGGAAGGTCTTGCAGTCTCCGGCGGGCATGTCGGCTCCTAGCGGCTGCCCTTTGCACGCGGCTGCCGGCATACTGAATACGTCGGGCACGGCCCATAAGCTGGCGCCGGGCAGGAAGCTGTGCTCCATGCCTGTTCGAGACAACTGCTTCAGATCCTGATAGGTGAGGTGATAGTCGAGCGCGGCGCGAAGATACTCGCCTGTGAGGTCGATGCGGCTGACTCCCTCGTCGTCGGTTGAGAGCGCTACCGGGACGTGAGCCGCGCGGTAAAGCGGAAAAGGGTGGCTGGTACCCTTCACTCCAAGAATCCCCTCGTTGGAACTGAGGTTGATCTCCACCATCACGTGCTTTTGGGCCATCTCTTTCAGCAGGCCGGCGGCGTCAGCCTCGTCCATCACATCCACGCCGTGGCCGATGCGCTCGGCGTGACCCAGTTCGACGGCTTGCCGGATGTGAAAGCGCAGGCCCTCGGGCGGCACCAGGCCGGGTGCCAGCTCGCCGGCGTGCAGGCTGATGTGAACCTTGGGGTAGACGGAGTGCAGGTAGTCCAGCATCTTCATCTGCAAGGTGTAGTCGCGCATGGAGAGAAAGCCGTCCTCGGGCTGCACGAAGTTGAGGCCAACCCAACTCGGCTCGTGGGCGTCCATGCTGGCCTGCACGGTCTCAAAGCCCAGCAGAGCCTGCGCGAAGACCTGCTCCGGCGAAGCTCCGCGCAGCACCTGATAGATGTAACGGACAGTTACGCGACAGGCGGGAGTAGCTTGCGACGTGCCGCAGTGCTCGATGTCGTGCCGCAACGCCTCGGCCGCTCGCACATCTTCGCGGTCCACGAAGACCTCGTCTCGCAAATTCAGGGTGAGAAGCGTCTGGCGGTACTGGGCAAAATCGAGGTTCAGAGGGTTTCCATGGGCGATTTCTGCGGCGTGCGAAAATATTGGCGTCTCCATCAGCTCGACGTATTGCTGATTTTGCGCGGCGGCGCGGCTGGCCACCTCGTCGACCCACTCGCCGATATGCTTCTTGCTCAGCCCGCCAAAGCGGCCGAATGTGGCAAAAAACTGATCGTGGCCGCTGAATCCAGCGGCCGGGACGAAGCTGCGCATTGAAAAGGAGTCGATCAGCCGGTCATAGAGCGCCTGATTCGACGTGACCTCTGCGGCTGGCGTCAGCGGCGGCGCGCAGGGGGGCTTGGCAAAGCTGAGAGTTGCCGAGTCAACGCAGAGGCCGTCCTCGCCTGCTTCTCGGATAAAGGTCTCGGCATAGACCGCGCCGGAGAGGTGAACGTGCAGATCGGCTCCCTTGGGAAACTGTTCGAGAAAGCCGCGCATAGCCTGCGGGCCATCTTTCATCGCTGTCTCGTAGGCGTGGGCCGCGCGAACCTCCGGCACGCCCATCTGGGCAGCGACCGGAAGTTGGACATTGGCGCAAAGGACGGCAAGGACGAAACAGGCAGCAAGGCAAACAGGGCGGCGCATGATGCCTTCCAGTGTAGAGCAGAGGGGGCGCACCTTGGCGTTGCGATCCCATGGCCATCGCATGAATCTCGTGATCCGCCGTTATCCACAAGAGGCTGTGCCTCCTCAAAATATGAATTCCGCGAATTCAACGTCCATGCGAAGCCTCGTTTTGGCTCGTTTCGGCGGCTCAAGTTTGGCGCTCCAAGTGGGGAGTTGATATACTGGTTCAGTTGTTGCAGCCGACTGTTCGTGGACGCCCACTCTTCTCCGGTCAAACCGGAATCCGCGCGGAAAATTGCAACGCGAAGTTTGCACTGAGGCCAGATAGCTCAGTGGTAGAGCGCGGCCCTGAAAAGGCCGGCGTCGGCGGTTCAATCCCGTCTCTGGCCACCACTACTTCGTTCACACCCCTCCTGCACCGTCCAAAAATCCA
>CAYVMS010000104.1:0-11021 GCA_964452615.1 uncultured Occallatibacter sp.
CTGTCAGTTGTGAAAAGTCAGCTCTTGCATTGGGTAGTGTTTGCGATTCCGGGTCCAGAGCGCACTCTCACCTTGAACGGCAGCCGCCGCAATGAGAGCATCGGCGATTTCAACACTGTGGCTCTTGGCATATTTGCGCAAAAACTCTCCGGCTAGCTGGCCGGTTTCATAGTCTGCCGGGATACAGACGAGTGCTCGGAAGAAGCGCGAGATCAACTGTTGCTCGTGAGGGCGCGCGCCTGCCCAGACCTCCGCCGCGGTAACCGGAGAATAGAGAATGGCCGCACCGGAGTCGATCAACTCGGAGCACTTGAAGAGAATCGTCTGATCCCGGGCGCGCAAAACCTCAATGGCAATGTCGGTGTCGAGGAGGATGTTCACAGGATTCCCAGGCGTTTCAGGCGAGTCCCCTTGCGCAGGTTGCGGACGTAGGACTCGGAACTGGGAAGGTCCGTCCAGTCTTTCCAGAGCCCGACGATGCCAGACATGGCTGCGCGGCGCTCTTCGAGATTCCCCATGTATCGGTCGCGTGCGGCCCTGCGTACCAATTCGGAAATCGTCGCGTTTTCGAGAAGAGCGCGTGTATGGAGCGCTGCCCAAAGATCATCGTCGAGATAGAGTTGGGTCCGCCGCATGATGTATAACATACATCGTCAATGGCGAAATTGCAAACTCGCTACGCGAGGAACTCGCGCACAAATGGGTTTTGGCTTTTGACTAGTTCGTGGAGTGAGCCGTCGAAGATGAGGCGGCCTTCTTCTAGCATCAGAAAAGTCGTTCCGGGGTCGGTCTGGCCTTTGGGTAGCGGGACCATGCGGCCCTGGCTCTGATCGAAGTGGTGGTTGCAGAGGATGAGCGCGTCCTGAATGCGATGGGTGACCAGCAGCGACGGGGTATGGTAGACGTCGCGCTCCTTGACGATCAGTTCGATGATGGTGGTGGAGGTGAGCGGGTCGAGGCCACCGGTGGGCGAGTCGTAGAGCAGCAGTTCAGGCTGGCGGATGAGGGCGCGGGCGATGGCTACGCGGCGGCGCATTCCACCGGAAAGGCTGGCTGGGAAAAGGTCGAAGGTCTCTTCCAACTCGACAAATCGCAGAGCATCACGAACGCGGCGGTCGATTTCATCGTCGGGAACCTGCTCTTGAATGAGCTGGTATGCGACATTGTCGCGGACGGTGAGCGAATCGAAGAGCGCGCCCTCCTGAAAGACCATGCCGATGCGGGTTCGCAGGGGAAAAAGCTGCTCCTCGGGCATGTCGGCGATTTCCTGGCCGAAGAGCTGGATGCTGCCCGCGTCGGGTCGCAGCAGGCCATTGACGAGTTTCATCAGGACGCTCTTCCCTACCCCGGCTGGGCCGAGCAGGATGCGCGTCTCTCCAGGAGCGACGGAGAAGCTTACGTCGTCGAGCACCGGCGGGCCGTCAAAGGCTAAGGAGACGTTGCGAAAGGCGACGACCGGCTCTTCATCGCTGGGGAAAGCGTGGTCTTGGCCGGGCTGGGGGAAAGTGGGGGGCGCAGTCATAGGGGAGGAAAGAGAGTGAGCAGCAGTTGGGTGAGCAGGAAGTCCACAAAGATGATGATCACCGAGGACCAGACGACAGCGGAGATCGTGGAGCGGCCGACGCCCTGCGTGCCGCCCGAGGTTCTCATGCCGTAGAAGCAGCCGATGGAGCCGAGGATGTAGCCGAAGAAGAGCGGCTTGACCAGCCCTTGAATAATGTCGGGATAGCGAAGGTGTTCCCAGGCCATGTTCAGGTATTGGGTACCGTTCTGGTGATTCATGAAGACGGTTACCATGCCTCCGCCGGCGATGCCGCATGCGTCAGCAACGATGGTCAGAAACAAGAGCATAGTGATGGAGGCGGCGATGCGCGGAGTGACGAGTTTGCGCATGGGATCGACGCCCAGCGCGCGCATGGCGTCGATCTGCTCTGTCACCACCATTGAGCCGAGTTCGCTGGCCATCGACGAGGCGTTGCGGCCTGAGACCATGACGCCGGTGAGCACGGGGCCGAGTTCGCGGATCATGGTGAGCGAGACGAACTGGCCGGTGACGGCGGTTGCGCCGAAGGAGGAGAGTGTGGCCGCCGATTGCAGCGCTAGCACTCCACCTGTGGAGAGACCGGAGAGAATCACGATCAGCAGCGATCCGACTCCAATGATGTCGGCCTGCATCAGAAATTCAGGCCAGTAGATGGGCGGGCGATAGAGGTTTGAGAAGGCGCGCGCCGAGAAGAGCGAGTAGTCCTGCACGGTGAGGACGAGATTTTTGGCGTAGTTTTCGATCATCCGGATCGCCATTGCGTTTGCTGTCCTCAAAAGGCCAAGGGGTGTTGCGCTCTCATCGACAGGATAGCGCATTGCAGAGAACAGGGAATAGGGAACAGGGAATAGAACAAAGCAGAAGATAAACTGGTATTGAAAGCGAGCAGAGATTGGGTTCAGAGACGGCTGGGAGGCTGGAGGGGTTTTTTCGGGGCTTTGCTGCGGGGACGCGCCCAGTGCTGCTGTTGGACTATGACGGCACGCTGGCTGCATTTCGTGTGGACCGCTTCAAGTCGCGGCCATGGGCTGGTGTGCGGGAACTGCTGGCCGGGATTCAAAGGCAGGGCCGTACACGCATCGCGGTAATTACCGGCAGGCCCGCTGTCGAGATAGCGCCGATGCTTGGCTTGGACCCGCCGGCGGAGGTGTGGGGGCTGCATGGGGCTGAGCGGTTATATCCCGACGGACGGCGCGAATTGGAGCAGGCTCCGGCGGCGACGCAGGCCAGGCTTGATGAACTGCGGGAGCATCTGCGGCGCGACAGCCTTGGCGGACTCTTCGAGGACAAGGCCAATGGCGTAGTGATGCACTGGCGCGGAGTTTCGCGGCGCAAAGCGGAACAAATCGAGCGGCGAGCGCGGGAGCTCTTTGAACCGTTGACGAAGATGGAGGGGCTGGCGCTGCTCGACTTCGAGGCAGGGCTGGAGTTGCGTGCGGGCCGCAACAAGGGCGGAGCGGTGGAGGCGATTCTGGCTGAGAGTGGAAGCACGGGGCCGGTGGCCTTTCTGGGTGATGATTTGAGTGATGAGGCGGCCTTTCACGCAGTCAACAAGCTAGGCTTGCGCGGGCTGAGCGGGCTGGTACGGAGGGAACAACGAGAGAGTGCGGCGAAGGTTTGGCTGCGGCCACCGGAGGAGTTGCGGGGGTTCCTGAGAAGGTGGGTGGAGGCTGGCAGCATCTAGCTCTCGCTGCCCAGGTGGGTTATAAAGGGGGATACGGACAAAGCCGGGAGACTCGCTTATGGACTCGGATGCGCACCATTCCACTCTCACTCGCCGTCAGGTCTTGCAGAGCACTTTAGCTCTTGCTGCTTCTTCGCTCTTGCCGGGGTGCGGTTCTTCGAGCAGCACCGGAGCCCAGAGCCCTCCAACTGCGCCAGCTTCTCCGACCCAACAACCAACGCCGACAGGGCCGTTGACTCAGGCCGCTTTGACCGTGACAGCAGCCGCGAGCGGCTCGATTGGTGCGGCGTTCGCCGGACTTTCCTATGAGAAGAGTTCGCTTACCGAGCCACTCTTCACGGCTGCGAATACGAATCTTATCGGCCTCTTCAAGCGTCTCGGCCCCAGCGTGCTGCGCATCGGCGGAAATTCAGTCGACAAGAACGTCTGGTCTCCCAACGGCGCCGGTCAAACCGCTGGACAGATCGCGCCCAGCGATGTCGCCTCCGTTGCCGCTTTCGTCAAAGCCGCCGGCTGGCAGTGTCTCTATGGCGTCAATCTTGGCGGGTCAGCCACTGGCGCAACCACGCCTGCTCTGGCGGCTGCCGAAGTGGCAACCGCCTACCAGCAATTCGGTTCCTCTCTGCTCGGCATCGAGATCGGCAATGAGCCCGATCTTTATGGAAACTCGGGAAACTACTATGCGGGAAACTGGTCGCTCTCGCAGTTTCTCAGTCTCTGGGGACAATACCGCACGGCCATTCTCGCAACAACGCCCGCCGCTGTGATCACCGGACCGGCAGATGCAGGCAGCCCCTCGACCTGGACAATCCCCTTCGGAAACACGGTCACCAAAAGTGAGATCACCCTGCTCACCCAGCACTACTACCGAGCCAATGGTCAGAGTCCCTCTTCGACTGCGGCATTCCTGATTACACCCGATACCAATCTTGTGAGCGAATTGGCAACACTCAATGCCGGTGCGAAAAACATGGGCCTTCCCTATCGGATGGCTGAGTGCAATTCGTATTACAACGGCGGCGCCGATGGTGTCAGCGATTCCTACGCATCCTCATTGTGGGTGATCGATTATCTGTTCAACTGTGCGCAAGGCGGGGCTACGGGGGCCAACTTCCATGGCGGAGGGAATGGAGATGGATACACTCCCATTGCCGACTCCAACGGCACTGTTGTCGAGGCGCGGCCTGAGTACTATGGCATGCTCTTGTTCACGCTCGCCGGCCAGGGGACTCTATACACTACGCAGCTTTCCGCAGGAGGCCTCAACGCCACTGCCTATGCGGTCAAGACATCTTCGGGTAGCCTCAACCTGGTTGTGGTCAACAAGGACCTCACGAATAATCTCAAGCTCACCGCGGAACTGCCCCAGAGCGCCAACTCCGCCACGCTTCTTGAACTGACTCAGCTCTCGACAGGAGCGAGTGCGCCGGACCTTTCGGCAACCGGGGGCGTCACGATTCAAGGAGCGAGCGTTAACAATGACGGAACGTTTTCTCCCGGCACCGCATATATTCTCAGTCCGAGCGGCACGCAGCTTACATGCTATGTTCCTGCTCTTAGCGCAATTTTAATTCAGATTGCGTAGAGACGCGACATCGATGGCTTTATTCTCTGCCTTTTTTGCGGATCTCGATGTTGAGGCGCTTGATCTTTTGATTGAGGGTGGAGAGGGGAATGCGGAACTGCTCGGCGGCGTCGGTCTGGTTCCAGTTGGAGCGCTCGAGCTTTTCGACGATGATGCGGCGCTCTATGTCTTCGAGGATATCGAAGAGCGAAGCGTTGGGGTTGTGCTGAAGGATAGCGTCCTGGAAGCTGCGGCCGGTGATGTGGCCGGGCAGCAGATCGGAGCCAATGACGGGGCCACTGGAGAGCACGACACCGCGCTCGATGGAGTTTTCGAGTTCGCGCACATTGCCGGGCCACTCATAGTCGACCAGAGCGCGTAGCGCGTCGGGGGAGAGCTTGCGCGGGGCAAGGCCGTTCTCGTTAGCGTAGAACTCAAGGAAGTGGTTCGCGAGCAAAGGAATGTCTTCGCGGCGGGCGCGCAGCGGCGGCAGATCGACGCTGATGACGTTGAGGCGGTAGAAGAGGTCTTCGCGGAATCGGCCGTCGCGCACCGCCTGGCGCAGATCGATGTTGGTGGCGGCGATGATGCGCACGTCCACCTGGACCTCGGAGATGCCACCCAGATGCATGAAGCGGCGGTCCTGTAGGACGCGCAGGATCTTGGCCTGGGTGTCCATGCCCATGGTGGCGATCTCGTCCAGGAAGAGCGTGCCTCCGTTTGCAACCTCGAAGAGTCCTTTTTTCGATGCGATGGCCGAGGTGAATGCACCTTTGACGTGGCCGAAGAGCGTGGACTCCAGCAGCTCGCTGGGCATCGCGCCGGTGTTGATGGGGACGAAGGGCTTGTCGCGGCGCGGCGAGTTGGAGTGGATGGCCTTGGCGATCATCTCTTTGCCAGTGCCGCTCTCGCCTTGAATCAGAACAGTTGACCGGCTGGGGGCGACCTGAGCGACCAGATCGAAAACCTTGAGCATGATCTCGCTCTTGCCCACGATATTGGAAAAGTTGTAACGCTGCTTGAGGGTGCGCTTGAGTTGCAGAACCTCTTCTTCGGCGCGGTGGCGGGCGACGGCTGAGCGGATGTCGGCCAGCAGTTTTTCGTTGTCCCAGGGCTTCTGGACGAAATTCTCCGCGCCGGAGCGGATAGCCTCGACAACGTTGTCGACGGTGCCGTAGGCGGTGATCATAATGACCGGCAGCTCGGGGTGGCGCTCCTTGATCTGCGGCAGCAGTTCGAGGCCGCTCTGGCCGGGCAGGTTTAGGTCGAGCAGCAGCAGGTCGAAGTTTTCCAGATCCAGAGTCCGCAGCCCCTCCACGCCGTCGGTGGCCATGCGAACCGTGTACCCCTCGAGGGTGAGCAGCACTTCGAGCGATTCGCGGATAGCGGCCTCGTCGTCGATGACCAGAATGCTGGCCAGGCCGCTGGCAAAGCCGGAGTTTCCGGCGATGCCGGTTGCGGTTGCGGGCAGATTCAAGGGCATTTCAACTTCAGGCATGAACGGAATTCCTCATCAGGGGAAACTCTAGGTGAAAGGTTGTGCCAGCGCCGATGGCGCTCTCGACGTGGATCTTGCCGGCGTGCTCCTGAATGATGCCATAAGAGACAGAGAGACCCAGCCCGGTACCGCGGCGACCGCCAGGTGTAAGCATAGTCTTTGTAGTGAAAAACGGATCGTATATTCTCTTGAGGTGTTCGGGCGCGATACCAGAGCCTGAGTCGGCCACCAGCGCGATAACGTGGCCGGAGTGCCCGTTGTGCGTGTCGACTTGGGTGGCCACACGCAACCGTCCGCCCTCGGGCATGGCCTCTTTTGCATTGAGGAGCAGGTTGAGAAAGACCTGCTGCAGCTTGCCCTGGTTGCCGTGGATGGGCGGCAGCCCATCAGTCAATTCGAGATCGACGATTACTTTTGCAGTCTTGAACTGGTGTTCCAGCAGCGAGAGCGTGTCGTGTATGACCTGGTTGAGATTGGTCTCGCGAAATTCAGTGGTAGAGGTGCGAGAGAAATTCAACAGGCCATTGGCGATCTCTGCGGCACGGAAACTCTGCTGGGTAATCTTGTCGAGAACTGGACCAAGGCGCGCATCGCCCTTTAGCTGCTTGGAGAGCATCTGCGCATACGAGGAGATGACGGCCAGAGGCGTGTTGATTTCGTGAGCAACACCGGCGGCCAGCAAGCCAATGGAGCTGAGCTTGTCGGCCTGCGCCAGTTGGGTTTCCAGAGAGACTCTCTCGGTGATGTCATCGACCAGGATGATGCGGCCGACAGAGACAAAATTGCGCGAGAGCAGCGGAGCGACTGCGATGTTCACCGTGCGCTGCTCGCCGGCGCGGGTGGTGAGCGGAAACTTGTAGAGATGATGGACACCCGACTCGTTGCGGAAGGCATCGAGAGCCTCGATGAACTCCGCAGGAAAGACTGAGCGAAGCTCCTGGCCGATGGCCTCCGCGCGGCTGAGGGCATACATGGCCTCCATCTGCGCGTTCCAGCTTTCGATGCGGTCGTCGAGATCGAGAGCCAGGATGCCGACATTGATCGACTCGACGATGTTTTCGTTGAACTCCTTGAGCCGCTCGAACTCGCCGATTTTTTCTTCCAGTCTGGAATAGAGGCTGGCGTTTTGCAACGCGATGCCGATGTAACTGGCCAGGGACTCGAGCAGCTCCACGTCTTCGCTGGAGAGGAAATCGCCGCCGATGGTGCGGCCCAAGCCAATGACGGCGATGGTGCGCGTGGTCTCGGGTCCATTGCGGTTCGCCTCGCCGGGCTGAACCTGGCCGGCGGCGATGCGGCAGGGCAGATAGTAGTTCAGATCGAGCAGGGCGGCGGTGCGCTGCTGCTCCCGCGGCAGGTGCAGGGCGGCTTGAGCGTTTTCCAGGAAGATATGCGAATGATCCGTGGCGTGGTCGAAATCCAGGAATCCGAGATCGAGCGTGCCGGGTCCAATAGCGCCGAGTCCAACGCCTCCGGCACCGATGCGGTCCTGCGTGGCTCTGGCCTCGGCAGGCAGTCCATGAGAGGCGGCGAGGCGCAGGCGGCCGGACTCCTGAGTCAGGAAGACGGCGACACGCGCCACGAGCAGAGCGTTGGGCAACTGCTCGACGATCGAATCCAGCAGTGCGTTGAGATCGGTCTCCGAGCTGAGGCCGCGGCCGAATTCGACAAGCGCCTTGCGGTAGTCGTAGCGATGGCGATCGAAGGCACGGTCAACCCAACCCTGAATCAGGCGCTTGAGAGGTTCAAAGAGGAAGGCGATGGCCACGATGGAGATTCCCAGGCTCCATTCCCGCACCGACTCGGGCAGGCGCGTGTGAACCAATTCGGCGACGAGCGCCACGACGCCGAAGTAGCCGGCCAGGATCAGACCTGTGGCCAATGTGTACGCCACGCCGCGCTTGAAGATCAAATCGGTGTCCATCAGCCGGTAGCGGACGATGGCCCAACTGAAGGTGAGCGGAAGAACAACAATGGAGAGGTTCGCCAGATTGGTAAGCCAACTGTATGGCTGCCAGTCCAGAAGAAATGGAATCGCGTAAAACAGTGTAAATGGGACAACGGCGCACAGCGCGCCGCGCGTAAGCCACTTCAATTGCTGACGCAGAAGGGGTGTGTTGGCTAGGTGGTAGCTGCGTACGAAGAGGGAAGCGGCCAGAACGTAGAAGACGGCGTCGTAGGCGGTGCCAGCTTGGTCAAGGTGGTGCTCGAGCACCTTGGTCGCCTGCCAGCGGGTGATTGCCAGCACCCACGACGTGAGCAGCATGGCGCCGGGCGTGTAGATAACCGGTAACAGCCAGAAGCGGCGCATCTTTTTGAACCGCTCCTCGGGAAAACTCAGGGCAAAGTGCAGAAAAAGCGCCGGCTGCAGGGATTCGGCCAGGATATTCGACCAAAAGACCATCCAGTCGAGCGCGCCGAAGGTGCCGGTGTATTTCAGCGCGTAGAGTGCAAACGACACCAGGCAGAAGAGATAGAAGTGAGTGGCGCGCGGAGCCGTCCAGCGGCGGAAGAGGACATAAATGCCGATGGCCAGGTAGACCAATCCAATCAGACGCTGCCCCAGCTCAAGGCTGCGGTCCATCGGCTCGGGAATGATCTCGAAAATCCTGCTCAACGTAGCGCCGTTGCGCACGATGCGGTAGTCGATCCTGAAGTAGCTGCCCGTGCGGTAGAGAGCCCGTTCGAGATCCGATGCGCGCACGACAGGGGTGTAGACAGGGGTTTTCGTCGCGCTGGGAAGGGAAAGCGGCTCGGATTCGGTCTGCTGGACGGCTTCATCCGGCAGTTCCTTGACTCCTGCGAGAGTGTGGATACTGGTGCGCAGGCCCGCATCGACCGCATCCTTAGGCAGGACACTCACTCCGGTCAGCAGGTCGTTTACCTTGATGCCGGCATGCTTTCCGGGACTGTCGGGCAGCACTTTGTCGGCGATCAGACCGCTGCCATCGGGTGCCTCGCGCCACCAGACGCCGTCGTCGGGTGGCTGAATGTGGCGCTCTTCATGAAAGTTCAACGCCGCAAGCAGCACCAGACCGAGCGTTGCCACGGCCAGCAGCGTCGCCTGCAGACGGTTGAAGAGGCTTCTTTCCATATACTGCACACCTTTATCATACTGCTCGCAAGCACGTCGGGTGCCACGGTGGCGCAGAGCGCTGGTTACGAAACCACTAGTAGTCAATCAACTGACAATGCATGAGATAGAGACGGCAAGGTAGAAAAATGGTCAACCGAAGCACAACGATCTTATGTGAAAAATGCAATAAACGGGAGGTTGGATATGCTGAAGAGGATCGACCTACTGAAATCGGTAAGATGGGCCACGACCTGCGAATTAACCAGCTTATCGCTGAGATGCAAGAGGTAAGACGAGTTGAAACTCCAGAACTGGCTTAGTTCTCGACGTAGTCCCAGAAGGCATCCGCAAGTTCCGCGCCGTGTTCGTTGAGGATACGGCGCGCTGTGCGCTCGACCTCTTCAATGAGTCCGTGTAGGTAATCCCGCGACCTCGAAATGGCGACTACGGCTATGGTAGCCGACTGCCAGGTGACCGCCTCGTCTATCTCAGCAACGGAGATGTTAAAGCCCTGTCGGAGCTGGTCCTTGAGCGAACGCACCACCTGCCGCCGGTCCTTGAGCGACTGGGCGTGCTCGATGCGGATTTCGAGCGTCAATTGAGCGACAGGCATGGCAACACTCGGTTTACACCGACAGTTTAAGGCCAATCGCCTCATCGCAAGGACTTTTTCTTTCGTATGGGGAAGATCTTTTGAATCGCCCTTCGCCGCCGTTTGCACACAATTAGCCTTCTCCAGAGCACAATAAAAGCATGAACGACGGCCACAGAACGCTCTCTACGGGAAATGTCAACCACGCGCACGGTCCGTACGCCACCCCTCTGTCCTGCCCCCTCCCCCACCCTTATTTATTTTCATAGGGGTATTTACTTGACGCCACCAACCCCAAGATGTAGTGTCTGGGGCCATGGATGAGGATTATCCGAGGACGTTACTTGAGTTGGAGCGTCGGTTTTCGACCGAGGAGGCCTGTGTTGAGTACCTCGCGGCATTGCGCTTGCTCGGCGGCTGGGTTTGTCCGCATTGAATGGGTGGCGATGCCTGGTCGGTTCGGCGGCATCGTTGGCTTTGTGGTCATTGCCGGTATGAGATGTCGGTCACTGCGGGCACCATTTTTCAAGACAGCCACGTGCCTCTGACGATCTGGTTCCGCGCCATGTGGCAGATTACCAGCCAGAAGAACGGCATCAGCGCGTTGGGTCTGCAGCGTGTTCCTGGTTTGGGGAGCTACAAGACGGCATGGGCGATGCTGCATAAGTTGCGCCGGGCCATGGTTCGCCCTGGCCGAGACAGGCTGGATGGCGTTGTCGAGGTGGACGAGTGTCTAACGACAGAACATCAGCGGTTCACTTTCGTTAGCCTTCCTGGCCCGCACCTGACGAGTCAAGCTCGCCTTTTCCCGGACCGTTCACCACCTGGGAGCTTATCCCCACGCAACGCCAGGTGGTTTGAGGGCTGATCCTGCAACCCGCCCTCGGGGTCTGCCTCCATCTTCCATGCAGCAAGGTGCTTTCATTTGGTCTACACTACGACCTCTTTTCTGCGCCGTTCATGGCACACATTGGCGAGCTACAAGTACAAATCGCAATTTGAGGAAGCTTGATGAAGTTCTTGGAAGGGAGCGACCTAAGTTATTGATTCTTTGGTGGACGCGG
>CAYVMS010000105.1:0-10898 GCA_964452615.1 uncultured Occallatibacter sp.
CGCAGCCAACTGGGCGTATGCAGATCCACCTGGAGCCGGAAGCGGTTCAGCAGGTAGGAGTCATCGACATTCGCCTTGAAGCTTGAATTGCTGTACCCCTCGTACCGGAACCGCTCCTCGGCCTGTAGATCGATCCACTTGGGTAGCTTTGCGTCAAGGTTGGTCGCCGGGGCAAAGTCGTGAAAGTCGTAGGGCGCTGGGTTGCCGGTGGTCCGAAAGGCCGCGCCGTTCAGGAAACTCAACGGGTTTGAAGCCGGCCCGGTGATGTATGCGCCGTTGTATCCGGACGTCGCGTTTCGCGTGGTGATGTCGTCTTGCGCGGCTAAGGGTAGGCCACCCGCTATTGCAAACAGAGAAAGAACTGCGGTGATGGATAGCAGCAACCGGCGCAGAGAAACAAACGGGACAGCGTAAAGAGCTAATTGCACTTTTGATCTCCTTTGAATTTTTGAAGTTGGATCTGAGATTTTGGAAATTCGATCGGTTGGGACCCTAGGCCCCGAGCTCACAATGGGCGGCAGAGCTTTATCGACAGGTAGGAAGACAACAAATCCTATATATAAGGAGCCCCGCTGAAATCGATCTCTGCGCCCGGCGCAGAGATGCAGATACAACGGCATAAAGAGGTTTTCGCACTTTGGATGCCCCTTTTGAATTTTGGAATCTGGATGGGTGGGTCAGTATGCAGCTGGCCCTCATGGGGCGCTAAGTCTCTATCGACAGGTGGGTAGACAACAAATCATATTAATATCCAATCACAAGATACAAGTGGATACTGAAAAAGTCAATTTCAGCGAATTGAAATCATGCACCTCCGCGTCCGCCGGTCTCGCCTTTGTCAAGAGGCTTCACCCCAGCCTCACAGGCTCCTGGAGCGGCGGCGACCGGTATATTAGCGGACTGGGACCGAGATTTGTGGTGGCCCAGGAGTGGACGAAGGCCTCTCCCTTCGAGGCTCAGTTGGTACACTCCGACTCGGGCATAGCCTCGGCGGAATGGCAGGCCAACAAGTCCAACGTGCTTGTACTCTCGTACAGCGGTGCTAACTTTGAACGAGTATTCTTAACCGATCCAAGTACCGGAACGCTGGTCGAGTACGGCTTCAGGTGTAGCGCGAACTCCAACAATCGCACGATCCAGGAGGCAACCTTTGCCACCCAGATCACATTATGGAAGCAGCACGGTTAAGGCTCGGTTCAGATGATCACAAAGAGTTCGTAGAAAACCGTGCGCCATGGTATGTGGTCCATGGAACACCGAAAGATGCCCATGTTTTTGTCGGCGATGCCAATCTACGTAATGTGCTTCCGTAATGACGTAGCAACTCGGCAATAACTTGTGTTGAGTGCTTCTGGTTTCCAATTCAGCCGAAAGCCAACACCCCCAAGCTTTCGAATTGACCACTACAACCATTTCAGTGGCGCTTTTGCGCGGCACGCCGCACCTGCGCGCAAAACTGAAAGGGGCAGCCCGTGTTGCGGGCTGCCCCTTTTGCATTGGTGCGCTGATACAGGAGGTTCGCGGGTTATGGGAGGTAATAGCGGAATGTGGTCCAGACCATGTTGTCGATGCCCTTGGCGCCGTTCAAAGGACTAGACAGAGAGCCCGCAGTTCCTGATCCCGACCAACCTTCGCGGACAGCGTACCCGTATTGGACACCCTGGCGCAGACGGCCGCGGTCACCCTTGTAGATGTCATACCAGTAGCCGCCGGTCATTTCCTGTACGTTGCGAGTGTTGTTGCCGCAGCTGGAGCCGCCGGGCAGGTAGCCCACCGAACCCGAAGCATAGCTCGGGTTGTTGACTGCGGAGCAGGTAGCCGAGACACTCGCGTAACGCGAGCCGTATCCGATAGGGGTAATGGTAGGAGTGGCAGTAAAATGCGAGCCCCAGGTTCCGCCACCGTTAGTTGTGGCCAAGGGGGCAGTTGCCGCAGAGGCGCATTGGGCAGCGGCGGTGGCAGTCGTGAGTCCCGTCGTCTGACAGAAGTAGGGCTTAGGATCGGAAAGCGTAATGGCCGAGGTTGCAAAGTCGGCGCGGCCCGCGTAGTCGCCGCCGTAGTTCAGGTAGAGGGTGAGGCGTGGCGTGGGCGTGGCTTCGAGGGTAAGAAGGCCGCTGAGGTTGTGAATGGGGGCAAGTTCGCCAGAGGCATCGTTGGTCACGTCCGACAAAGTGGAATCGCCGTAGCGGCCCATGCCGGGACCATAGAGAGCCTTGGCGCCAAAGTTCACCTTATCTTTGATGACGGGAACGCGCAGACTGCCGCCGATGCCGCCCAGGACGATGCTGTCTTTGTAGAAGCCTGCGGTGCTCGATGATGCCCAGGCGTTTTGTCCAGGATTCGGGCTTACATTGCTGTAAGCGTAGCCCATGTTGTCGGCCACGGCGCCGTACTTGACCGAGTTCTGTGTGACGCCGGGGTAGACCGTCTCATGAGCAAAGCCTGCGATTCCGAAGACTTCGTAGTGTCCCCATCCCGGATCGACAGCCGCCTTCACAATGATGTCGGGCGCCTGATTGAAGGAGATATTGGTGATGTTGGTGTTGGCCGTAATCGTCGCGTAGGTCGGCATATATGTGTTGACAACATTGCCGCTGGTGGCATCGAAGTCCTTGACGTTGGCGTAGCTTTTGACGTAGGTCGTTGCGCCAACCGAGCTGACCGCGGCGTTGTAGTTGCCGCCGTTGGCGCCGGCGCTGCCAAGGATGGCGTACGGCGTATTGCCGGCAATCGCGGCCGAGTAAAGGAGCTGCGGATTCTCAGCCGAGATGCCCACTGCGAATTTATCGAAGCTCTTGACCACGCGGAATCCGTACTGGCGAGTCCAGACAAAGCCCGGAACGTAGTTCGGGTCTATGGTCAGCGGCGTCAGCATGTCGCTGGGCGCGCTTGAGATGCCCTTCTTGCCTTCCGTAGCGAGGGACCACATCTGACCGCCGGCGAAGGTCCATCCGGTGTTGGTCTGAGCCTGGCCATAAATTACGCGCTGGCGAAGAACATAACTATTCGATTGGTTGTTATTGGAGGTGATGCCCGTGCCCAGGAAGTCAGCCTCATAATAGCCGCGCAGAGTACCCCAGCCGACTTTGCCTTCGGCCAGCATGGTGAGGCGCGACTGGCGGGCGCTGCCGTAGAACTCGCTGAGCGAGTAGGCATCGGCGCCCTCATAAGGAATGGAACTGAAGGCAGTCGGAATATCGCCACCTGTGGCTTTGGTGCGGTACACGGTTTCAGCCGCCGCAAATCCTCCTGGCGTAATGTTGATTCCCTTGTAGTGCAAGACGCTCGGATTGGCGAGGGCCTTCTTGAGATTGGAGGTCTCATCGGAGACAGTGGTGGCCAGTGAAACGCTGTTGGCCTTGAGGTCGGTGACGGTGGATTGCAGTGTGTTGACTGCTGCGGCGTTGTCAGTCACAGCTTGCTGCTGGGCCGAAGCCGCCGCATTTGCCTTGTCCGCTGCTGCCTGGGCATCGGCTGCCGCCTGCTGAGCCTTTTGCAATTGGGCGTCCTTGTTAGCCAGGTCAGTCTTCAGGCCATTGATCTGGCCCTCAAGCTCCTGGCGAAGCGCCTGAATCTGTTCGGCGACCGTTGGAGGCGCGGGCGCCTTTTCCTTCTTGGCTGCCGTGTGCTTCTTTACAGGAGCTGTGGCTTCACCTGTTTGTCCATAGGCTGAAACTACGCATACTGCCATGATTGCCGCGGCAGCTATTCTGAGTTTGAAATTCATGTGGCCTCTCATTTTCCTTTCAAAATTCGGGTTTGTTCGTACTTGCGTTCAAACGCTTGGCGAACATTTCATGCTCCCTCACTCCAGGTGCCCGAACAGGAACAACACTCTGTTCGCCTCGGAATGTAGAAAATCCATAGAAATCCTGAAAAGTGAATCCGCCCAAAACAGATTCCTTTGGTTGCTTCCGTCCTTCAGGTTTGCATAATTTGATTAATATTTAAATAATTCACGCAATTTTCACGAATAGAGTGAAGATACATTTCAATTTGGAACAATCAGAGAAGCGACGATGCCGCCACGGAAGAACTACACGCTGCAGTTCAAGGGGAAGGCGGACGGGCTGGAGAAGTCAAGTTACCGTCTGGCGGCGTTGCGCAGCCTGGGAGTGATCGGGCAATCTTTGTCGAACTGAAGCAAACGTACAAGGCCGGGTAGCTGGCTGGGTCAGGCGGACCTTGGGAATGGCGGTTAGGCAGCATTCTGGTCTTTGCGCATGACTTCGATACCGGGCGTTCTGCCTGCATCACCTTTCCGTATGCGTCTGGCATACCGATGGTCAGGGTTTCACCTCGGACTGATCATCGAGGATGTGCATGTTGGAACCGAAGCGGCGGAAGTCGCGAAACTCAATCTCGTTCAGATCCGTCTCGCGGCGGCCCTTTCTGACCATGGTTTCGGCGCCAACTGGCAGCAGATAGTCGTGCTTGTTGATCATCACATAGTCGTAGTCCACGCTTGTGGAAGCCCCATGGATATGACACTTGGCCGGCACATTGTCCGCCACTTGCGTGATGCGGCGAACATTGCGGGTTGCACTGTCGATAAAGACCTGGCCGTGATAGCCGACCGTCTCGACCTCACTGGAGCCTACCCGAAGATGGAAGGATGAGTTTTCGCGGGCCACGCGAAAGTCGAATACCTGGACCTTCTCGTCTCCCAACATACCGGTTTTCTTCCATTCGAAGTCAGCCTTCGATGCAGGTCGAAATAGGCCTGAGAGGACAGAGCCGAACTCTCCAGCCGAAATCGTTCCCGGAGAGTCTTCCGAGTAGGTGTCGCTCTTGTGGCCGTTGGCCTTGACCTCCATGAGAATTCGGCTTTCCTTGTGATCGAGGTAGGTCAAGCGTTCGGTCAGCCTATCCTTGTGCTTCCAATTCATCGAGCCATTTGGATCCACTGACCTATTGGTTATCTGTTTACAGACGAAGTTAGGCAGGGATGAACTGTAATCCACTGCAAACTCTCCGGCATCAGCAAGAATGGACCGGAGTTCATCTGGCGACGGAGCCTGTATGGGGTTCGTGGGAAAGGAGATCATGAGCGGGCCTGCGGGGTGTGCCACGGCATCCAAAGCTGGTAAATCTGCATCCGCAACTTCCGTGTTGAATCCCGCCAAGGTAAACATGGCACTTGCCTGCACTGCTTTCCCACCTTGGCTCAGTGTGGCCTTTACTTCGTATTGACCGTCCGTCGCCGCATTGATGGTAAATCTGCTCAGGTAGGAAGAGAAGTCCGATCCATCGGCTTGTTTGGCGGTTAGCGGCGCACCTCCCAGCGGTTTGCCGTCCCTGAGCACCTGGAGGTTGAGCGTGGCCGCATCAATTGCATGTTGGTTGGCATGAGCGATGAAGAATACTGAAACCTCCTTGGCGCCGGGCGCCAATTGGCCAGACAGATTCGGAGTAACCTTATCGCCTCCATGGCGCAGCGGTTCGGAGGGATCGTCTCCGGCGCCAAACGGCACCGTTTGCCGCACCAGAACCATGTCGCTCAACGAGAGCGCGGCAGGCGTGTTGGGAATCTCGAAGCTCATCCGTTGTGCGCCGGCCTTGCCGCTATTTTGGTCGAGAATCGCCGTTTCCAGAACATATTGGCCTGGCGCGGCGATAAAGGAGCGCGCCATCGAGATCGCCTCGAACTTGCTCATCTCGATATCTTTCAATGCGCCGCGATGCGGAATATCCGCGCTGAAGTGTTCGACGACCGCACCCGTCTGGTCTTTGATATTTGCTACGATCGACAGGTGCGCTGCACAGAGATTAGTGCTGCGATCCTCTCGAATCTCCAGACTTGAGAGCGGTACCTCAATGGCTAGAGTATTGACATTTCCCTCGGGCCGATCTTCCATATGCAGGATCGCGGAACGGAAGTTCACATCGCCTGGCAACTGCGATTCATTGAGAATTTTCTTGAGTGGCAACTCGAATGGTTGTGGATTGTCACCGGCGACGGGGTGCGGAGGCAAGGCAAGATAGCCCGTCTGATAGCGCAGCTTAAGACCAGGCCGGAGGGATTTCACGGCGATCGAATGAAACTTTCCATCGTATTCCTTGATTGGAGGAAGATAGGAAGCCTCGTAATACATCGTCATATCCTGGATCATCCGTTTTAGCGACTCTTGTAATTTATTTTCGGTGATATAACTTCCCCCTGTACCCTCCGCCAGGTATCGCATATCGTCATTAGTATCCTTGTCTTGATCGGGGATTAAGCTTTGTGTGAGGATTTCGACGCTTCGGCCCCCGTTCAATGTGTTGATAGCGTCTTTACCAAGGATCTGCGTTACAGCATGTTCGAACGAGTTCAGGTCGACAACATTGATGCTCACCCCAGCTTGATTGGCCGATCCAATAATGGACTTGATCGCATCTCTGGCTCGCGAATCGATCTGGGTCTTCTGGAAAGAAGTGAAATAGATCACCGTCTTTCGATGCGGGATCTGTTGCATGGCTTCCATCAATGCAAGTAAGCCAGCCAGGGAAGGGCGCATGTGTTGATCCTGCGCAATTCTGCCTGAGTGAGCAAGAGCCGAAAACAGCGCCTGATCCCGAGCCCGGTCTTCAGGACTTACCGGGTTTCCCGATGAATCGTTTCCGGTCTGTAACTCTGCGATAAGTTGTTTTTCCGCCTCGTTGGCGATGGCACCGGCACCGGATATGTCCGGTTGAATCGCCGTAATCAATGCATGTGTAAGTGCATTCCGATCGGAGGTGAATCCACGCTGAAGTCGAAGGCGTCCCTCGACATCCAGCACGGAAATATTAGAACCACTCCCAGAAATCATTTTGAGAATCTTCGCTGCGGCATCACGCGTGTTCTTCGCCGTCGATGGGTCCATCTGCTGACCTGATTCAGCAACCGAGCCCGCTCGATCAAAGACCAGCGTGATCAGGCGATCGCTTTTCTGTTTGCCTATTACCAGGCGAAGACTGTCGAGCTTTACCGGAGAATTGTCGTCGGCGATCGCAATCTCTTCAGGCTTCAGGTCGAGAACGGGCTTGTGATTCTTGTATGCAGCAACTAGATCAAGTGAAAATTTTTCGACATTTACGGGCGAGTCATCCGCTTGTCTCGCGGGCGATTGTGCCGTCTGTCCGCAAGCCAGGAGAGCCGACAAGACAATCGCAAATAATGCCAAAAACTCCACAATCGAGCTCCGATGCTCGGGTAACTTCCTATGCGCGCTACACTTGCTTATCTCGTACATGACATCTCCCGATTTGCAAACGGATTTAGTTAGATTTACGTCAGGCCAGGCCGACCATTGATCGTCTTCTGGCTTCGAGTTGATCTTCATCTAAGGTTTTTCAATATGGTCGATGATGAGAACATCAGCAGGTACCGTTTCGAGGTCCAACTTGAGCCCGAGCTGCTCCTGGATCGCGGCAGACAGCGGCGGCGGTGCGTTTTGGCCGCCGGTTGGATGCGAAAACTTCGCGCCCCAACCGTGAAACTGGGAGTCGTCGGGGGTCCAGTTGAGGGTGTAGTCGTATTTCCCCTCGAGCCCCGTCTGATCGAGGACCGGGCGGTCGAGCACGGTTCCCTGCAACAGGCGGATTAAGTGACCCATGTTTGCGTCTTGAACGAACAGTGCACTTGGCCCCTGGAAGCGAAGCACAGTGGGTCCGTTCGGATCTCCGGCGCTCTTTGCAAGCTTGGGACCTCCCTTGGCAACGGACAGCACATAGACCGACTGTTCCTTTTTGTCGCGATGAAAGCTGAGCTTGAAGCGCTCGGCGAGCAACTTTTGTATCATGCTACTCCGATGCTTATAGCTGGGCCTGCCCTCGGCGTCAGGTTGGCCGGTTATATCGTACTTGTCGGTTGCTACCCACGCCGGGGCGCCCACGATCTGGCTGGTATGGAGTCCATAGGAGTATGCGATGAGTTCGCTCAGTGTGGAGTTGAAGATCTTGAGCTGAGGCGCCACGAACCCTACACCTCCGTCCGGCTCACCCGGATTGGCCGGCTTGATGTTGACGGCCTCTAGGCTGGGATCGGCGTTCGCGGCCATCGGCGGCAGTTGCGCCGAGATAACCCAGGCCGTCTCCGGTGTGGCGCGCACCAAGGTGAGAGGGAGCGTGTGGTAATGTTGAGTCCAGTTTCCTATGATCGAATTTGCGTCTGGACTCAGCCTACCCTCAAAGACGCCGTCAATTTCAGCTAGAGTAAACCTCACAGTTGCGCCATCTTGCTCGATTTTGGTATCTGGAAGACCGTATTCGGCCTGGTCGGGACTGTAGCTGTCCGCATGGTAACCACCGCCGATGGCCTTATAGACCTGGTACACAACGCGCAGGTCCTTAGTGGTGTGAAGCGATCCCTGCCAGGTGCCTGCAATGCTCCGCGCTTGATTCTCGGCCGAGGTAGCAGCATCGGCGTGCTTGATATGCACCAGGCCGAAGACAATTGGGACGGTGATCACAACCATTGCCCCTAGCGCGAGCAACAACTTCCGGTCGAGACCGAGATTGCAAGACACCCTTTCGGTCATGATGCGGACGATACGGCGTTTAAGGTCCGATCCGGCGACGCCCGCGACGCAGGATAGCGGTGACTCGATGCAGAACTTGCAGACGTTCAGGATGCTCTCGGCGTAGACGTCCGCCTCGTTTCCGGACTGTAGTACGATCTCGTCACAGGCCTGTTCGCGTTCATCCAGAAGGCGAGTCTTGATCCACCACACCGCTGGATGGAACCAGAAAAGCGCTTCTACAACCATGTGGATGGCGGCTGTGAGATTGTCGTGTCGACGAACGTGGCACATCTCATGAGCGATGATGGTGCCGAGTTGTGCTGCGGAGAGGCGGTCGGTGATGCCCTTTGGAAGCAGAAGTACAGGACGAAAGATGCCGAAGATGCCCGGCTCAATCAACAGGGGCGACGATAGAACCGGCACCTCGGCCATCAGCATCATGCGCGAAGATGCGCGAAGCGATGCGCGGATCTTCAACCACCCGCGCGACCACGAGCACAAGACAAAAAGAAAGCCGCACAGCCAAACGGCAAGCAGGATCAGAGCCACGAGATTGCCGGGGTGCGAGACGGCAGTAGGCGCCATCCCGGCATACGCAACGGCTGCGGGCGATTCAGTTTGCGGGAAGGGCAGAGTGATCTGCTCCATCACGGCTGCCAGAGCCGGCTTTTGAATCGGAGTAGCAAACGCCGAGCGAAGCGATTCGCCGGCAGCGATGAAAAGCGAAAATGGGATCAGGTATTTGATTGAGGCAATCATCCACACCCAATAGCGCATGCGAGCGTGATTGTTGCGCAGGCTGAGCGTGAGCAGCCAGGCAATTCCGGTCACTGCGGTCGACTGCCAGAGATGGTTGCCCAGAGCCGCAGTCCAGGTTTCGCTCCAGGATGCCGGAAACGTCATGGCTGCTTCTCCTTGCGGGAAAGGTTGCGTAGCGCCCGTTCCGCATTCTTTACATCTTCAAGTGACAGCTTGCCTGACTCGATCAGGTGCGCCATGACAGGCTGCGAGCGTCCCCCGAAGATGGCCAGCAGATCGTCAATGAGTCTTCGTTGGGCTGAATCGCGCGAGATCGTCGCGGCGAAAATATGGAAGTTGCCGACCTTCTTGACGCGCTGTACGACCCCCTTCACCTCCATCCTGTACACGGTGGTTTGGATCGTGGTGTAGGCAGGCTTTCGCTTTTCCGGAAACGACTCCTGAATTTCGCGGATCGAGGAGTCGCCTTTTACCCAAAGCGTCTCCATAATCTGAAATTCAAGCCTCGATAATCGTGGCTCAGACATTCTGATCTCCAATTTCTATAGAAAGAACTACTACACCTGTATGTGGATGTCAAACAGTTTTTATCCAAGCGGCGTGAGCATAGTATCGAGCGTGGGTCAAAATGCTCATTCAAGCCATCAATCTGCTGTGCAGGCAGCCTGTGCGATCTGGTGTCAACCGCAGCTGTATTCTTCGATGTGCTTTGGCAAAAATGTGCTTACAAAACGCTCCCGTTCCCCAGGCTCCAACTAGAGTTTGATTCAGGCAAGTACTTATGGCAAAATGGGCGGTTTTGCAATAAACCAGGCGCTGACAGGGATTGGGCCTCTAGCTGAACCGGTTCTGCTCATTCTGGACGAGCGACCGGCAAACCTCCCCCGACCCTTTTATAGCGTTATCCAACACTGGCGGGCAGACCCCAAAGCGCTGGCGCCGGCCCTTCGGCGAGCGTTCAAATAACTACGTTTTCTAATGATCGTTAACACACTGGGCATAGTCACCACGATAGGGAACAAATACATCCAGCACTTCAGAGTTTTCGTGCGCCGTTGCCTGGTGTTCGACATCCCCCTCGACAACAATACTGTCACCAGCACGTAGTTCGATAATCTTGCCGTCGCCAGCGAACTGGATATGCCCAGTTACAACATAAACAAGTTGTTCTTGAGGATGTTTGTGACGGACCCCTTTCCATCCCTTCGAGAGGTGATGACGAACCAACATCACATTCTGGTTATAGGCCAATACCTGACGTTGCATTCCCGCCTCTGGAGACGATACAATTGCGGCGTCTGCCGACGCATAAATTACTCCGCGTTTTTCCATATCCAATTCCTTCCGATTTACTCCAGTTACAAAACTTCTCTATCGGGAGCTAGTGTCATGCTATTTGGATCTCGTACTCGAGTTTTTTGGTAAAGAATGCAATCGGCCCTACCAAGCCAATATTGAACCACTTCATCACGCGAAACGAATCTATTGCCAATGGGAGAAACCCCGTCTTTGCTGAGGTGACAGTAGCAGTTTGACATTTTCCGGAGTCTATCCAGAAAATCTTCGACGTGAGCCGCCAAGCACACTAAGAGGAGAAACCGGATGGACAAGTATGCCAGCTTAAGCCATACGAAATGGGATTGCAAGTATCAC
>CAYVMS010000106.1:0-10871 GCA_964452615.1 uncultured Occallatibacter sp.
CCGTCGATCTTGATCTCGGTGCCGGAGTACTTGCCGAAGAGGATCTTGTCGCCCGACTTCACGTCCAGGGGAAATACCTTGCCCTCATCGTTGGACTTGCCCTTGCCCACGGCGATCACTTCGCCTTCCTGGGGCTTCTCTTTGGCGCTGTCGGGGATGATGATGCCCCCGCGAACGGTTTCGCCCTCTTCCAGGCGGCGGACGAGGATGCGATCATGAAGCGGTGTAAACGTCGTCGCTACGGATGTCGATGCCATTGTGTTGCTTCTCCTTGGTTGTCCATTCAAGATTTGCGGACCGAGCAATGCCCAGCCGCGGGGTTGGGGATTATTACTCCAGAAAAAACCTCGGAATTGTGCTCTCGGCTCCACTTTCCAGAGCGTTCGAGCAGGTTGAGTAGATCTGCAAGCCGTGTGCTAGCACTCTCACCTTCCAATTGCTAACGATAGGCAAGTGCTATCCAATTTGTCAAGAGGCTTTTGATAAAGTTGAGCGTAATTCGCTCATGTATTCATGCTTTTCTGTTGGCAGGTCCGAAACGGGACGTTTGGGGCAGTACTGTATGAGCGGCTGCGGCGATTCGTCCGGCGAACCTGGTGGCCCGGCCTGCAACCCTTTTCGTAAGGCACGGCATGGACTCGCTCGCGCCCTATACGACGCTATAGAATAGCTTTCATGCTTTTCCGTTCCCAGCTTCGTTTCAGTATTGTCACGGCCTCGCTTGGCCTAGTCCTCATTTCGCTCTCTGCTGGCGCACAGTCTACCAATCGCGGTCGCAAGTACAAGGCGCCCCTGTCTACTGCGCGCATTGAGGTCACCGTCCTGCGCGACGTGAATGGCAAGCCCATCGAGAATGCCGCAGTCGTCTTCCACCCCATCGCGGGCGAGGTGAGCAAGGGCAACATGGAGCTGAAGACCAACGAAGATGGCAAGACCATCATCGATGTGCTGCCCATGGGCGACACGGTGCGGCTACAGATCATTGCCAAAGGCTTCCAGACCTATGGAGAAGACTTCAAGGTCGACAAGGCCGAGATGGCGCTTGAGATCCGCTTGAAGCGGCCCGGCGAGCAATACTCCATCTACAAGGATCACGGCCAATCGAATGACGCCGGGAAGAATCCGCATAGCGAGAAGCAAACAGATCCGGCTTCTGGAGCAGGGAAGGACGACAGCAAGACCGGCGCTTCCTCGGATGCACCCGCCAATCCAGACTCAAAAGACAAGCCCGCCGCCCAACCCGATTCACAGCCAAGCCAATCTCAGCCGCCGAAGTAAAGCTGTGCACGCGCTAGTTGTGCGACTTTCCGAATTCGGTTTTGTATCAGGGCACGACTTCAGTCGTGCCGAAAGAGGGCCAGAAAACAACGGCTTTAGCCCCTGTGGGGTGCAATTCAGCCTGCTGGGCATTTCTTGAAATGCGCCGAATGTTGTCATTCTCTACCTGTTCGGAACACTTCTTGGGAAGTTACGGCGCAGGATTTTTAAAGAGTGAGCTGGCTAGGCGCAGGTTCAAGCCTGCGCCTTTGTAAACAAGGTCATGTCAACCCAACCACTCCTCGGCAAATCGGCATTGGTCACCGGTGGCGCGCGACGCGTAGGCCGCGGAATTGCTCTTGCCCTGGCTCAGGCCGGGTCGGACGTGGCCATCACCTTCCGCAGCTCCCGCGCAGAAGCCGCTGAAACCGCTCGCGAGATCGAGAGCCTCGGCCGCCGCGCGCTCGCTCTCGAATGCGATGTGCGTTCCGAGGTCTCGGTACGCGCTGCCGTCGCAGCCACCGTTGGCCATTTCGCTCGGCTCGATCTCGTCGTCAGCAACGCCGCAGTCTTTGAATCTGCGTCGCTCGAATCGCTCACTCTCGGTCAGTGGGACGCTGTCTTCGAGACCAATGCGCGCGGACCTTTTCTTGTTGCCCGCGAGGCGCTCGTTTATCTGCGCCAGGCCGAGGGCCGCATCATCAATATTGGTTCGCTTGGGGGCATCAAAGCCTGGGCGAGTCACGCGCACTACTGCGGATCGAAGGCTGCGGTCCACATGCTCACTCAATCCATGGCGAAAGCTTTTGCTCCTGAGGTCAGTGTCAACTGCGTCGCTCCTGGTTGGATCGAACTCGAAGGAAGCGATGCCAGCCAGGCCGCGCACTTTGCCCTCAAGACTCCTATGCGGCGCAACGGGAGCGTCGATGACGTGGCTCAAGCGGTCCTATTCTTTGCCGCGGGGCCGCACTTCATCACCGGCCAGATCTTGACCGTCGATGGCGGGCTGGGGCTCTAAAAGTAACCCAGTCAGAGCCGGTAGATCTGGAAGATTATCGATGAGGGCTGCCGCCTACTGCTTCTCTGCCTTAATGTTTGCACCTGTGATAATCTTCGCTTCTGATTTCGTGCCCACTGGTTCAGCCTTGAGCTCCTCATTGCCCGTGAATCTGGCGGAGGAAGCCAGTGCATAGATACTGAATTGCTCGCCGTTTCCGGCAACAGCGGTTTCGAATCGAGCGACGCCTTCCCATTCGCTCTTACCTTTGTCAACGGGGCCAATACGATTCGCAGCAGGCTGGACGAACCAGTAGGGGGAGTTCAATGGCTTGACGACGAGGTAGATGTTATCCTTCCAATGCGTGACCGTTCCCTTGACTTGGACTTGATACGAGGTCTCGCCATCAGGTTGGGCTTCAGGGGCAGCCGTCTCGATCTCTGTCACAGTCAGACCGACTTCGGGCTTCGGGCTCCCAAAGAATAGCGCCGCAAAGACCAGTGCAGCAACGCCAAATGTAAGAACGACCCAGGAGGTCTTCCCGAGCTTGGGCCAGCCTCTTTGCTTCCGGATCATTCCAATGAGAAGAGGGACAAGTACTCCGGTAAGAACCGAGCCAACCACATTCAATAAAAAGCCGGGCAGGTTTGAATCATCCATGGAGAACCTCACCTTTCTCTCCGTAGAGTCTTCGGATCAATCGTCCGCATGCGCCATCAACTGTGTTGCAGTTGCGATGCGCATAAGAACGTAGCGTACAGGCGGTGATATGGCTTCAAAAGGTTCCTCGCCCTCGGCGAAGCCATCATACACTTATCGCGCGAAGAGGCGCTTCAGGAAGCCTGACCTTGCTGATTTGGGTGTCTCATGGCCAGGTTCATTGGGCTCGGTCTTGCGGGGCACGGCGGCGTGCCGCTTGGCGTGAAACTTCAGCGGCACGCGCTCCCAAAGCCCTACCGCCTCGGGCTGTTGGGGCCACGGTGCTCCTTCCACGGCGACTTGCGGATTGGTAACACACAGCCTTCGCGCTGTCTCTTCGCCGGCACGCTTGGCCACGTAGTTATAGGCCTTCTTCAAATGCGGCGCCCGCCATTGGGTGTTGTGCGCGTCGGTGGACAGAAAGTGAATCCAGTTGCGCCCCAGCAGTTCATTGGAGAAGGTCTCGGCCATCTTCCCAAATCGCCCATACAAAGAACCGGCTGTCACCTGGATCAGGCTCCCCTTGCGAACCCATTCCGCTAGTATTTCGGGCTGTAGCAGCACCGCCGGACACCGTTCCGGATGGGTGATGACAAGCGTATATCCGGCCGTTTGCAGCATCTGCATGGCATCGTTGAGCTGCGGCGGAATCGCAGAATTAGGGAATTCGATAAGCAGGTAGCCTTTGCCGTTGATCGAGTAGCGCAGGGGGTTGGCTATCGCCTCGTATACGTTTTCCGCGTTCATATGGAAGTCGCATCCCAGGCTTAGTTCGATCTGGCCATTCAGGTGCCCGCGCAACTCCTGGTAGCGTTCATTGATAAGCGCGGCATCATAGGGATAGCGTTTGCTGGCGTGCGGGGTGCAGACAATATGGGTGATGCCGTCCGCTACGGCCTCGTGGGCCATAGCGAGTGAGGTGTCAAGATCGGGCGATCCGTCGTCCACACCGTAGATGAAGTGGTTGTGGATATCAATCATGCCGTGCCAGCTTCCATCTCCACCGCAGAAACTTTAATGGGTTGCCAGCGCCTCAATCATCGAGGCAAAGATCTTCCAGCCGTCTTCCGATCCCAGAATCAGTTCGCTTGACCGGTCCGGATGCGGCATCATTCCGAGGACATTTCTCTTGGCGTTAAGAATCCCTGCGATGTTGCTCAATGAGCCATTCGGGTTCGCCTCTGCGGTGATCTCCCCGCTTGTTGAGGCGTACCGGAAGGCGATCCGGTCCTCGGCTTCGAGCCGATGCAGCTCTTCCGGCTCACAGAAGTAGTTACCTTCCATGTGGCCAATGGGGAGCTGAAGCACATGGCCCTTTACAAGCTGATTCGTAAAGGGACTGTTGGTGGTCTCGACGCGAAGATGAACCTGTTTGCAGATGTACTTCAGCCCGGCATTGCGCATCAGCGCGCCCGGCAGCAGGCCAGACTCGGTGAGGATCTGAAAGCCGTTGCAGATGCCTGCCACAAGGCCCCCGCCGTCGGCAAAGCGCTTCACCGCCTGCATTACGGGCGAAAACCGCGCAATCGCTCCGGTGCGCAGGTAGTCTCCGTAGGCGAAGCCGCCGGGAACCAGCACAGCATCGACGCCCTGCAGGTCTTCGGAGTCGTGCCAGAGAAAGGTGACAGGCTGATGAGCCACTTCGGCAATCACGTTGTAGGTGTCGTGGTCGCAGTTGGAGCCAGGAAAGACAAGTACCCCGAATTTCATGCTTCTAGGGTATCAGCTTTCGGTGGCCGGAAAGACTCCCTGCACGCTTCGTGGAGTAGCTGCCTTGCCAACAGCCGCCAATGGTATACTCACAAGGTCAGGCGCGTGCCCGCGCCGCATCTTTCACTATCACTGAGGTTCACATGTCCGGCCATTCAAAATGGGCCACAATCAAGCACAAGAAGGGCGCGCTGGATGCCAAGCGCGGCAAGATATTCACCCGCCTGCTCAAGGAAATAGCGGTCGCCGCAAAGGGCGGCGGCAATCCTGACACCAATGCCCGGCTGCGCACCGCCGTCGCTGCGGCCAAGGCCGAGAACATGCCGCAAGATAACATCAAGCGCGCCATACAGCGCGGCACAGGCGAACTTGAAGGCGTCAGCTATGAAGAAATTTCCTTTGAGGGCTACGGTCCCGGCGGTGTAGCAGTCATTGTCGATGTGCTGACTGACAACCGTAACCGCGCGGTGAGCGAGATTCGCCATGCCTTCTCAAAGAACGGCGGAAATCTGGGCGAGTCCGGCTCAGTCCGCTTTATGTTCTCCAAAAAAGGCCTCATCGCAGTCGAAAAAGACGCAGCCACAGAAGAGCAGTTGATGGACATCGTGCTCGAACATGGCGGCGAAGACCTGAACGACGAAGGCGACACCTGGGAGATTGTGACCGAGCCAGCCGCGCACGAGGCCGTTGCCTCCGCAGTCAAGGCTGCCGGTATTCCCACGGTCATGAGCGAAGTCACAATGGTCGCCTCCACCTACACCAAGCTGGAAGGCAAAGAGGCAAATCAGATGCTCCGCCTGCTTGAGGTTCTGGAAGAGTGCGACGACGCCCAGAACGTCTATTCGAACTTTGATATGGACGAAGCGCAGATGGAAGCGGCGGCCGGCTAGAGCTAGTTACGATAGGCGCTCGAAGGGCCGCCGATCGAGGCGGCCTTTTTATGGAAATCAGAAGTTCTTGAGAGAAGGGAATAACGTTGATACCAATTACAAAGCTCTTTGCGTTTGTCTTGATGGCGGGAACCCTCATGGCTGGAACGGGCATTGCTGCCGCTGAAATGCCAGACGGCGTAGGGGGCACGGGTGGTGAGCCAATTCTGACCGGGGATAAGGTCACGAAACTGCCCATTCTGAGCCCCGTAGCTCGGGTTCGCGAAAACAGGAGTTGGGAGTATGGTCCCTTTGTGAACTACGGCACTGGCGTTGGCGACCGTTCGGATTTCAAGTTCCTCTGGGCCGGCTTTCAATTGTCGAAGCCTTTAAGCCCGGTCGTTCACGCCGGCATCCTATCTGGCCAGTTTGAATTTGGCGGCAACATCATGCCCCTCTGGCAGGCTTACACGCCGGCTCCGCACCTGCAGGCTGTTCCTTGTATCGGACCGGGTGGGCAAGTCGGGAGCTGCATACTTCCTTTCGGCGGTGGCACATTTCGCGGCGTCAGCCTTACCCCGGTCATCTTGCGCTGGAACTTTCTCACCAAATCGAAGCGCTTTCAACCGTGGTTTCAGGGTGCGGGTGGTCTCGTCTACACCACCCACAAATTTCCGCCGAACTTCCAGAGCTCTCCAGGGATCGACGGTGGAACCTGTGTGTGGAACTTCTCGCCCCAAGGCGGCGTCGGTGCCCACTACTTCATCCGTCCCAAACGGTCGATAGATCTGGGGGTGAACGCTGTTCACATCTCCTCGGCCTCGCTGGGAGACCGCAATCCCGGCGTCAACGCGAGCATGCAGTTCCAGGTAGGCTATACCTTTTGGAAGTAACTTAAACATTTCTGAACAACCCGGCATCGTCCGGCGGCGCGCCAAAGTTGCCGGTCTGGTGCTGGAATGAAAGAGACGATGAGCGGACCTCTGGTCGAGTGTGTTCCAAACTTCTCCGAGGGCAGGGATGCCCGGCGGGTCGAGGCAATTGTGGCCGCGATGCGCGTTGAAGGGGTGTCTCTGCTCGACTGTTCCCTGGATGCAGACCACAATCGCTCGGTGGTCACAATTGTCGGGGATCCTGCGGCGGTGGTCGAGTCCGCCGTGCGCGGCGCGGGCAAGGCCGCCGAACTGATCGACCTGACCCGCCAGCAAGGGGTTCATCCTCGCATCGGTGCGGCTGACGTCATCCCGTTTGTCCCCTTCTCTGGCATCAAGCTGGAGCAGTGCGCGTTACTGGCCCGGCAGGCAGGGCTGGAGATCTGGCGTCGCTTCAATGTGCCAGTCTTTTTTTACGAGGCGGCTGCAGCGAGACCAGACCGGGCCAATCTTGAAGAAGTGCGCCGCGGTCAGTTCGAGGGCTTGCGCGAGGCGGCCGGAAAGGACTCCTCCCGCCGTCCCGACATTGGTGGGCCAGCCCTGCATCCCACAGCAGGCGCTTGCGCGGTCGGCGCGCGCAAGTTCCTTGTGGCCTATAACATCTACTTCAATTCGTCCGATGTTGCCATGGTGCGGGCAATAGCCCGTGAGATTCGCGCCGCTTCAGGCGGGCTCAAAGGCGTCAAGGCCCTTGGGGTGCTCGTACAGGGCCGGGCACAGCTCACAATGAACATCACAGACTTTGAGGTCACGCCAATTTCTCAGGTCTTCCGCGCCGTCTCTGCTTTGGCACTGCGCCACAAGGCTACGCCCGTTGAGGGCGAGATCATCGGCCTGCTCCCCGAGGCCGCCTGTGAGCGGGAGAGCGAGTGGATGCGTCAATTGGCTGGGTTCGATGAAGATACCAAGATCCTAGAGCGTCGCCTCGCGGCTCCTTTGGCATGGCCGGGAATGACAGGCGCGGCTCCTCAGCTTGATATGCGTATCGGCAACGCGCCCAACAGGTAAAATGAGAGTCAAACAGTTACGGCGTTCTTTTTGTAATCGAGTGGAAGATGCCTCAGGGTCTCAAGTCGCTTTCCGCCGATCGATCCGGCAACAGCCGTGGCTGTGGAGGATGAATTCATTGAAAGTTTTGCTGAAAGTTTCAATTCCGGCTCTATTGTTCGCTGCGGCTGTCTCTGCGCCGGCGGCACAGTTGTCCACCGATGCCCGTAATGCCATTCCGCGTGACGTGCAGCAGTTGGTGACAATCGACTACCACACAATGGAGAACTCGACTGCGGCTTTGGATCTGCGCGCCCGTGTCATGCCGCCCGAACTGAAGCGATTTGAAGAGGCACTGGAAAAATCGGGCCTCAACGAAAACCACGATGTCGACCAGTTAGCCTTTGCCCTCTTCCGTCCCAAGGACAGTGAAGACCAGTTGGATACGGTCGGCATAGCGCAGGGCCAGTTTTCCCTGCAAGACATCCTCGCCAACTTCCGCAAACAGAAGGTGAAGGCCACTCTGGTGCGCACCAACAAGCTCTATCCGCTGGCCAAGACCAGCATGGTGGTCTGCTTTGTCGATGCATCGACCATGATCTTCGGCGACCCCGATGCGGTTGGCAAGGCTCTCGATGCCCGCGATGGCATTTCGCCTAGCCTGCTCAACAATACGACCATGATGGAGGCGATGAAGGCCGTAGACTCAGAGCCTCTGTGGAGCATCCTCGACAAGAAAGGCACTCAGACCATGATGGGCCAGATCATGGGCCAAGCCGGTTCGGTCGCCGACTTTGAATCTGTGCGCAAGAAGCTTCTGGCTTCCTGGTACTCAATGAACTTCCAGCACGGCGTCAAATTTGATCTGACTATCTCGACCGGCGACTCGTTTGCATCGGCCACGCTCTCTTCGCTGTTGTCGGCTGCTTTGACTCTACGCAAGATGAGCGGCACGGACGCTGAGAAACAAGCGCTGACCGCAACCTCACTCGCTTCCGACTCCGGGCGCATGTCAATCCACTTCTCCACAACGGATGCGCAGTTCAGCAGCTTGCTGCAATCGCCGCTCTTCCAGAGCGTCGTGGCGCACTAGGCGGCTTGTCAGCTTAAGCAGGTTATAACGACATATCTGAGATTGCGGCCGGTTGGTTTCTTCCTCAAAGAAGATGCCAGTCGGCCGCATTCTCGTCTTCGGCCATCTGAAGAGCCATTTTGGCTTCCGCGAACTGGCAGGCTGGCCAACTCAAGGCTTCGGTGTCAGTTGAGGATGAAACTCCGCTTTGCCACCGGGCAGCAGCACCATCTCCAGGCTGCCCTCCTGTGGCTCGGAAAGCGCAGGTCCGTCCATCTGCACCTGCTGCCCATCGCTACCGGAGTATTGCACCTTCATCGGCCCGTTGCCCCGCAACTGGATGCGGTAGCGATAGGTAGCGCCTGCTGCCAGGGTGTTCGCCCCAAAGCTGGCGCTCGGGTACTCCACCTCCAGCAGTTGAATCGCCCTGCCTGTCCGGTTTTCCACCGTCATATCGATGTGATACGAGTGGCATCCAGATGCACATGCCAATGCCAACACCAGAACAGCGGGCCAGAACGCCCAGCGCGGACTGATCAAGGCTCTCATTTCTGGCTTCCGTCATTGTCGGCCTTGCCGTCTGTTGCATCCTGCGCCGCCAGCTTCTTTTCCACCCGGTCCAGCCGCTTCATCAGCTCCGGCAGCCGCTGGAAGATGGTCACAGCACGCAGCCAACTACGGTTGTCGAAGGCTGGCGAGCCGGAGATCATCTTACCGGCGGGAACATCGTGCGAGACTCCGCTCTGTGCCGTCAGAATTGCACCGTCACCCACCGAGCAGTGCCCGGCAACCGCCGACTGCCCCGCCAGGATGACGTTGTTGCCCACCTCCGAAGATCCGGCCAGCCCCACCTGCCCGCAGAGCAGGGTGTTCTCGCCGATATGCGATGCGTGGCCTACCTGCACCAGATTGTCGATCTTCGTCCCGTCGCCGACCCGAGTCTCGCCCACCGTCGCCCGGTCAATGCAAGCGTTCGCCTGCACATCTACCCGGTTGCCAATCCGCACCGGACCAGACTGGGGGATCTTCTCCCAGTGTCCAGCCTCGTTCTTGGCGAATCCAAAGCCGTCGGCGCCGACGATGACGCCATTTTCCAGAGTCACACGGTCGCCCAGAATGCAGTCTTCCCGCACCACAGCATGAGCGTGAGCAAAGAAGTGGCTCCCTGCCTGCACGCCGGGGTAGAGCACCACATGGGGCAGTAGCGTGGCGTGATCGCCCAGCCTGACCCGAGGCCCGATCACGACGTAAGCTCCGATGTGCGCTCCCTCGCCGATCACTGCCATCGGGTCGATCACAGCAGTCGGGTGAATTCCTGGCGCGTAAACCGGAGGTTGATAGAAGATCCCAAGCGTTCGCGAGAATGCCAGATAAGGGTTCTTGATCCTCAGAGTGGCAGCTTCAATCTCCGGAAACTCCGGCTCGACCAGTACGGCAGCGGCCTTGGTCTTGCGCGCCAGCCCTCCGTACTTGGGATTGGCCACGAAGGTTACCTCCGTCGGCCCAGCCTCCTCAATCCCTTTCACGCCAGTTACTTCCAGCTCCGCATCCCCGCGCAGCTCCGCGCCCAACCTCGTTGCCAATTCGCCTAGCTTCATGGAGAGAATTGTAGCGGAGTGGGCGCGATATAGGCTGGATCAGGTGAGGAATACCTGAATCTCGTCCGCCTACGCGTCGTTCGCCTCGGGCGGGAACAGCTCAGGCTGTTCCGTAGCATGGCCTGCCATCTCGCTCCGCTTCCGCCCTGCCGCCCCGATGAGGCTTAAGACTTCCAGTGTCTGAATCGCCTGCCGGGGCACGTAAATCCTCTGCGTGTTCGAGCGCGTGTCCGGCGGAGTGAGCAGCAACCCAGCACCCTCTACCAGTGAGCGGTCGTTGGACGCCAGCCCCTCCAGTTCTTCGCCATCGGTCAGGGTCATCCGCAGCCACAGGCCTGGCGTCCGAGGCCGGATGGCAAAGCGCTTATGCAGTAGCCGCTCCGGGTTGGCCATCTCGCCGGCTGGGAAGTCGCGGACGTAACAGACCCACTTGATCTGCTCCCACCCGACGCGCAGCACCTTGCCGGTCAAGTCCAGGATTTCCAGTTCAAGAGCATCCTGGCCAAAGCTGGCCCCCGCATAGCCCGCGCACCAGTCTCTGGAAAACTTGCGCACGATCACAGGTTTGCGTTGAGAGGCCATTGTTCTGAATTGTCGCACGAACCAGGGAGGTCCACATCCGCGGGTGGAGAACCGGCCCCTGGAAGCGGCAGACGAGCAGCGTGGATAGAGTACGCTGTAACTCTGGTGCAATGTGCCCTTTCCAACCTGACTCACTTGTGATAAGGTACTGGTTTGCAACCATTGCTA
>CAYVMS010000107.1:0-10833 GCA_964452615.1 uncultured Occallatibacter sp.
TTCCCTTCAGAATCTCCACGCGCCGCGCGCCATTCTGAATCCACTTCTTCGCGTCCCGAACCTCAATCACTCGCCCGGCCTCCGAATTGCCAAAGTAGTTCCCTGCCCTTCGCTATACTATCGTTGTGTACGTATACCGATCTCTCTTTGTTTCGCTTTTACTCATTCTTCTTGCGGCTCCGGTCCTGACCGCGCAAGACGTGGCCGCCAAGCAGTTGCTGGTCTGCTATGGCGACAGCATTACCGCTGGTTACGGTCTGCAACGCGGCCAAGCCTTTCCTGACGTGCTGCAACGGGATCTTGACCGCCGTGGCTTCCGCTACAAAGTGAGAAATCAAGGCACCAGCGGCGCTACAACCAAGGACGCAGTTGCCGGATTGAGCGCGATCGTGCGTCTGCATCCGGAGATCGTGACCGTCGAGTTCGGCGGCAACGACGGCCTGCGCGGTCTGCCTCTTGAACAGACCCGCCGCAACCTCGACACGGTGCTGACTAAGCTCGAATCCGCCCACATCAAGATTCTGCTTGCCGGAATTACGCTTCCCCCAAACTACGGCCAGGATTACATCAAACAGTTTGACCAGATCTTTCGCGATCTGGCGGCGAAACATCACGTAGCCTTCGTACCCATGATTTACGTGAATTTGGCGAATGTTCCAGGGACGATTCAAGCCGATGGGATTCATCCCACAGCCAAAGGCTCTGAGATTATCGCCCAGACGCTGATGCAGGCGATGAATCCATTGCTGAGTAGAAGCGAGTGATCACTGGATACTGGGTGCTTGCAAAATTACCTGCAGGCTACAGTTTGTGTCAGGGCACGACTTTAAGTCGTGCCGCAAATGGCCAATTTAGATTCCGGCTTTAGCCGCGGCGGCATTGCAAATAACCGAAAGATAAACTGCAGGGGCTGAAGCCCAACACAATTTTGTTGCTCTTCGGCACGTCTGAAGTCGTGCCCTGACACAGTTTGCAGTCTCGATGGAATCTTGCAAGTAGCTCCTATAACCACTGCTTTCATCCCATTACAACAACAGGTTGAAACAGCGTGCCTGCAATCCGTTTTGCAACTCCTACCAATTCACGTTGCCCTTCAAAGACCTTGACCAGTGTCGCGCGCGAGAACTCCGGCAGATTGGCCTGAGCGCCGTTACGTAACCGTCCCAGACTTTGCGCATCTCCAGTCACCGACGGCATCTCCGGTAATAAGGTGCGTGGATGAACGCACATCTCCTCCAGCGCCGACTCGTTTCCTGCGAGCAATTGAAGTTCGTCCAGCGTGCGCGCCTCGGCGAGTGTGAAGACCCCGGCCTGTGTGCGCCGCAGGCTTGACAGATGCGCCCCGCAGCCGATCTCGTGGCCGAGTTCGTGAGCCACAGAGCGCACGTAACCACCAGCGCTAATACTCATCGCAAAGCTCGCCTCGATCCCATCAAGCGCGAGAATCTCGAAGCTGGCGATGTTGATGCTAACGGCCTTCAGGTCCACGGGTTTGCCCTCGCGAGCCAGTTTGTAGGCGGGCGTGCCAGCGATCTTTTTTGCGGAGAACGATGGCGGCATCTGCTGCATTTCACCGTGGAATCGGCTGGCAGCGGCGCGCACACGATCAAGGGTCAGGGGCGGGTTCAGATCCGCGGCAAGGTCCGGCCCGGCGGGCTGGCCTTCGGCGTCATATGTGTCCGTGGCAAAGCCGAAGCGGATCGTTCCCGTATAGCTCTTTTCAGCCGATGAGAAGTATTGCGCCAAACGCGTATACTTGCCCAGCAGTAGCGGCAAGACGCCTGTAGCCATGGGATCCAGCGTGCCTAAATGTCCGATAGAGCGCTCGCCGGTGATCTTGCGCAGGCGGTACACCACATCGTGGCTGGTCATGCCGCCCGGTTTGTCGATGATGAGAAGTCCGTTCACTTATTTACTCTAGCTGAACGGCCCTACAACTCCGCCATCAGCCTTCGGCGCCTTGTTGGCGCACCAGCGAGAGGAACTCCAGGCGAGTCTCCTTTTGGCGGAAGCAACCCACCATGGCCGAGGTGACAGTAGACGAGTGCTGCTTCTCGATGCCACGCATCATCATGCAGAGATGACGCGCCTCGATCACTACACCCACGCCTTGAGGCTGGATGGCGTGCTGAATGGCGTCGGCGATCTGCCGCGTCAGCCGCTCCTGCACCTGAAGGCGGCGCGCGAATACTTCAACCAGCCGCGGAATCTTGCTGAGGCCGATCACCTTGCCCTTGGGAATGTAAGCCACATGCACCTTGCCAAAAAACGGCAGCATGTGATGCTCGCAGAGCGAGAACATCTCGATGTCTTTCACGATAACCATCTCGTCGTAGTCCTCGTCGAAGAGCGCCCCGCGCAAGATCATCGTCGGGTCTTCGCTGTAGCCCTTAGTCAGGTGGGTCAATGACTTTTCGACGCGGCTTGGCGTGGCCTGCAATCCCTGGCGGTTTGGGTCTTCACCCAATCGGCTTAGGATCTCGCGAATCATCTCTTCAGTGCTTACTTCGCTGAGACCACCGTCCATACGTGGTAGAGGTTTGTTCATTGCCATCGGCTGCGCCATGATTCTCATCCTTTCGCCCAAGGGAAGTGGGCGTCCATCGTTACTCGCCATAAAACTCAAAAAAGTTATTCTCGGTCTCTTCGACGCGTACGTGCTCAAGCTCACCGGCTGGCACTGCGTCCCTCAACAAGTCGAAGACGGCCCTACAAAGATTCTCGGTCGTCGGCACCCGATTTACAAAGAGCGGATCGAAATCGAGATTGACGTGATCGAAACGATCGATCACTTTTCTTTGCACTGCCTCATCCAGCGCAACCAGATCCACAACCATGCCTGTCTCTGGGCCAACCTCTCCGCCGACCAGTACTTCAACGAAGTAATTGTGGCCGTGCCCGCGCGGGTTATTGCACTTGCCATAGGCGACCAGATTCTCTTCATCCGTAAGCGCCTCGCTATGCAGGCGGTGGCTGGCTGAGATCATGTAGCGGCGGCCGAAGCTGGCTTTCATATGCCACCCCTGAATTCCGCAAAGATCTCTGGCGTCTCATAGACGCGAACGCGGCTCATCTGCGCACCACCGGCCGCTGTCACTGCCGGTTCGAGCCGTTTCCATGCCGCAATTGCAAGGTTTTCTGTTGTAGGGATCGTCGCGGAAGACTCCGAGGCTACGAATTCTGGTACGTCGAGATTTAGATTGCGATGATCCCATGCATCGAGAACTTCGCTCTCGATCACAGACTTCAACCACTTCAGATCGACGACGAACCCTGTGACCGGATCAACCTCACCCGCCACGGTGACCTCCAGCGTGTAGTTGTGCCCGTGGCCATTGCGATTGGCGCATCGGCCGAAGATCTGCTGGTTCTTCTCTTCACTCCATGCCGAATTCCAGTAGTAGTGCGAAGCGGAAAACGTTGCGCGCCGCGTCAGGAAAATCATCTTGCTTCCTCGTTAGTTTGATGCGTGTGCCTAGCAAAAAGCTCCAGCATTGAGCTTCTACGCGGCGTAGCTCCTGCCCTTCCAACTTACGCGCTTCAAAATGTGCACCTCATACCAACTGCGGCAGAGCAGCACCACAAACAGCGGCAGACCCAGGGGAGCGAGAGCGCAGTCAAGAAACGGAAAATCGGACTTTGCGACGCGGCCATAGAAGCGGACGAGATTACGCACCCACAAGATTGCCAGCGCCCAGCCCGCCCCCAGCCATTGCAGAGAATGAGCAGCAAAGCGCGCGTTCCACAGCCAGATGGCCAGCACCGGCAAGAGCACCAGAAGACCAATATCGAGAAGCCTCCAGAATGCCAGAGCAAGGCAGTTGTCGAAGAGCAGCGCAAGGTTTTTGCTCCATCCCTCGATCATCGCCGCAGTCGAGCGGTACATGCGCGTCGAGAGCGCGTCCGGAGCATAGCGAAAGTGCAGGCCGATCCTCCGCCGCTTGGCGATGAAGGCCAGTTCAACGTCCTCCAGCACTTTTTCGGCTACCGAGGGGTGGCCGCCGATCCGGCGATAGGCCTCACGTTCGACAAGAATGAACTGTCCGTTGGCTGCGGCGATGCGTTGCGCGGGGTCGGAGACCTTGGCCGGCGGATAGGCCAATGACAACTCGCTAAAGACCAGCGGCATCAGCGACCGCTGTACAAGCCCTTGAACAATCTGCCGCGGCGAGTAGCTCAGCACGCCCGCCTTATGCCGGACGGCCTCATGCATCGCCCGGTGCAGGTCGCCCGGCTCGTGAATCGTATCCGCGTCGGTAAAGAGCAGCCAGCGCCCACGCGCACGTTTGGCAGCTGTCCAGACGGCGTTGTTCTTGCCTACCCAACCCGGCTCCAGCTTGTCTGCCGGGATTACCGTAACTCCATCAAAGCCGCGTGCGATATCCGCCGTCCGGTCGGAGGAGTCGTCGTCCACCACAATTAGCTCCCAATCCCGGCCCAGCTTGAAAAACTCGTCAGATTGGCTAACCAGCGATTCGAGGCACCCGGCAAGGCAATCTTCCTCATTGCGTGCCGGGACGATCACGGTCAACTCGATCAACTCGGCGGGCTCTGGTTGTGCATAAACCGTCCCCGGCACCGTCTCCCACGTCACCGCGACTGTTGCAGGCGCATCGGAGAGACCCAGTACGGGCGTGAAGCCAGCCTTTCCAACCGATTCGCTCACTCGTTTCTTCTCCATCCGTGCTTGGCCTTTCCCATCAACCCTTTCGCTCCGTATTATAGGGATGTGCGGCTCCTTCGGTTTCTTTCGCTCACTTTGCTTGTTCTGTTGGCCTTCGCCTCCGCGTGCGATCGAGGCGCACATCCAGCCCAGACAGGACGGCCAGCCCCGGATTTTACCGTTTCAGACGGGACAAGCTCAGTGCACTTGGCAAACTACCGCGGCCGTGTGGTGCTGCTCAACTTCTGGGCCACATGGTGCCCGCCCTGCATTCAAGAGATGCCCGCGCTGATTGAACTTCACCACGAGCGGCCCGACCTGGCCATCTTGGCTGTCAGTATCGACGAAGACCCGGAGGCCTACAGCCGCTTCATCGCGCGCCGCCACGTGGATCTGATTACTGTTCGCGACCCCGCCCAAAAGGCCGCGCAGCTCTACCATAGCGAGGGCTGGCCCGAGACCTATATCATCGACCGGACCGGCATCATCCGCCGCAAAATCGTCGGCGACCCGGATTGGTCCAACCCTGAGATTCGCGCCTTCCTGAATGGCCTGTAGTTTCTTGCTATCATCTCCCTATGACCTCGGTGGAAGTCCTCTTTCGCTATGCCGCGCCGCCTTCGGAAGCAGTCGCCCTTGCAGTGGCCAAGATCAGCGAGATCTACGGTATTCGCCGACTCAAGTTTGACCGTCACGCAAGCACGCTCTGCGTGGAGTATGATGCCACTCGGCTCAACGCAGCCACCGTCGCCAATCTGGTACGCCAGGCGGGCCTGGAGATCGAGATCGTGCCGCCCCAGAGTTCCCCGCAACCCGCTTCGGAGTCAACGGCTGCTGTGTGAGGTTTTCAGCAGGGACCCAGAGAACGGACTTTGCTCGCTGGTTTGCCAATTGCGCAGCCTGAAAAACCCTGATATTCTGTCTATGGTTTCGCTAGAGACCAACGGTGTGCGCCCGTAGCTCAGTTGGATAGAGCGACTGGCTACGAACCAGTAGGTCGGGAGTTCGACTCTCTCCGGGCGCACCATTCATTCCTCACTCTGCAGCACTCTTTCTTGGATCGAATCGATTGCCCCGGGCCCCTATCCGTAGCGGCAAAGATCGTTGGCAATCGCAACAACCATCCACTCCTCCCCCATATGGACTGAGCCCTCTTGATGGTCACGTTGATGGTGGGATATCTGGTTGAGGCCATCCCAGGGTTCGCAGCTGAAAAATAGCGGAGCGCTCAGCGCTCCGCTATTTTTGTTCAAACAGTTTCAAGCCCTCAGTAGAGCCGGAAGTCGATCTCCACGTTGATCATTACCGGGACAGCAGTCTTGCCGTCTTTCATGGCCGGTTTAAAGCGATATTGCTTGATCGCCTCAAGTGCCTTCTCATCTAGCCCCATGCCCAGCGGGCGCACCACTCGGGGGTTCTGCGGAATGCCCTGCCGGTCAACAATGATTGAGACAATGCAGACGCCCTGGTACTTGGCCCGGCGCGCCTCATCGGAGAACTCAGCTTCAACATGGTAGATAAGCACCGGCGAGGATACTCCCCCGCCTATGCTGTAAAGTCCGCCGCCCGCGTTACCACCGCTTCCAGGTCCATAGCCATTGCCATTTCCAGACCCAAGGCCGCCACCGGAACCGGTTCCCATGCCGCTGCCACCGCCTTGGCCGTTCGATGCCAACTGGACATTGACGGAGTTCTTCATGCCGATATTCGGCAGAAGCGGATTGTCCGGCAGGGTAAGCTCCTTCTGAACATTGATGGCCGACTCCATTGGCAGCTTGGGCTTATCCAGTGCTTGTACTTGGGGAGGCGTTATCGGGTTCTTCTCGAGCTTGGGCAGCTTGCCCTTGGTGGGATCGATGAGGCTATGGTCGCCGCCACCACCACCGCCGCCCGCTTTGTTGGCGGCCTGGAGTCCCTTGAAGTCCGTCAAATCGATGTTCGTCGCATTCAGTGGTGGCTTCGTCGCCTCGATGATCTTCTTCCCGACAAAAAAGAGCACAACCAGCAGAATGGCCACATTGATCGTTGTTGCAATACCCCAGGCCCAGGGGTTGCGCTTGACCGCCATGCGGTCGGGCACCGGAATCGGCGTCGAGGTCAGTTGGAGTGGGGGGTATTTGGGCGGAAAGAAGACGTCGCGGACACTCTCATAGAGATCGACCCAGATGGGCCTCTCCTCGATGGGAATGCCAAAGGTGACATCAAGGTCAACTCTCCCCGCGGTGGTTGCGGCGGCTTGAGACTCCGAGTCGGGCTGGATCATTAGGTCGTTTGACATATCCGCAGTTGGTTCAGCAGTCTCCGGGTCCCAGGTTTGGCAACGAGAGGAGGAGGGAGTTCCCGTCTCCAGGTCCGTCTCTCCATTATGCTTGACTCCGCCCGCTTGTGTCTTGTGCGAAAGGGCCTCACGATCCAGACTCTCATATTCCGGCGTGGTCAGACTTCCCATAAACAATAGACGAGGAGCCTTTGCAGTCGTTATCTTGCGCTAAAGCAAACTGTGCAGAAATGAGAAGATTCTACTGCGAGCACGCCCTCTTTTCATTCGATGCTCGTCATCTCTTTCTTGACGTTTACACTAGAGAATGAATCAGATCGGAAGAACCCAGGGAGTAACGATGTCCTCAGCACCAGAGTTGAAGGCGACCCTTACCTTGCCGCAAACCGCCTTCCTGATGAAGGCGAATCTGCCGCAGAATGAACCACTCAGGCTGGCCCGATGGGCCTCGATCGGCCTTTATTCCGAATTGCGCAAAGCCGGAGCCGGCCGCCCCGCATATATTCTTCATGACGGGCCGCCCTACGCCAATGGTCCTATCCACCTGGGTCACGCGCTTAACAAAGGGCTCAAGGATTTCGTCGTCAAGTCGAAGACCATGGCCGGTTTCGACGCGCCTTATATTCCCGGCTACGACTGCCATGGCTTGCCCATCGAGATCAAGGTTGACGAACACCTGGGCCGCAAGAAGCTCGAGATGCCTGTACCCGCAGTTCTGGAAGCCTGCCGCGCCTACGCGCAAAAATATGTGGACCTGCAAACCTCGCAATTCGAGCGCATCGGCTGCTTCGGCCGCTGGCAGAAGCCATACAAGACCATGGCCCGTGACTACGAGGCACGCACGCTGGAGGCTTTTTACGGCTTTCTTGAGAAGGGCTTCGTCTATCGCGGCCTCAAGCCGGTCTATTGGTGCATTCACGACCGCACTGCCCTGGCCGAGGCCGAGGTCGAATACGACCAGCACACCAGCCCGTCGATCTACGTGCGCTACCGGCTCACCTCGGACCCTGCGGCGATCCACCCGGCTCTTGCAGGTAAACAGGTCTCGACGATCATCTGGACGACCACCCCGTGGACCTTGCCCGCGTCCATGGCCGTGGCCTTCCATCCCGACTTTGAGTACGTAGCGCTGGAGGCCGGCAATCAGGTCTACATCGTCGCCGCCGAACTGGCCGCCCCGGTAATCGCAGCCTGCAAGCTGGGTGAAGTAACGGAGATAGCCCGCTTCAAAGGCAGCCATCTCGCCCGCGTCACCTTTCAGCATCCTTTCCTTGAGCGCAGTATCCTCGGCGTCAACGCCACCTACGTCACCGCCGACACAGGCACTGGCGCGGTTCACACCGCCCCTGCACACGGCGCAGACGACTTCTATACCGGTCAGCGCTACGGCCTTGACCCCACCTGCCGCGTCGATGCAACCGGCCACATCCATGTGGACCCAAGCGCTTGGAATCATGCTGCCCCGCCTGCCTTCGATGGTCTGAAAGTCTGGGCCGCCAATCCGGTTGTTCTGGCCATGCTCGAAGAGGCCGGCGCGCTGTTGGCCGTGAACGATCTTGAGCACTCCTACCCGCACTGCTGGCGCTGCCACAAGCCGGTCATCTATCGCGCGACCGAACAATGGTTCATCGGCATGGAGACGCCGGTGAATCGCGCCGACGGCACCGAAACTACATTTCGCCAACTCGCCATAGAGGAGATCGACAAGGTGGTCTGGGATCCGGCCTGGGGCAAAGAGCGCATCACCAACATGATCGCCACACGCCCCGACTGGTGCATCAGCCGCCAGCGCATCTGGGGCGTGCCTATCGCAGTGTTCATGTGCGAAGGCTGCCAGAAGCCGATACTCGACCCGGCGCTCAATCGCAAAATCATCGACCTCTTCGAACGCGAAGGCGTCGAGTCCTGGCACACTACTGAGGTAAGCAAGCTGCTTCCTGCGGGCAGCGCCTGCGCTCATTGCGGGGGCAAGGAGTTCCGCAAAGAGACCGACATTCTCGATGTATGGTTCGACTCCGGCACAAGTTGGTTTGCCGTCGCCGAGAGCGATCCGGATCTCAAGGCGGCGTATGCCCAATTTCAAAGGGGGGACGGCACGCAGTGCCTCTATTTGGAAGGCGGCGACCAACATCGGGGCTGGTTCCATTCTTCGCTGCTGACTTCGGTAGCTCTGCGTGGGCGCGCGCCTTACTCCAACGTCGCAACGGCCGGCTGGACGCTCGATGAGCAGGGCCGTGCGATGTCGAAATCCCTCGGCAACGGTGTCGATCCGGTCGATATCGCCAACCGGATGGGCGGCGAGATCGTCCGGCTCTGGGTTGCTTCGGTCGACTTCCGCGAAGACATGGCGGCCAGCGAAAATCTGATGCAGCGCTGCGCAGAGATCTACCGCAAACAGCGCAACACATTCCGGTTTTTGCTTGGCACCCTCAACGGCTTCGATCCCGCCCGAGACCGCGTCGCCGAAGCCGATCTCTTGCCGCTCGACCGCTACATGCTCGCTCGCACACGCGAACTTACCGAGAAGATTCGCGAATGGTACGCGGCCTTCGAATTCCATCGCGTCTATCATGCGGTCAACGAGTTTGCCATCGTAGACCTGAGCTCGTTCTACCTCGACGTACTGAAAGACCGCATGTACACCTTCGCGCCCACGAGCCACGCACGCCGCTCCGCGCAGACGGTGCTCTGGCAGATCACCGAGGCTCTGGTACGGCTGGTCGCGCCTATCTTGAGCTTCACCGCTGACGAGGTCTGGGAGTATCTGCCCAAGGTCGAGGGCCGCGAGGCCAGCGTCCATCTAGCGCAATTCCCTGCCCCGGCGGAGATATTCAGCGAAGACCCCGCGCCGCTATTGGAAGAGTGGAAGCAACTCTTCGCGGTGCGCGACGAGGCTCTCCGAGTCCTCGAAGAAGACCGCAAGGCCAAGCGCATAGGCAAGGGTTTGGAGGCCGAACTCGAAATTGCCGCATCAGGCGAACAACTCGCACTTCTGCAACGCCATGCTGTCGGCCTAAAGGAGATCGTCAACGTCTCACGCGTAACTGTCGTCGAAGGCGTTGAACTAAAGGTCACTGCCCTGCCAGCAACAGGCCACAAGTGCGCCCGCTGCTGGAACTTCATGCCCGAAGTAGGAAACTACGGCATCTGGCAAAACGTCTGCACCCGCTGCCACGAAGCACTAACAGAGATGAAGATTGCCCCACCGGACGCTGCATAAACCGGGTGCCCCACCCTCGCCGCGTTCTTGTTTTTGCGGCTAGGGTGGGATACCACGAACCCCGACACTCCCGTTCATAAAGGAACGAAATGAAATTCGTCGCTCCCCGCCGCCTCCACTGGCTGCTGCTTATCTCCGCTATCATCATCCTTCTTGACCGGCTGACCAAGACTTGGGTCACGCAACACATTGAGATGGGTGGCGCTATTCCGGTGATCCCGCGCGTGCTGCGCATCACTCACTGGACCAATGACGGCGCGGCTTTTTCGCTCTTCGCTGACTCGGCCAAGCCTAATATCGTTCGCTGGGGGTTGATCGGCTTTACCCTTCTGATGGCGCTGCTGATTCTCGTGGTGCTTGTCCGCATCGGCAATCGCTTCACGCTCACATCGGTAGCGCTGGCCTTGATTTTCGCAGGCGCACTCGGCAATGTGCACGACCGCATCGCCTACGGCTCGGTAGTGGACTTCATCGAGGTCCACATCTTTAGCTATCACTTCCCAGACTTCAACATTGCAGACTCTTCGGTCGTAATCGGCGCATGTCTGCTGCTTCTCGACTCACTATGGCCAGCGAAGACTGCGCAGCAGTAACCAGGAAACTCATGCCGCAATTCTCTCCAGGCCAGACGCTGCTGATCGACGCCGACGATACGCTGTGGGAGAACAACGT
>CAYVMS010000108.1:0-10729 GCA_964452615.1 uncultured Occallatibacter sp.
TCCACCCAGCGCGCACAATGGGGGAACAGATTGGAGAGCGTCATGAGACTGATCTTTGCTCTCTGATCTCTTTTCTTCGAGCCAGGAAGGGGTACCCCCACCCCACCCTTATATATTTTCAAAACAGTGCAGTTAATTAATCGGTAACCCGTTTTCCTGATCCAGCGAAGCGGAAATGGCCGATTCTCTGGCTCCCGGCTATTGTGCGCTACCATGTCTCCATGCAAGTTCTTTCCGCAGCGGAGATGCAAGCCTGTGACCGCGTGACCACCGAGCGGTTCGGTGTCCCATCGATCGATCTCATGCGGGCGGCTTCGGCGGCGGTGGCTGCCTTTGCGCGCCAGCAGTTTCCGCAGGCAAAAAGAGTCACCGTCCTCTGTGGCCGCGGCAACAACGGCGGCGACGGCATGATGGCAGCGCGCCAGCTTGCCTCGGCCGGACTGGAAGTCACAACGCTGCTGCTCGGCTCTCGCGATGCCCTCAAGGGCGATGCTGCCCAGGCCTGGCAGGAACTCACCAGCCCTGCGCATGGCCTCATTCACATCATTGAGTCCGCCGACGACCTGAACCGGCACAAGACCGCGCTAGAAACCGACCTGATCGTCGACGCCGTCGTCGGCACGGGATTCAAGCCGCCGCTAAAAGGCCTTGCCTTGGCCGCGCTCGAATGGCTCACGAACAGCAAAGCGCCGATCCTCGCCGTCGACCTGCCCAGCGGCTGGCCAGCCGATGAGACGAGCGCCACGGTCGCCACTCCGGTCTTTCCTGCCGATGCGGTTATTACTTTCACAGCGCCCAAACCAGCGCATGTCTTCGGCCAGCTCACTCGGCATTGGTCGCAGCCTATTGTTGTCGCTCCTATCGGCTCGCCGGATAAGGCGGTCGTCTCTGCGCTCAAACTGACCTGGGCAGGCTCCTCGCTCTCTCTTACGCAGAAGCCTCGTCCGGCAGCGGCGAACAAAGGAAACTTCGGCCATGTGCTGGTCGTTGGAGGCTCGGTGGGCAAATCCGGCGCTCCAGCCATGGCTGCTTTGGCCGCATTGCGGGCTGGCGCAGGCCTTGTGACTGCTGCCGTTCCCGAACCGTTGCTTGGGTTGGTAGCCTACATTGCACCGGAGTTGATGACCTGGCCGCTAGCAGCGACCGATGCAGGCTCCATCTCCGCAGAGAACCTTGCTCCGGAGCTGGCGGCGGCGCTCACCTCAGGCAAGACCGTGCTGGCCATCGGCCCCGGCCTGGGCCAGAGTCCGGAGACAGTCAAATTCACTACGGGTCTGCTCTCGGCGACGAAGCTTCCAGCCGTGATCGACGCAGATGCCTTGAATATTCTGGCCGCCAAGCCGGTGCTGCTCGGCAAACTGGCCAAAGGACGAACCTTGGTGCTCACGCCGCATCCAGGCGAAATGGGCCGGCTGGCGGGCCTAACGGCGGCGGAGGTACAGGACAACCGGCTAGACGTGGCGCGAAACTTTGCCCAGCTCAATGGCGTCACGCTGGTGCTCAAGGGATGGCGCACGCTCATCGCTCACCCTGACGGACGCGTGGCTGTTAACACCACCGGCAATCCCGGCATGGCAAAAGGCGGCAGCGGCGATTTGCTTACCGGGCTCATTTCCGGTCTCCTGGCGCAACACCCAGGCGATCCGGCGAAAGCCGTTGAAGCAGCAGTTTATCTCCACGGTTTGGCCGGCGATCTAACGGTGCGCGCCACCGATGAGCACTCGCTGCTGGCTACCGACAGTCTCAACCATCTTTCACAAGCTTTTCGCTTTCGCTCGAAAGGTCCAAACCGGTATCTTTGGTTGCAGGGGCTACCGGCAGAGGCATTACCGGCCGCGGCCTCCAATAGCATTTTCGGAATGGTGTAGACCGAAGCCTCGACCTTAGGCTGGCGCGACAATCAGGTTTGGAGCCCCACGAACAGGTTTAGGTCCGCGGGCTGAAGATAGCGACAGCCCGCGATGACACAATAGAGTTCATATGATTCCTGAAAACGCTTTCACGAGGAAGCCCGATGACCAATGCAGCCCCTCCCGCCGCCAGCCGGATGCACGAATTTACCAGCAACAGCGGAACTGAAACCATCGAAGTGGGCCGTAAGCTGGCCAGCCTGCTGGTGGCGCCGCAACTGCTGATCCTAAGCGGCGACCTGGGCACTGGCAAGACCACGCTGGTCAAGGGAATCGCGCAGGCTCTGGACGCCGCTGAGCCTGATGAGGTGACCAGCCCTACCTTCACCTTGCTGCACGAGTACCACGGCTCGCGCGACGGCCAACCGGTGAAGCTCTTTCACCTGGATGTCTATCGTCTCGAAGGCGAGCGCCAGTTAGAAACTCTGGGCCTTGATGAATTACTGACTCCCGATGCGCTCGTGCTCGTCGAGTGGGGCGAGAAGTTCAGAAGTATAAAGAAGAGATCCACCGGCGAGATCGCCATCACCTCAGCCGGCGGCGACGCGCGCAAAATTACTGTAACTCTGAAGGAATAGCGCCCAGATCCTCACAGGGTATCCGAGATTCCAATCCAGCCGGAACGAGAAAACATTTCCCTTGCTGCTCCCTGGGCGCGATACCTGGAGAAAAATCTCTGTCTTCTCTTGCATTTATCAATAGCAACCTCCGCGGCTAAGTGGTAGATTATCTGCACATGCGACGCCAACCTGGCACGCTAAGAACTTTCCCCAGTTCCGGACTACAGCTAAAGCCACGATGGGTGTGCCTTGGGCAATCGCTCTCGCGTATCGACCTTCCGAGGAACTCCACACCATCAACTGTGCTTTTTGCGGGCATTGTGATCGTGGTTTCGCTCTAGGCGACCAGTTTGTGGGAACCGTTCTGGGTCAGGCTTTCGCACACTGCTGTTTCGGGGGAGATCAAATGCCAAAGATTCTTCTGTATCTACTCTTTCTTGTGGCCTACGTAGGTTGGGCGCTAGCTTGCGCCAAGTCTCTCAAGCAGCTTCAGAGCAGCCTCGTGGCAGGCAAGTCTTTCTGGAGCTCCGAGATGATCTTGCTGGAAGGCCTCGTAGGCTTCTTCGGTTTTATCTACATGCTCTCCGGGCTGTGGAGCCTGAAACTGGTCTTGTTGATTCTTGTCGCGTCGCACATGGGAGGGCTGGTGGCCTGGCTGCTCAGCGCGATTCTAGGATCAATGTCGGAAAAGACCGGCATGCGGGCGATGTGGGCGGGAAAGGAGATCGACATCCGGTATCCGGTGCCGATGCTCATCCTCGGGATCATGATCGGACTGCTGTCGTTTTCATACCCCGTCGTGGCGGGGATTCTCTTCTTCCATCATCCATGGGGATCGCCGGTACTTCAGATACTCATGGTCAAATACACTCTTTTGTTGCAAACGCTCAGCGGCTATGTATTGCTGGTCATTGTCAACGTCCTTCTGCTGTCTTCGGAAAACCTCGACGACGAAACCAGGCAGCGCATCTTTATCAACCAGATGATCGGACTGATTCCAGCGGCCATTTATCTCGCCCTCGCATTCTGGGCCTTCGGTATCGGCGGAGGTGCGCTTGCCATTGGGATTCTGGGCATTCCGACGGGGACCATTTCCCTTCAGACATTGATCTTGTTGCTGATTTTGTTTGCGGCTACGGTCCTTATTCCGTTCCTGGTTGGAACCCAGCGGGCGCGCATCAAGAGCCAGCGCCTGCTTGAGAGATTCAAAAACTTTGTCGCCGAGCTCGAAGGGATTCTCGAAGTTCCGACCGGCCCTCTGTACATCCCCAAGATCAATCAGTTGCGACAAAACATCGCGGGGACACAACAACAGATGGTGAACGGCGATGCGTTGTTGGTCTACGATGCTCAGTTGCAGCAGAATCCCAACCAGATCCCCGATTCAGAAAAGACCATAGCGGACGCCATCCAGAAGACGCGGGACCTGGATCCCCGTTTCAATTTTCTCGACGACCTGGACAAGTTCAGCAAGGAACTGGATGACGTTGTCGCGGACCTTCAGACAAGAACCCCGGCAACCATTGAGGATACCGCCAAACGTTGGAGCGAACGGTTCAAGATTCGCAAAGAAGAGTTGGTCAAGACGATTGATGCGGCAGCGAGCAAAAAGCCGCTGATTACCGCCAGCGCCGGCTCCGTACTTTCGGCGATCGTGATGGCCATTTTGAGCGAAGTGGGCAAGACCGCATGGGAGTGGATCAAGCAGGCTCCCAGATAGTTCTCATCCGCCAGCTTGAGACGCTGGGCTTCGATGGGCTATTAACTCCCGATGCGCACGTGCTGGTCGAGTGAAGGGAGAAGTTCAAGAGCATAAAGAAAAGATCCACCGCTGAATTAGCCATCACATCGGCCCGATGGCGATCTGCGCAAGATCAGTGTTACGCTGAAAGAAAAGCGTGTATGGCATTCGGAAAGGTCTCAGTGTACGCCGATGGAAATAGACGAGATTATCGAAAGATTTGAATGGCTCGACGGGAGGTTCGAGCGCGAAGCCGTCGAGGCTGCAGTTGCTCGCAAGGACGAGGTTATTCCCGAGCTTTTACTCGTTCTGGAAGAGATTGCGGATCCCGTTAAGGCGGCGAAACTAGATGCTGAGGACGATTACATGGCCCATCTTTATGCCATGTATCTGCTGGCCCAGTTTCGCGAGACCCGCGCTTATCCTCTGATGGTTCGGATCGCGCAACTGCCAAGCGACCTGCTCGAATCCCTTTTTGGCGACAGCTTAACGGAGAGTCTCGGCAGCGTTCTCGCTTCTGTGTGCGACGGAGAACTGGAGGGGATTCAATCTATTATTGAAAATCCAGAGGCTGACGAATGGGTCCGTGGAGCGGCGTTCGGTGCCTTAGCCACACTTGTTGGCGTGGGAGTGAAGACCCGCGAAGAGATACTGAGTTACTTTGCGGATTTGTTTCATGGCAAGTTGACGGATAAGAACGACGTCGTTTGGAGCGAGCTTGTAACATACAGCACCGACTTGTATGCGCCGGAGCTGCTCGGGGAGATTAAGGCCACTTACGAGAGTGGATTGGTTGACCCCACATTCATAAGATTGGACGATGTTCTGGACGATCTAGCCAAGGGCAAAGACTGGGCCATGGAGCGGCTTGCAAAAGACCCTCATCGCCAACTCATCGGCGACACAATAAAGGAGATGGAGTGGTGGGACTGCTTCAACGAGAAGAAAACGCGTGCCGTAGTACCGGCCCTGGCGGCAACTAACTCGCGGTGGAACGATTCATACTCCGGATTCAAGCGCAACACGCCCAAGGTTGGCCGCAACGATCCATGCCCCTGCGCCAGCGGCAAAAAGTACAAAAAGTGCTGTGCCCAATAAAGATGCACATTGCTCACAGTTTGTGCTCTAAGAACAGCTTTACGACTTCCGGCAACTGTCCCTCAGGGGCTGAAGCCAATGTTTTCTTGCAGTCCTTTCGGCACGACTGAAGTCGTGCCCTGATACAAGGCGGGATCTGAAATGCGTCACAAAGAGTGAAGGAAGTCCGCACGACCGCAGGTGTTAAAACCCCATGATGTTATAGCCGCAATCGACATACATGACTTCGCCGGTAATGGCGCTGGATAACTCGCAAGCCAGAAACAGCGCCGCGCCACCGACCTCCAACTGATCTACATTGCGGTGCAGCGGTGAGCGGTCAGAGTGAGATTTCATCATGTCGCTCAGATCGCCTACGCCGCGTGCGGCCAGGGTCTTGATGGGACCGGCGGAGATGGCATTCACGCGAATATTCTTTGGGCCTAGGTTATAGGCCAGATAGCGCACCGTCGATTCGAGTCCTGCCTTAGCGACGGCCATCACGTTGTAATTGGGAACAACTTTCTCGGCGGCATAGAAGCTGAGTGTGATGATGCTGCCACCCTCGGTCATCAACTGAGCCGCACCACGACTGACCGCAATAAGCGAGTAGACGCTGACGTCGAGAGCGATGCGGAAGCCTTCGCGGCTGGTATCGATAAACTCTCCGCGCAGCTCCGAGGCAGGCGCAAAAGCCACCGCGTGGACGAGAATATCGAGCTTGCCATACTTCGCTCTGAGCGCTGCAAATAGAGCTTCTATCTCATCGTCATTCGAGACGTCGCACTGGAAGCCCGTGGCGCCGGAGAGTTCGGCGATGAGGCCCTCGGCTTCAAGCTTCATGCGTTCATTTTGATAGCAGATAGCCAGGGTCGCGCCGGCTTCGTGCAGTTTTTGTGCGATGCCCCAGGCTATGGAACGCTTGTTCGCCAGCCCGAAGACCACGGCTGTCTTGCCAGCCAGATTGATCATGCTTGCTTTCGTCCTCCATGGTCCGTACTTTTGGGGAGACCGGACCTACCACTCATAAGAGAGTATCAGAGCAATTCCCCGGTTTGCTTGACCTTACCCTGTCATTTGCGAGACGGAGCGCCGCGAATTCACGGCAAGGCCCGTTAGAATGGAAGCATGTTTACCGGGATTATTGAACAAACAGGGACGCTGGTGGGGCTGGAGAGCCGGGGCGGGGTGCGGCGAATTACCGTCGAGGCTCCGGGACTGGCCGGGCGGCTACGCGAGGGAGACTCGCTGGGAGTCTCCGGCGTCTGCCTCACCGCGCTCGACGTGCACCCAAGGCTCTTTCACGCCGATCTGGCGCAGGAGACACTGGACCGCACCTCGCTCGGCGCGCTGGCTCCTGGCTCAAAGGTTAACCTCGAATTGCCTACTGCCGCGGGAAGCCCGTTGGGCGGACACATTGTGCAAGGGCACGTGGATGGCTGCGGAGTCATGACGGCTCTTGAACCTGTTGTGCCGGAATCGGACCCGAACTTTGACCGCGAGACGACCGACTGGACGCTCAAAGTGGAGGTTCCGAAAAACGTCCGCCCGTGGATGGTGCATAAGGGATCAGTGGCTGTGGAAGGCATTAGCCTGACCATAGCCGACTTCGATGGCGAGGCGATTACCATTGCGATTTTGCCGCTGACGTATTGGCGGACGAACCTGCACACACTTGCCGTGGGCGCTCCGGTGAATGTGGAGGCAGATGTGCTGGTGAAGTTGGCTCACGCGCAGATGCTGGCTGAGAAAAAGCCGGGGTTGGAACTGACTGAGGCCTGGCTGGTAGCGAGCGGATTCTAGAGCGGGTCTGCGATTCTCATCCGTTCTTCTTCGGCGATTGCGTCAGCAAGTTCTTGATCGAGTCCGCGCCGAAGCCGAGCGCGACGACTGCCAGGGTTGCGGGAAAGAAGTCGAGCTTGGCAAGCTGATCGAGCGCACCGGCTTCCAGGCCGGCTAGGGCTACGCCGAATGCGATCAGGAAGCGCACCGCTTCAGCAACTGCGCGGGAAGACTCATGCGGCTTAGGCGGCTGAATCTCGAGGATACCCTCGATCGTATTCGCGGTATTGAGATTTCTGTGGCTTTGCACGGAAACCGTGATCTTGACCTTTCTTCCATTCTTCATCCTGAAGCGCTTTCTTCCAGACTTCCTGACGCGATGCTCACTTCCCTGGGGCTCGTCTTCCAGCGGCTCGTCTCCAAGGAAGTAGTGGCAGACTCTAGATCCCTCCTCAGTCAACCCTGCCGGGAAGATCCATTTGAAGGATAGCTTGCTGAGCGCCGCGGCTCCGCAGAAGCGGGGATCGTCGAAAGAGATCGAGAAGTACACCGGGAGATATGGGCGCGCCTTCAGCGTGTCGAATACTACCCTTACCCGCTTCGTACCGTCTTCTCTCACCTTCTCAATCTCTGCCAGAACGTCGCTTTCGTAGAGATCCTCGCGCATCTCCTGCACCAATGTTGTGGCGGCGCGCAAAGATTTCCAGGAGAGAGTGCCAAGCAGTTTGAGGAGTTCGCATTCATGCGCCAGCAGACGTTCTCTTGAGGTCTTTCCGGGGTCTCCGACAATCGACGCGGTTGCCACCGGAATGGCTACCCTGACCATGGCATAGTCCAGAGCCGCGTGCATGGCGGCGATGGCGTGATCGATGGCAAAAAACATGGGGCGGACGATGTTGGCCGGATCGTCGAATGGCGCATCGAGAAACGCAAAGATGCCCGGCAGCGCCAGCTTGAGGTCGCTGTAAACGGGCTCGGGAAAGGATTTGAGCCGGTCCTTCAACTGCCTGAAGTTTGCCGCGATCAGTTTGGCCTCAGCAGCGGAATCATCTAACAGGGCCAACGAAGCCTCGGCCTTACTCAGAAGGAGATTGGCGGCGTTCACATCCTCATCGGGCAATGCGAATGAATGCAGTTGATTCGACGCCAACTGCAAGGTCTTGTCGATCTCGTCGGTGATGGAGGGTGGCGCCGTTGCCGATGCATCCTCAAAGCAACGCCGCAGCTCATCCAGCCGCTCCGCTACGGCCAGCCGCTTGGCCAGCCGGTCGATTGCGACTGTGACGTCTTCAAACCTCTCCCCGGATGAAAGTGAAAACGGACCCACTTCGCTGAGCGCGATTCCGATCTTGGCCCGTTCCAGGCGCAGCAGGACTCGCAGATAGGAGTCCACGCGGGCGCTGACGCTGCTGGTGCGGTCGGCCAGATCGCCGATTTGCCTGCGCAGTGCGATCTTTTTCAGGACGCTTGGCAAGACCGAACTGCCGAGCAGCGAGAGCAAGCCGCCAATCAGCAGGAAGAGCATCACGTAAATGGCAAATAGCGCTTCCGTCTGGTCCGGGCCCATACGCATCATGGACAGATTCACTTGAATTGCTTCAACCGTGAGCAGGTCACTAGGCACGCCACTGGGACTGTGTTGACTTACAAGCAATAAGCCGCTTCGTCCTGTAGGGCGGAAATAGTCCTTCCATGAATAGACTTCGATAGGTGGTGTGAATTCGATACGCGCGTGGCCATTCGGAGCCAGTGTTACCATCCCGGTCTTGACGATGGTTCCGCCCAGGCGGAATCGCCAGTCCAGGGTCAAAAACTCGGCACCGCCATTCTTTAGCGTCAGGGAGAGATTCCGTCTATAAGCAAACTTGAGCGGCTCCGCCGGGGTACCGTTGCCATCGAGCGTGATGTTCAGCGGTACATCGACTGCCACCGCCGTCAACGCACCGATCTCGTCATTCAGGTTGAAGAGCTTGGCATCGGCGGCGGTGGAACTGGCCATGTTGCTCACGCTGGCAACGATTTGCAACGATTGCCCAGGGACGATTTGTGCGGGCAGGTCCGAGCCTCCGGCCTCAAGTGCGAACGTAACCTTGGGCGCTGGCAGCTTGGCGTGCGAGGTCTCGTCCAAAAAGGTCCCAGTGTTCAGGTTGAGGGGGAGAGCCGTCTTTCCAGAATTGATCAGGACAAAACGCGCCGCGCCCGCTCCGTTGCGCAGAATCATGGGCTCGGACGAGACGATCTTGAGCTGTGTTTGTGCTGTTGCCACAAGACAGGCCAACCACAGCGGCGCCCATCTCACAATCCGCTTCACTTGCATGGCTTCCTCCAACCGCAGCATTCGATGAAAAATGTCGTAGAGGCCTTGCAGAGGCTTTCAAGATAACGCCTAAATTTCACTTGGTCAACGCAATTACTCAAAGAAAGGAATAGAAAGGAGAAAGTGGCGGGGCTTCGGCATTCTCGCTTCGGCGATTCAACCTGTGTTTCGGACAAAACCGGAAAGAGCGCAGATTGCGCTACTGTTGCGCTTGCACAGATGGCTTCTTTGCCGCCCGCACCACTGGGAAGTATCCGGTGCGTGTGCGGACGGTGAGCTTGCCATGGCCTTTGTCCTCAGCGGTCACTGCGACGCGGCGGAAGCCCGGCTCGGTGGTGGGCCTAGTTGAGTGGTAACCCAGGGTGTACTGGTTGCGGATGTCGCGAGCGACCTCGGCGGCTATCTGGTCGACTTGCTCGATGCTCTTGGGGAAAAAGGCCATCCCGCCTGTCTCAGCGGATAGCATTTCGAGTGCGCGGTGAGCGTGGCGCACCTCGGCTCGGCTCATCTCGTCGCCAAACAACAAGCCAATCGAATAAATCACCGGCCCGGATAACTGCTGGACGCGTCGAATGGTTTGCTCAAGGTTGAGAGTCGAGGCATTGTCTTCGCCGTCGGTGATGATAATGAGGACCTGTTTGGGGCGCTTGGCGTCGGCCACCAGCTTGTCCGCCGAGGCAACTACGGCGTCATAAAGCGCTGTCCCGCCGCGGGACTCAATGTGCGATAGGCCCTCGCGCAGCTTGTTGACGTCGGAAGTGAAGTCCTGGTCGATGAAGGCCTCATCGGAGAAGTTCACCACGAAGGCCTCGTCCTGCGGGTTGGAGGCCTGGATCAAGTCGAGAGCACTCTTGTTGACCGAAGGACGCTTGCGGCTCATCGAGCCGGAGTTGTCCACCACCATCGCAATGGAGACGGGAAGGTCGGTGTGCTGGAAGCTGATGAGTGTCTGCGGGACGCCGTCTTCGATGACGTGGAAGTCTTCCTTCTTCAGATCCGGGACTAGCCGGTTGCCTTCCAGCACGGTACAGTTCAGCACCACCTCTTCGACGTCGGTATGCAGAACGTAGCCCCCGGTCTCCTTGTGCGTCACAGGGGGCACCGGCTTTTCGACGTCCGGCGAACGCACCGGATCGCGGTCCACGGTGAACGGCGGAGCCGGTACCTGAGAGGCCGGCTGTTGCGCAGACACGACTACTGCTGCTCCGGCAAGAAAAAGCGCGAGAGCCGCGTTATTGCAAAGGTGCATAGTAGCCGGTGCGTGCATGGACGGTCAGAGGAGGCAATCCCGGTGGAGGATTTACCTTCACCTTCACTTTACGCCACTTGCCGTCCCGAGTCA
>CAYVMS010000109.1:0-10729 GCA_964452615.1 uncultured Occallatibacter sp.
ATCGTGCGGGCCACGGCGGTTTGAATTGCCAGTAACTGTGGGCTTGATCGAAGTGGACGGGGCGGAATTCGTGCCGCGTATCGTCAAGCTGCTGTGATGGCAATTGATCGACTTGTCTCTGCGATACGTGAGTGCAAAACTACCCCCGCATGCGGGGGTTCACCCAGCGATACACCACGTCAGTTAGCAGGTTGACCAGAACATAAGTCAGCCCGATCGAGAGCAGGCAGCCCTGCACCAGGGCATAGTCGCGATTGGAGATGGCGCTGACGGTGAGGCGTCCGAGGCCGGGCCAACTGAAAATAGTTTCAGTGACAATCGCGCCGGCCAGCAGCGCGCCGAATTGCAGACCTACGACGGTGATGATGGGCACGAGGGCGTTGGGCAGGGCGTGGCGGCAGACGACGGCGCCTTCAGTCAACCCTTTGGCTCTGGCTGTCCGGATATAATCCTGGCCGAGTTCTTCGAGCATTGCTGTGCGGACCATGCGAGTGAGAATTGCCGCGAGCGAAGCCCCCATCGCCAGGGACGGCAGTACAAGATAGCGCCAGTCGATCGAGTTGCTTCCACCCGCATTGGCGCCGGAGACGGGAAGCCAGCCGAATTCAATAGAGAAGACCAGAATCAGCACCGGGCCGAGCGCCAGGCCGGGAACCGAAAGGCCGAAGAGGCTGACGACGGAGAGCGCCTGATCAAGCCATCGTCCGCGCCGCACGGCTGCCAGAATGCCGGCGGGGAGAGCAAGCAACAACCCGAAGCCCAAGGCAGTGAGCGTCAAGGCGAGTGTGTAGGGGTAGCGGACGGCGATGAGGTGAGCCACTGAGTCATGCAGCCGGATCGAGCTGCCCAGGTCGCCATGGACCACGCCTGACCAGTAGCGAAAATACTGTTGATGCAGCGGCAGGTCGAGGCCAATGTCATGGCGCAAAGCCTGCGTGTCTGCTGAGGATGCGCCCTCGCCGAGCATCATCTGAACAGGATCGCCGGGGACGAGGTGAATGAGAAGAAATACCAACGAGACCACCAGCCATACGACTGGAAGAGTGAGCGCGAGGCGGGTGAGGATCTGCTTCATGGGCTGGTCTTAACGATAAACCAGAGATCAGGGGTCAGAGATCAGAGGACGGTCGCCGACGCTGGTTCGCGGTCTCCCAGGTCCGAGAATCCGGACTTGGATACCCGACACCTGGCACTCAGTTATAGTGCAACGGCCTGTTTGGTTGTGAGGATCTTTCGGACCTTCACGCGCACCTCAACTCGGGCACCGAGCCTATTAATGATGGACACCAGGCGGTCAAGAGTAAAACGTCCCAGGTCGGCGTTGCGAATACGGGAAAAGTCTGCGGCGGCGACTCCCGTGTTCGCGTGTGCTCCGCGAACGCTGAGTTCCTGGCTGTCCAACATTTTGATAATCTCTGCCGCAAGAAGCGCTTTCAGTTGCGCGACATCGGGACTTCGATGTCCCAGGTCGCGGAAGACGTTCCCGCTGCCTCGGACGACCTCAATTGATTCGCTCTTCATCCCAGCAACTCCTTCAATCTCCTCAACCGGTTTTCGATCAGTTCAATCTCATGTTGTGGAGTTTTGATTCCTTGAGTCGATTTCTTCTGAAAAGCATGAAGGACCCAGATCTCATCTCCAATCTGAATGGCATAGACGACTCGAAAAGCATCTCCACGCCATTGCATCGCAATCTCAAGAACTCCCGAGCCGAACCCTTTTAGCGGCTTCGCAATATCCGCCTTGCCGCCCTCTGCGGCAACGGTCAAGGCTGTGAGGCAGATCGATTGCGCCTCCATGGGAAACCGCTCGAATTCTTTGAGCGCGGCTTTGATCCAAGAGATGGGGCGAGTCTGTCTGGTCATCGATCTTTCACCAGTCTTGCAAATGAATTGTAGTCATATTTGACAACAGTCGTCAAGTCAATCGCTGATTGGCAATGCTTTCTCGACCGCCTCGACCCGGATCTTGGCGATGCGGCGGCCTTCCATCTCGACAACTGTGAGGCGGCGGGCTTCGTGGATGACAAACTCGCCTGGCTCCGGGATGTGCCCAAGACGCATGAGCACAAAGCCAGCCAGCGTCTCCACGCCGCCATCGCGCGGCAGATCCCATTGCATCTGGGTTTCGAGGTCGCGCAGGTTGACGCCGCCATCCATCAGCAGCGCACCGCTGGCTGTGGTGAGCACGGGCAGAGCAGGGTCGTCGAACTCGTCTTCCAGTTCACCGGTCAACTGCTCAACGGCATCTTCAACAGTGACCAAGCCAACCGTCGAGCCATATTCATCGACAACGATGGCCATCTGCCGGCGGCGTTGCTGGAATTCGATGATCAGGTCGAGGACGGTCTTGGTCTCTGGCACGACGAGCACATCGCGCATCACCTGCGAGAGCTTCAACTCGACAAAAGGCACAACTGCGCGTTGGTTTGTGGATTCCCAGGTCTCAGAAGCGAGACCTGGGGCACCCCGCCGGAAAAACATCAGTCGGGCAAGATCTTTGGAATACACCACTCCAATAATGTGCTCGGGGCCGCGGCTCTCGTCGTAAACGGGCACGCGCGAGCGCATCTGCTCGATGACCTGCGCGCTGGCTGCCTCGACGGGCATCTTCGAGGGCAAGGAAAAGATTTTCTGGCGCGGAGTCATGATCTCGCGGATGGGCACATCGTCCAGTTCCAGCGCACGGTGAATGAGCGTCTCCTGAAAGCGCGGCAGAACGCCCATGCGGCGGGCGGCAGTGGCAATGAGCTTCAGTTCCTCGGGTGAGTGGACCTGGGCTCGCTCGGTCATGGGAATATCGAAGCCGCGCAGGATCACGGCAGCCGAACTCCTCAACAGGCGCACGGCCGGTCGAGCGACAGTCATAAAGAGTGTCATCGGCGGGGCGACGGTCACGGCTAGGGCTTCGGCGCGTCGCAGCGCCAGGGATTTGGGCACAAGTTCGCCCACCACCACGTGAAAATAGGTGATAAGAGCGAAGCCCAAGGCGACAGCGGCTACGGCAGCAACATGGGCATAGATGTGCGCATTTGCCGCGGCGACAGGCAGCGCGTCGAGCCAACCGGCAAAGACGCTGGCTGCCAGTGGTTCGCCGATCCAGCCCAGAGCGAGCGAGCAGAGCGTGACGCCAAGCTGCACGGCGGGAAGAAAGTCGTCGAGATCCTGTTGCAGGCGCCGCGCCGCGCGGGCTCCGGGAACTCCATTGACCAGCATCTGCTCGATGCGGGAGTCTCGGATCGAGACCAGCGCGAACTCGGCAGCCACAAAGAACCCATTGGCCAGAATCAGCAGGGCTACGGCGACGAACTCAAGCAGCGAAAGACCGTGCATCTCGCTTGTGAGCATAGCATTTGACAGGGGTCAGAGATCAGGGATCAGAGATTAAGGATTGTCGGTCGGCTCCCCCAGGCCTAACCCGTTGGAACCAACCTACCGTGCACTGCGTATGGAATGAAGAAGCAAGATACAGACGCGGCAGGCATAGCATGGTTGACGAGTGGCGGGCTGGCTCCGTCTGAGGTTCTGGGTTTGCTTCATCGCTTTGTCTTTATCGTTATTCACGCAACTCGTTCCAACAACCGAATTACGAATTTTTCACCCCTTGGGAGGTTCCTGTGACTGCATCGCGCAAGAGGAGCAAGCGATTCTGGATCTGGCTGGGCGCCAGCGGGCTATTTGTGGTGCTATTGCTGGGCGTTGGCCTGGCGCGGCTTGCGAGAGGATCCTCCATCGATCCCAACAGACTGGCCAAGGTGACGCGCGGCGATGTGGCGCGCTCTGTCGTGGCCACGGGAAAGATCCAGCCCATCACCAAGGTCGAGGTCAAATCCAAAGCCTCCGGTATTGTGGAAAAGCTCTACGTGGACATTAATAACTACGTGCGCAAGGGCCAGGAACTGGCACAGCTCGATCAGCAGGAGATCTTAGCGCAGGTCGAGGCGCAGCGGGCGCAACTGGCATCGGCCGAGGCCAATGTCGGCACCTACCAGGCAAACGTCGATCAGGACAAGGTAAATGCGGCTGCTCCCGATCTGCCGATGTACAAGTCCACGCTGGACCGCAACATGGAGATGCAGAAGGAAGGCATCGTAAGCCATCAGGCACTTGACGACGCGAACAAAGACTATCTGGCCGCACTGACCCGGCGCGACAGCGCCAATGCTCAGATCGGCGTAGATACGGCCAAGCTGAAGCAGGCCAAGGCGCAGGTGATGCAGGCCCAGGCAAGTCTCAAGCAACTCGAAGAGCAGTTGAGTTACACGACGATCATCGCGCCCATGGATGGCGTGATACTCTCGCGGGACGTGGAGATGGGCGACGCGGTCAGTTCAATTCTTGTGCTGGGTTCGACGGCCACGCTGGTGATGACCGAGGGCGACATTCGGGAAGTTTATGTGCAGGGCAAGGTCGATGAGGCCGACATCGCGCATGTCTACATGAACCAGCCGGCCCGCATCAAAGTCGAGAGCTTCCGCGACCGCGTCTTTAACGGCAAGGTGACAAAAATTTCCCCAATGGGTGTCGAAAAGGACAACGTCACCACGTTTGAAGTGCGTGTTTCGATCGACAATCCCGGCGGCGAACTCAAGGCAAACATGACGGCGAACGCCGAGATCCTGCTCGACGAGCATAAGGGCGTGCTGACGGTGCCCGAGAACGCCGTTATCTACGACAACCAAAAGAAAGCCACGGTCGAGATTCCTGATAAGAAACAGAAGGAAGGGAAGAGCAAGGTGCCCGTCACTGTGGGATTGTCGAACGGCTCGGTCACCGAGATTCTCAGCGGACTGAAGGAAGGCGACCAGGTAGTTTTACAGCAGTAACGACAGAGATCAGGAGCCAGCTAACCAGTGATCACTTTTTTCAAGGAGAGTTACAGAATGAAGCATCTTTTTCTAGCAGCAGCAGCGGCGGCACTGGCACTGGCGGCGGTTCCGGCACGGGCTTCAGAGGCGACATTCGAGCGCACACTTTCGGTGAGCGGACGTGTGGAACTGTCGGTCTCGACCGGCTCAGGCAACATCCATATCACTCACGGCTTAGGCAACCAGGTTCATATCTGGGGCAAAGTCAAGTCGGGCTGGGGCGGCAGCGAGGAACGTGTGCGTGAGATCGCGGCGCATCCTCCCGTGGAGCAGACGGGCGGCATCGTGCGCATCGGCGGCCATCTAGAGAACCTGCATAACATCAGCATCGACTATGAGATTCAGGCGCCTGAAAATGCGTTTCTCGACGCCGGGTCGGGCTCGGGCGACGTGACGGTCGACGGTGTTGGCGAGAATGCAAAGATCTCCACCGGCTCTGGAAACATTCACGCCACCGGGCTGCACGACGGCTTCAAGGTCGACACTGGCTCGGGCAACATCTACGCCGAGCAGATGGGCCAGGGCGACGTCAAAGCGGAGACCGGCTCGGGCAATATCGAGCTGCGCAACCTGCACGGCGGGCTGCACGCCCAGACAGGATCGGGCAACATCAAAGCAGCCGGAACGCCCTCGACCGACTGGAAGCTGGAGGCCGGCTCGGGAAATATCGAATACTCAGCCGGTAGCGCAGCGTTCACCCTCGATGCTTCTACCGGTTCAGGCAGCATTCACACTGATATGGAGATGCTGACTCAGGGCTCAACGGACCACCACCACGTGAGCGGCAAGATCCACGGCGGCGGGCCCACGGTGCGCATCGAGACTGGGTCGGGGGATATTCGGGTGCATTGATGTTTGTTACCAGGCGAGACCTGTTCGGCTCCAAACGAGGTCTCGCCTGCTTTTTTCCAATGTATGTCGCAGCTACAAATCATTCGCCAATGCTCCCCGTTAAACTGTATTTATGGTTCGCATTCTTCGCCCTATTCCAGTCGAACAACTGAAACTGCTTGTTTTTGACCTCGACGGCACACTGATCGACTCCGCGCAGGATCTCTGCAACAGTGTCAACGCGACGCTGGCATATGTTGGCCGCGAGCAGTTGCCCGACGCTCTTGTTGCTAGCTACATTGGTGACGGCGCGATCATGCTGATCAGGCGGGCGCTGTTTGGAGTGAATGCGGTTGAGGTGGATGAGGCACTGCTGGCCAAGGCTTACGCATATTTTCTCGATTACTATCGCGAGCACAAACTGGACTACACCTACGCCTATGAAGGGGTTCTTGAGGCACTGGCCGCGATCCACCAATTGCACGATGCGCCGGACGGGCTTGGCAGGACGATGGCCGTTCTGACCAACAAGCCGGTTCGCCCGGCGCAGGCCATCTGTGAGGCGCTCGATCTGGCGCCCTTCTTCCTGCATGTCTACGGCGGCAACAGTTTCAATACCAAGAAGCCTGACCCGGAGGGATTGCTGGCGCTCATGAATGAGGCCGGCGCAACGGCCGAAGAGACGGTGATGATCGGCGATAGTGAAGTGGATGTGGCCACGGCGCGCAACGCCGGCACGTGGGTAATCGGCTGCACTTTCGGTCTTTCGCCGCAGAGTCTGGTAGACAATCCGCCCGATGTGCTGGTGGATTCTCCAGCGGAGTGGATGTCGGCGCTCAGCCCATCGAAATGAGCCTCGTATCCCATCCCAAAGCCGTAAGCTGAATCTATGGACAAGATCGCTCTGGTGAGCCCGTCCGCCCTAAATCCTCTTCGCATCGTCCTGCCCGGTGGCAGCGGAGAAGTTGGGCAAATGCTGGCGCGTCACTTCCAAGAGCACGGCCATCATGTCACTGTGCTCACACGGGGGCCGTACTCTGCGCCTTGGCAGACCGTTCACTGGGACGGTGAGACAACCGGGCCGTGGACCGAGTACCTTGAAGGTGCGGACCTCTGCATCAACCTCGCCGGACGCAGCGTCAACTGCCGTTACACGCTGGCCAATCGCCGCACTATCTATCAATCGCGCATTCGCTCCACGCAACTCATCGGCGGTGTTATTGCAGGTCTCGTGAACCCGCCGAAGCTGTGGATCAATGCCTCGGCCGCAACACTCTACAAATGTGCCGTGGACGCAAATCGCATCGATCTGCCGTTGGATGAAAGCAGCGCCGTCGAGGAGGAAACGGTCACAGGCGCTGAACCGTGGAGCAAGCGGGGCGGGTTCACAGCCCGCGTTGTCCGCGATTGGGAGGGTGCATTTTTTGCGGCCCCAACGCCGCGCACGCGCAAGATTGCCCTGCGCAGCGCCGCCGTTCTCAGCCCTACGCCGGGCAGCGCCTTTGGCGTGCTCTCCAACCTTGTCCGTGCGAGCTTCGGCGGTACGCAGGGCAATGGGCGCCAGTTCGTTTCGTGGATACACGAGGCCGACTATGCCCGGGCTGTCGATTTCATATTGGCGCACGAGGAACTGGTCGGGCCAATCAATTTTGCTGCGCCCAACCCGTTGCCCAATCGAGAATTCATGGCCGCACTGCGCTACGCATGGGATGTGCCCAATGGGCTTCCCGCGCCCGCGCTGGCTATCAGGCTTGGCGCCATCTTTCTGCGGACTGAGCCGGAGCTTGTGTTGCAGAGCTGCCGCGCCATCCCTGGACGTCTGCTAGACGCGGGATTTCAATTTCAGTTTCCCGATTGGGCTGAAGCTGCCGAAGATCTGGTGCGGCGGTGGAAGGGCAGGGAATAGGGAATACGGAATAGGGATTAGTGGCGGATTGGGGTTCATAGATTTCCACCCTTTCCGCAGAAAGAAGCGGAAAGGATGCGGCACGGGGATTGGCTCGGACGGAGAATTCCTATTGCCTTTTCCCTTATCCCTGTTCCACGCTCCTCTCACTTTGTGGGTGTAATGTCCGTGATAGGCAGGTCGATGTGTCCAAGCAGAATTTCAAACCTGCGCTGCTCTTCTTTCTTATAGGTCTCCTGGTCGGGCCATAGCTCTTTGATGAAGGCCTCTTCGTCGGGATTCGCCGTCGTCGCTACCGTCGAGTTTTTATAGCGAATGGTTACGCGGTAATCCCAGCGCAGTTCTTCCGATGTGTGATAGGCGGGCGACTCAATCTTCACCGAGAGAATGCGCCCGGTGCTCTGGATCTTCTTGAGCAGCGGGTAATGGTTCTTCAGGAAGAGCTGCAGGAACTCGGCCTGATGGCCCCATTGGCACTTGTAGTAATACTCGACGGTGTAAGGCTGGTCGGCGCTACCTTGCGGCGGCGCGCCCTGCGCCATGAGCGGTGCTGCAAGTGAGACGGAAAAAGCGACGACAAGAATGGCCAGAAGAATCCTGCGCATACAACCTCCTTGTATTGAAAGCATTGTAGCGCAGAGCGATTTATATTCTGGCGCTATGGCTCAGAAACGGAGATGGAGCAGGCGCTTGAACTCCGGGGCGAACTCCTGGGCCAGGTGTTCAGCGCCGATAAAGCCCATCTCGATATGGCCGGTTTGAACGCCTTGAACCAGCGCAGTATAGTGGTGCGGCCACCACATAGCCTCAATCATCGAACTGCCGTAGGCGCCGGAGATCTGGGGAATATCCAGCGTCTGTTGGCCGGCACGGTTGTAAGTGAAAAAGGTCATCTTGAGCGCGTGACCGGAGCGGTGGAAGAAGCCGGAGCAGGCGCAGGCGAAGTAACGCGGATCAGTGCCTTCGGCCTCCGCCAGGCTCTCATGCACAGTGTTTTGAATGAGGTTGCTGCCATAGCTCGACCCCAGACGGCGAACGAAGCCGCCCGTTGTCCTGGGCCACACCGCTGGATCGGGAATGGTCTGCAAATAGGCTGCGGTCGCAAAAGACTCGACGTGTATTGCAGGAGAGCGGCCATCTTCGCTCAGCCAGCGCTGCCAGCGCTCATGCCCATCGAGCGGCTTATAGAAAGCTGGATCGAAAGGGCCATGCACAGCAAGCGACTGCGCCAATGACTGAGCGAAGCCCAGAGAGGGCGCAAGAAGGAGCGCAAGAAGCGCAGCGCGAATTGTTAGGGTCACTCTTCCATTGTCTATGAGAATCGGCTGGAAATGCGATGCCGACTCAAGAAAAGATTAAAATCATCGGGGCACAGGATTCCTCGCGCCTATCGCCAAGATTCCATGCACCTTTCCAATGCTCCGCGAATCAAAAAATGCAGAGGAGAAGCGTCCCCATGTCTCAGAAAATCGCATTTATCACGGGCGGAAACCGCGGAATCGGCTTTCAAACTGCACTCGAACTGAAAGATCACGGCATTAAAGTAGTTATTGGTTCCCGCGACCTTACTCAGGGAGAAAAGGCGCTTGCAAAGCTCCGCGCAGCGGGCGCAGACGCCGACTTGCTCCACTTCGACGTTACGAATAAGGCCCAGCACAAGGCGGCTTACGAATACTTCAACTCGAAGTACGGACGTCTCGATATCCTCGTCAACAATGCTGGCATCGCAGCGGGCGTCTTCCCTGGCAACGGCCCGGAGCACTCTGCATCTGAAGTTTCGCAGGATCTGCTGCACAAGGTCTTCGAGACCAACTTCTTCGCACAGGTGGCTCTGACCGATGTGCTGCTGCCGCTCTTGAAGAAGAGCCCCGCAGGCCGCATCGTGAATCTGTCGAGCATCCTCGGCTCGCTCACCCTGCACGCCACTCCGGGATCGCCCATCTACGACGCCAAGAGCTTCGCTTACGACGCTTCAAAGACAGCGCTCAACGCCTTCACCATCCACCTCGCCTGGGATTTGCGCGGCACGAAGATCAAGGTCAACTCGGCCCATCCGGGCTGGGTGAAAACCGACATGGGCGGCCCGAACGCCACGATGGAATTGAGTGAGGGAGCCAAGACCAGCGCTGCACTGGCCACTCTGCCCGATGACGGACCTAGCGGCGGTTTCTTCCATCTGGGGCAGCCGCTCCCTTGGTGACAGGTTGAAATCCCAGGTCTCAAAATCGAGATCGGGGGCACCCGGCGATAGCTGCTTCGACGGTCCAATGATTGGTGTGCCACTTATCTGTGTTGCGCAAATAATTACCGGCAAGGTTTTGAAGATATATAGGAGGGGGGTGGGGGTAGGTTCCGATTTCTTTAATAAATTTGCCGCTTCCGTCGAGAACTGCTGGGTGCAGGTTCGGGTCGGATTCGGACGGAAGGGATAGAAATTGTTCACATCTCTTTCATCGTGCGCTTACGGAGGGTAATTATCTGCAAGATTCGCGGGAAAGGTGCATGTTCTCCCAGACAGACCCCAAAGGCGGGATCTGCGGCACCCTTACCGAATCATCTCTCATCCCAAAACTACAAATCGCGAAGTGACCGGCTTCGCCCAGCTGGTCGAGGAAATCCGGAAACGATTTGGTTGAGGTTCGTGGTATCCCATCCTTTTCACAAAGAACGTGAAAAGGATGGGGCACCCGGCAGTGCACGAATGATGAACATCGCCGCGGCCCTACGGGACGCGAACATGGGATTAACCGTATTCCCAGGATTGCGCTTCGCTCCATCCTGGGCTATTCTCTGCGCTCCCTGCCGGGAGCATCAGACATCATGACCGTCATTGGCAGCAAATGGGCAGGATGAGGTAGTGAAGATCTTCACGCGATTGACTGGCTGACAGGCATGTATTCGCCTCCTGTTCGCCTCATCGGGATATAATGCGGACATGGACTTTCAGTTGGTGACCAGCTATACGCCGCGGGGAGATCAGCCGCGGGCCATAGAAGAACTGATGAACGGCCTCGCGGCGGGCGAGAGGCATCAGGTGCTGCTCGGCGTCACCGGCTCGGGCAAGACCTTTACCATGGCCAAGATCATCGAGCAGTCCAACCGGCCGGCGCTGATCCTGGCGCACA
>CAYVMS010000110.1:0-10716 GCA_964452615.1 uncultured Occallatibacter sp.
ATTCAGAGGCGCCCTAAACAAGAAGAATCCCCGCTCAAGACTGGCTTGAGCGGGGATTGAATTGTGCTGCGGCGCTGTCTGGCGCTATCTATCGGCGGCCCTGAATGGTTTTGGGGCTGCTGCCGCTCTTTTTGGCGGCGCGCTTGTCGGCGATGGCGTGCAACTCTTTGCCAATGGGTGAGAAGTTGATGCCGATTTGGATCGCCAGATTGATCATGTTGCCTGCACCCCAGTAGAGCGAGAGTCCCGAGGCGTAGCTCCACAGCATCATGCCGAAGATGGCAGGCATCATGAAGGCCAGCATCCGCTGCTGCTCCTTGGGCATCTGCGGCGAGGGCGTGATGTACTGCGTCAGGAACATGGTGATGATGATGAGGATTGGGAGAATGTGAATTGGGTCCGGCGCGGAGAGATCGCGGAGCCAGAACCAGTGAGCCTGGCGCAGCTCGACCGTGTTTTGCAGCACGCGGAAGTAGGCGAAGAAGAGAGGCATCTGAATGAGAATCGGGAGACACCCGCCGACCATATTGATTCCCTCCGACTTGTGGAGGTCCATGATCTCGGCGTTCATCTCGGTCCGCTTGGGGTCATTCATCTTGAGATGCGCATAGCGCTTCTTGATGGCCTCAACCTTGGGCTGGATACGCGCTGTCTTCAACGATGTATTCATCATCATGATGCGAGTGGGCAACATGAGGAGGTTGAAGATCACGGTAATGATAATGATGGCCCAGCCCCAGTTGTTCACGCCGTGCTCAACCAGGTAGCGCAGGGCAAGGTAGAGTGGTTTGGCGATGATGGTGAGCCAGCCGAACTGAATCAACGGCTCGAGCGACTGCCCGGTAGGCTTGCCGTCCGGGCCAATAGCGTGGATTGAGGCCAACACATCCATCGACTTGGGACCGGCATAGAGACGCAGGCGAGTGACGCCGCTGGTGTCGCCCACGGCCAGGCCAAGCAAATGCGCCGGCTTCTTCTCGCTGGTCGGGTCACTCAAGTTGCTCGGCAGGTCGATAGTGTGATGCAGCGTGACCAGAGTTGTGCGATCTGGAGCGTCGGGCAGAAAGGCCGAGACAAAGTAAAGATCCGCGATCGCTGCGTAGGCATACGGCTGATCGAAGGTGGCGTTGTTGCCCACCTTGGCGACGGCCTGCGAATCCTGCTTGCCATTGAGCGACCATGCGAATTGCGAGAGCGCCGAGGCGCGCACCATGGGACCACCGCGGTGTTGGCTTGCGAGGAACTCCTCCATGTCGCCCAGACCGGCAGGCCACTGGACCAGCGCCCGCACCGGCCAGCCGTCACGCTTGACCTCAGTCTCGATGGTGATGACGTAGCTAGAGTCGAAGCTGACGGTCTTGACCACGTCCAAGTTGCCCATGGCGTAGTGGAATGTGAGCGCACTGGTGGCCGGAACCTCGGCATGACCCGTAACAGTGGGCTGCGCGCCCGTGGCTGTGACCTGATAGAGCGCCTGATTGATCTGGGTCGTCAGGGCCGGCTCGTAGGTGAAGAGCGAGAGCGGATAGCCGAAGGCCTGGGCGGCCTGTGGCTGCACCATATCGAGCGGCTTGCCGGCGGTGTCGAAGTATTTCTTGAGCACCCAGCTCTTGACCTGCGCGCCGCGATTGGTGAAGACGATCTTGTACTGCTCGTTCTCAATCGTGGTCAGGCTCTCGGTCTGGGCGGAGATGGCAGGGATGGCGGCAGGAGCCTGCACCTGTCCGCCGGCCAACTGCGACTGAGGCGCCTGGCTCGTCTGAACCGCGGCCTGTTGGGCCGGCTGCTGTGACTGCGGCTGACTCTGCATCTGCGTGGCGGGTGCAGGCTGTTGCTTGGCTCTGAAGTAGTCGATGCCAAAGAAAACTAGAAGCACCAGGAGCATGATGGTCATCATGCCGCGCATATCGCCGCCGCTGCTGCCGCCTTCGTTGCCTGGGCCCTGAAGATTGGGATTGCGAATTTCTGCCAATGGATACGTCCTATCGTTAAGTGGCGCGAGGTTTAGAGCGCCGCTCTTTCTATGGTAATTGCTCGCGATGGAGATGATGTGAATGTACGGCCGGCGGCACGGGATCGAGGCCGCCACGGACGAAAGGGTTGCAGCGCAAGAGCCTCCAGAGGGCCAGAGCCAAGCCGCGCAGAGGCCCGTGATTTGCGATGGCGATGGAAGCGTACTCCGAACAGGTGGGCAAGTAGCGGCAACCGCCGGGCTGAAGCGAATGGATCGCCGGGGAGATCCAGCGGCGATAGAAGGCGAGCGTGGCCAGCAAGAGACGGGTCGCCACCTGCGGCGGGGCCATCGTTGTCTCAGGCGGACTTGCGTGCTGATGCACGGACTGGGTTCGAGCGCTGGTCATGGAATCTGCGGGGCGGCAGAAGTTTTGGATGCGGCGGGCTGGGCGGAGTTACTCTTCATGCGGCCTGCCTCCATGGTTGCCTGTTGAAGGATACGCACAACCTCCGCCTCAAGTTTCGCGAATTCCAGAGTGAGCACCGTGCGGCGGGGATGAAGGATGAGGTCGCAGCCTTGCGGCAGCAGGTCCACGTGGCGGCGCAGAGCCTCTCTCATGCGCCGCTTGATGCGGTTGCGCTCGTGAGCCTTGCCCAATACCTTGCCGGCGGTGAGGCCGACGCGCGGGCCGATAGGAGGGTCGAATGCAGCGACGATGGCTGTTTGCGGTGCCAGAAACCAGCTCATCGACGTAGACTGGCGCTTGCGGCTGGCCGCGTAGGCACGCTGATAATCGGCGTGCCGCGAAAGGCGCACTCCGGTCAGCGATGCTTTGAGGGGCTGGCGCTGGTCAAGCTGAGATGGGGTTGTCATGGCAGTGCCGCGAAAGGCTTTGCCCGGAACGGCCTGCAATTGCGGCGCATTCCGGCTCAAAGAGGACGGCAGGCGAGGATTAGTCGCGGAATCCGGCGCTGACGGCCACACGCTTGCGACCGACGGCGCGGCGGCGGCTCAATACGGCTGCACCGGCCTTGGTCTTCATGCGCGCACGGAAACCGTGGGTCTTCACGCGTTTGCGTCGATTGGGTTGAAATGTGCGCTTAGGCATGAAAATGCACTCCTGTTTCCTGATGAAAATCTGCGCCTTGACGGCAAGTTCTAAGTGTAACGTAAGTTGAGCCAGGAATCCAGCGGGAAGTCGATTGCGAAGCAAATTCGGGTCGATCCACGAGGACTCACCCGGTAATTGCGCCAGGGCAATTTGGAGCGCGAACGACCACAATCAGAGCGTGTTCAGGGCACTTCCCGCAGACACTCTGGTAACCTTACCGGCGAGTTTCACCACTGATGGTGCAACTCAATCGCTCAGACCAAAAGATTGTGAATCGGGGATTACAACGACTCGCAAATGTGCTACTATCGGGACCGTTCAAGAAAGTTTCCCAGCGTCTCACGGAACCGGTTTATCCCGGGCCTCGATTTTATTCAGAGGCCGACCCGCGGCAATCAGGCAGTCGGTAAGCAGCAACCGGACGGAATGCTTCAAATTTCCGCCAGCGAGGGTCTTTTTGCCGAAAACGGTGGATGAACCGAACCCCGATCAAAAGACGGCGCAGGCAAGGATGAGCACGATGGCTATTGCGATTTCGCCGGTGACGGCTCTTAATCCCTGGCTCCAGATACTTGCGGCCCTGGAAATGAAAGTGATTCGCCAATCCTTCGAGACATGGTTCAAACCCACGCGCTATAGCCATGTGGCCAGCCGCACACTTTATGTGCGCGTGCCCTCGCCTGAGTTTCAAGGGCTTGGCGACAAGTACGGCGACCTGATCCAGGAGGCGATCGAGCAGCACGGCCTCGAATTGGACGACGTCTGTTTCGTCACCGCTGAGGAAGATCCCTCTGTGCCGCCGCAGCGCAAGGATGGCGGCTTCGCACCTGTCTCTGCGCACGCTCCCACGGCGCCGCCGCCGCCGCCGGCGCGCACGCCAGAGCAGGCGCGTTTCGACTGGTCGACCGCGGCGCAACTCAACCAGCGCTACACCTTCGACGCCTTCGTCATCGGCAACGGCAACCAGTTTGCCCGCGCCGCCTCGCTGGCTGTGGCTGAGAGGCCTTCCCGCGCTTACAATCCGCTCTTCCTCTACGGCGGCGTCGGAATGGGCAAGACCCACCTGATGCACGCCATCGGCCACGAGGTGAAGCGTCGCCAGCCCACCGCGAGCATCTGCTATGTATCTGCCGAGAAGTTTACCAACGAGATGATCACCTCGCTGCGCAATGATCGCATGACCAGCTTCCGCGACCGCTTCCGCACTGTGGATGTGCTGCTGATCGACGACATTCAGTTCATCGCGCAGAAGGAGCGCACGCAGGAGGAGTTCTTCCACACCTTCAACGCGCTGCACGAGAGCATGAAGCAGATTGTGATCGCCTCGGACCGGCCGCCCAAGGAACTGGCGGAGATCGAGGACCGGCTGCGCTCGCGCTTCGAGTGGGGTCTGATCGCCGATATTCAACCGCCCGATCTCGAAACCAAAGTCGCCATCCTGCAAAAGAAGGCCGAGAGCGAGCAGGTGCAGTTGCCCACGGATGTGGCGCTCTTTGTCGCTTCAAACGTCCGCACCAACGTGCGCGAACTCGAAGGCGCGCTGGTGCGTCTCATCGCATGGTGCCAGCTCAACCGCATGGAGATCACGCTGGCTTCCACCCAGCAGTGCCTCAAGCAGTTCATCGACATGCAGGTGCGCAAGATTACCATCGAAGCGATTCAGCGCGCCGTCGCCGAGCAGTTCGGCATGAAAGTCGTCGATCTGAAGCAGAAAAACAACTCGCGCAACGTGTGCGTACCCCGGCAGATTGCCATGTATCTCGCCAAGCAGATGACCGAGGCCAGCTTGCCCGAGATCGGCCGCCAGTTTGGCAACAAGCACCACACTACCGTGATGCACTCGATCGCCAAGATCGACGACCAGCGCCGCACCGACAAGGATCTGCATCGTACGCTGAACAAGCTCCAGGAGCAGTTGAACGCCTAACAAGACACTGGGTGCCCCACCTTCGGCACGTCTCTGTTTTTGCGCCTAAGGTGGGATATCTATAACCATAGTTCTTTATTGTTTTTTACAGGAAACGAGGCCAAGTGCCTTCGCGCGAGAAGAATGCAAAGAGATCAAGCGCCCAGGGATGCTTTTTTCGCTATGCTATGTGCCGGGTGCCCCAGATCCCGCTTTTGGGACCTGGGAAACTGACAGACTATTCTTGCTGATCAATGCAGAAAATAACTCTTCACCGGCGCACAATAGAAAGCATCAGCGGAACAGAACCTTGCTGACCATGGTCTTCTGACCGATTTCCACTGAGAGGGGTACCCCCCTCCTGTGTGGGGGCCAGTTTTCGATGTTGATCTCCTGTAAATGGCCATGCATCAATGACTTGTGATTTTTACATATTGACTAATCGGTAACCTTAAATCCCGGATTTTGCCTGTTTTTTGCCAAAACCGGCGCATTTTTGGCCAGAAAAAGCCGCTAAATCGTCAGAAATTGGGTACCCCAGGTCCCGCATTTGGGATCTGGGAAACCACGAACCTCAACCAGTCATCCAGACACAGGCAAGGGAGCAGTTGCGAGCGATCAGCGAGCGTCTGGCCCAACCGCAGGTGGTGGCTAACGGCGGAAGCGTCCGCGGTCGCCCGAGCCACGGCCGCCTCCGCTTCGGCCACGATCTCCAAAGCCTCTTCCGCGGTCCCCGCGATCCCCGAAGCTGCGCGGCTTGGCAGGCGCGGCGACGGGCAGGTCGGTCTTGCCCGCGGGATAGACCGCAAGAAAGCGGTCCTGGCCCTCGCCGTTGCTGGCCGTCTCGACGCCTTCGATGCCGCGGAAGGCCATGTGAAGCAGGCGGCGTTCGCGGCTGTTCATCGGCGGAAAGGCGTAGGGAACGCCGGACCGGAGCACCTTTTCCGCGGCGGTCTCGGCAGTCATGCGCAGTTCCTGGGCGCGCAGGGCCTTGAAGTTGTCGGCGTCAAAGCTGATGAGGCTGCCTTCGCGCTGGTCGAGACGCAGGATCTGCGCGGAGATGGTCTCCAGAGCCAGCAGCAACTCGCCGTTGTGCTGAGTGACCAGAGGCACGTCGGCTCCGGCCAGTTCGACACAGAGAGCGGGGGTCTGCTCCTCTTCAGTGGCGGGCTCACCCTCAGGTGCGGTGATGCGGTATTTGAGGCGTAATCCACCCAGCTTGTTGAGGGTGGCAAGGAATCCGGCAATCTTCTGGGCAGCCTGTTGCAGGTCGTCAATGGGCATAACAAAACAGTATCGCAGAGCAGGGCGGGTAGCGGGACGAGAATCGAAATAATCCGGCCGTTGCGTCTCGTTCCATAGGGGGAAGGTCGTTTTTTTCGAGTTTGGGCACCCCACTGCATCGCCCCGACGGGCAAAATCTCAGTCCGGCGGATCTCAGCACACAGGGCAATCGCATGAACGAGGTGGAGCACGAAAGAAGAGGTTCGCCGCGGCCCTGCAGGACGCGAACATGTGAATTGGGGCGCTGTCCCCGGATTGAGCTCGCTTCATCCGGGGCTATTTTCGACTGCTCCCTATGGGGGTATGAGGCATCATGACCTGGCACTTGCGACCAATGAGCAGAATGCGGGAGAGAAATGTACATGCGATTGCCCAAGGGCGACACAGGATCTTAACCACTGCCAAGGCAGGACGATGCTACCCTTAATTCATACGCTTCTAGCGGAAATATAAGCCCATACTACGGAGTGCCCGGTCATTCGAGTGCATAGACTCATTCAACTTTTTCTACTGATGGTTGTAGTTGCGGGTGCGGCCCAGTCGAGCGCGCAGGGCGGCCCGCCTTTTATTACCGACGACCCCGGCACGCCCGGCAATCGGCAATGGGAGATCAACTTTGGGTGGATCGCCAACCACAACCCCAGCGAGTCCGACTACCAGTTGCCGGATATCGACATGAACTACGGCTGGGGCGACCGCATTCAACTCAAGTATGAGTTGCCCATCGCCGCGTCTACCGACGAGCACAACACGACGCGGGCGGGGCTGGGTGAGTCGTTGCTTGGGGTGAAGTGGCGGTATTTTGAGCATCATCGCGCAGGCGAACCCAAGTCCGATGAGAGTTTGGACTTCTCGCTGGGCACCTATCCGCAGGCTTCGATCAACAACCCCACGAGTTCCGTCCGCCGTGGCGTTGTGGAGCCGGGGCCGCAATACTATCTGCCTGTAGAGTTCACGGCCAAACTGGGGCCTGTGGGATTTGACGGCGAGGTAGGCCGTTGGATTGGCAACCGCAATGTGCCGAGCCGCTGGGGACGCGGGCTGATTGCGGGTCACGAGTTCAACGAGCGGTTTGAGCTTTATGGTGAGATCTATGATCTGCAGGACGCAAACCGCATCGGCAATGCGCCCAAGCAGCGCTCTCTGACGCTGGATGTGGGCGGGCGGCAGACGCTGGACCACGCAGGGCATCTGCGCCTGCTCTTCATGGGCGGACACGCCATGCAAGCTGTAACGCGTGAAAACAGCGAGCCAAACTGGATCGCCTATATTGGAGTGCAATTTTTGTTCGGGCCGAAAGACCCCGCAAACAATCCCCCAAAATGAATAGGGTGTCTATGAAATGTTCGTGGTTTACGCCGCTGTTTCTTTTCGCCATGGCTGGTGCGCTTCCGGCGCAAGAACAGATCATCACGCCTGAGATGCGGGTCGATTACGACACTCTCCATCAATGGCTTCACGGCGGTGATCCGCGATTGATTGCCTGGGCAGCCGACTTTGCCCGGCGAGGGCATGACGCCCAGCTCCTTGCTGAAATGCCTGCGCTGCTCGAACACTGGACGATGCCGCCGCTCTATGGAGGCGATGAGGCGCAACAAGCCGAACGCCGTGCAGTTCAGGCCGTTCTCGATGCGCTCATTCAGGAAAATGCGAAGCTGCCGATTCCTGCCATTGATACCGTCGCACCAGCTTTCCCGGCGCAGGCCGCTATTCTGATTGGCCGTCTTCCGCTGAGCGAATCGCGCGTCACTCTGGGTGACTGGACCTATGGAGAGACGGGGTCGTGGCGCGGACGCTTGCTCGCACGTATAGCGTCGATGATGCTGGCGAAAGATCCCGGGAATAGCCTAAGCTACGGTGAACATGGAATGTTGGGATTCGTCGCCAGCGTTATTTCTGCCTCCGAGGAGGATTTGTATATCGCGGTCAGCCCGTCCATGGTCAGCCATGGCAACATCGGGAGCGGAGTATGCGGAGATTACGTTGGCCACAAGCTCACCCCAGGATGGCCGCAGGTTTACACATATGATCTTGTCGAAGACGATGCACAAGTGAGCGCGCCTGTGGTCGTCGATCTGGATGGTGATCGTATCATCTCCCGCCGCTTTGAGGAGAATAATCCCTGGGGATCGTGCAATGGGGTTCGAGGGCTTGACCGCTCGACCCGGCACAAGATCATCGCATACTGGCTCGGCGTTTCGGAGAAGGAGATGTCGTGGCAACCCGTCGAGAACGTCACCATCGTTTGGACCGATAAGGCCGCATATCAATTACAGCTTGGCGAGATTGTAGAAGCCCAGCGGAAGAAGCTTCGTGCCACGGTCGAGGCCTTGCGCCAGCGAGGGCTTCTGAGGGAAAGTGAGACGGCAGACTTGTCTCCAAGGCTTTATGTGACAGTCCAATGCGAGATCATTCCGTGTCCGCTCGAATGATTCTGCATTTACGATCTTCTCTGGATCGGGGCAATTGATGATTAGAACCGCCGCGACCGTGCACTCCCCATTCGCGGAACCCCGGCCCGGTGTTGTATCTTCCAATTCGTATGGAACATCCACAGAGCAGCGTCCCCCACCCCGCGCCCGAGGCCGAAGAGGTCTACCGGCGCTGGATACAGTTTCTCGATGAAGAGTTCACACACCACCAGGCTCCCGAGCGCCGCGCCGAGATTGTGCGCGACCAGCTTTGCCAGCTCTATCTGGGCCGCCCGCACGGCGGGAAGCTCAACCTGACGCTTACCTCCGAGCTGCCGGGCAACGTGCTCTCGCTCTCGCTGGACCCGGAGAACTTGACACTGGAGGCTGAGCATTTTGCCGATGCCGACCCTGAGCAGTTCGCCAAGCGCAAGCCGCTGCTGTGGTTCTGGCAGATGTTCGATCGCTCGCCGGTCGGAACCAACCACTGGCTGGGGCTGCGTTTCCGCTCGATGCTGGGCCGCCACATCTTCGCGCGCATCGGCGCGGGGGTGAAGATTTACCACGGAGTGGACCTGACCTTCGGCTACAAACTCTCGATCGAGGAGGGCGTCACGATCCGTCAGCGCGCTCTGCTGAACGACCGCGGCGGGATCACGATTGGCAAGGGCGCCGTTATCGGGTCATTTGCCAGGATCTACTCGCACAGCCATGCAGCGCATGACTTCGGCGAGGTCATGCTGACGCCCACGGTCATCGGCCCGGCGGCGCGGATCGCAAGCCATGCCATTGTGCTGGCCGGCCAGCACGTCGCCGCTGGAGAGTTGGTCGGCAACTTCCCTGCCAATCGCATTTGAGAGCCGAGTTCGCAGAGAGCCCATACAAAGTAAAACGGACCTCGCGGTCCGTTCCAAGTGACTGATTTTAAAATACTTGGTGCCGAAGAAGGGACTCGGAATCTTAGTGCGTGCTCAAGTCCTTAAGAATCACGTATATTGCTTATTATAAACACGTTGAATAGGAAGTGAGACTTTCTATATAGTCTACATTTTCTACCATTCTGCCTCCCTTCAACCGATTTACAGCGCTAAATAGCGCTACAGTCACAAAGGTCGCCAGAAGGCGAAATCACCACTTCTGCCGAGTTCATCAGACCATCAGGGTCACTCCTGCGATGGAAGTTGGGCTTTCCAGTCACGCTTGGACAATCAAGGATATGGTGAGGTTGTTTGAAGAACGCTCAATTTTGAAAGGTTTCAAAATGGGAATGCAGCTTTCCTCTATACCATAGAAGTTGCTTTAATTGTCACCCTGTTTTCCACGTATGCAGCGAAAACGGTGCAAAAGTGTGTCTAAAAAGTGGTACACTGTTTTTGGTGATGTTTCGCTAAATCTTCACCATTGGGTCTTTATGCGATTTGAAGAACAAAAGGTTACCGAGGCTGCGGCATTCCTTTTGGAACTGCGTGGCGGTTGCATGCACTATATCAAGCTCCTAAAGCTTCTCTATATCGCAGATCGTCAGGCATTTTCTGAATGGGGCACTCCGATCAGCAACGACAATTATGTTTCAATGGATAACGGTCCGGTGCTCAGCCAAACATACAACTTGATCAAAGATGGCGGTCGCTTTTGGTCCGAATTTATCTCTGCCCCTTTTGGAGATTACGAAGTTCAATTGAGTACGCCTCTTCAGAATAAGAGAAAATTATCTCCCGCTGAAGAAGAAATATTAACGAAAGTGTTCACCGAATATGGGCACCAGAACCGCTGGAAAATAGTGGACTTTATGCATACACTGCCTGAGTGGAAGAACCCAGGTGGCAGCAGTATTCCAATCTCAATCGACGATATCCTTAAGGCTCTAAATGAGCCTGAAGAAAACATTCAAGCCATCATCGCTGAAATCTATCAAGAACGTAAAATAGCAGAGTATATAGATTTGGCGGAACGCGTAGAGACTATTCAGTGAGGAACCATGAAATGCGGAAGAACTGACCTTGCCCTCAGAATGCGTATCCCTTAGCCAGGCTGGTTTTGGGGAAAATAA
>CAYVMS010000111.1:0-10711 GCA_964452615.1 uncultured Occallatibacter sp.
GCAGTTTAAACTGGAGACTCATGATTCCCACACTTCAATGGACACCGGAAGGCGTCCGCTTTATCGATCAGACCAGGCTCCCGCTTGAGGAGAGCTACGTACTCGCCACGACTTATGAGCAGGTGGCCGAGGTGATTGTTACCATGGTGGTTCGCGGAGCGCCGGCGATTGGCGTCTCGGCGGCTTACGGTGTCGCGCTGGGCGCATTGCGCACGAATGCCGCGACAAGCGCCGAGTTTGCACCGGAGTTCGAGCGGATCTGCGCGCGGCTGGCAGGGACGCGGCCCACTGCGGTGAATCTCTTCTGGGCCATTGACCGCATGAAGCAGGTCTTCGCGGGATTGATGGCCGAGGGCGCGACTCTCGACCAGATCAAGGGCATTCTGCTGGCCGAGGCGCACGCGATGTATGAAGCGGACATCGCTGCCTGCAAAAAGATGGGGGCCTATGGCGGAGTTCTGCTGCCGGACGAGGGCGGAGTGCTGACCCACTGCAATGCAGGAGCACTGGCGACGTGCGGGTATGGGACAGCGCTGGGAGTGATTCGCTCGGCGATCGAGCAAGGCAAACGGATTCATGTTTATGCCGACGAGACGCGGCCCTTTCTGCAAGGCGCACGGCTGACGGCCTGGGAGTTGATGGCCGACAAGATTCCGACGACCGTGATTTGCGACAACATGGCTGCGAGCCTGATGCGGGCAGGGAAGATCCAGGCCGTGGTGGTGGGCGCGGATCGGATCGCGGCCAATGGCGACACGGCCAACAAAATCGGCACGTATAGCGTGGCGATTATGGCGCATGAGCACGGGATTCCGTTTTACGTGGCCGCGCCCTGGTCAACTATCGATCTGGCGACGGCGACAGGTGAGGCGATTCCGATTGAGGAGCGGTCGGCGGTCGAGGTGACGCACCATGGCGGTAAGCAACTAACGCCGAATGGTGTGGGGATTTTCAATCCGGCTTTCGACGTGACTCCGGCGAAGTATATTGCGGCCATTGTGACTGAGCGCGGGGTGCTGCGCGCGCCGTTTGAGGGCTCGCTTAAAGCGATGGAACAAAAGGATCGTTAGAGCTACTTGCCGGCGGCTACCAGCGCCGCCTTCAATGTTGCCAAAGGAAGCACAAGAGAAAGTGGCGCGTCCGCGAGCGGAAGAGCTTCGTAGCTCGAATACCATTTGGCTGCCCGATCATTCTTTGCGTCGATAACCAGCACAACTCCGCCGACTTCGGTAGAGGCCTGCAAACAACGGCGGCCTGCTGCGAGCAGAAGCTGTCCGCCCAGGCCCTGACCTTGAAATCTGCAGTCCACAGCCAAGCGCGCCAAGCGAAAACCCGGTACCTCATGACGAGCGAGTCCGCGCCACACTGTTTCAGGCACGCGAGCAAAAGCGATTGAGGCAGGGCTCAGACTATAGAAGAAGCCAAGGATGGTTTTACCGTCTGCGCTGTCAATGGCAAGAAATGTTTTTGCTCCTCCGAACTCATGGCTCTTGCGGGCATGGCGGCGCAGAAACTCGTTCAGCGCTTCCTCTCCACAGTCGAAGGATTCTCTGTCGTGCGTTTTTTGAATAGGCTGTTCGCGCCATGCGGCCCCGATCATTGCTGTTGGGGCAGAGCTTGAGCTGCGGCCATCAGTCGTGCATTAGGTGCGGGCGGATTTTCCAGCAGTTCCAGAACTCGCAAACTATCTCTCTCGGAGAGCTGAAGGTGATCGGCTTCGTCGATGACAGCCTTCGCGGCACTCAAAGCGTGGCGCAGAACGAAGTCCGTCAGGTCGGTGTGGTTGAGGGCCACTGCGCGCATCAGCAGCGCCTTCTCCTCCGCTCGAATGCGCAAGGACATACGGCTGTTGTCTTCGACTGCGAGTCTCGGCATGGGGTAGTGCTCCTCACTTGTGCGCATTCAAAGTGCGCATAAAAAAGCAGAGACCGGCAACTTACCTCTTGGCTTGGGCTGTTTTGTCAGCGGGGAAGGCGATCTTTGGCCGCTCGGTTAGGGTCACGGCGGCTTGCACTGGCTCACTGTGAGCACCGTGCTTGGCCTCATTGTCTTTGAGGGTCAGTGCGCCATTAGCGATCTCGGCGTCGCCACTCCAGACATCGAAGCGGTTCAGGGCTGGAGGAACCGGACTGGTACCGGAGGATGCGGCGATTGCTCCGCGGATCCATTCAAAGTGGAGAGTGCCTTTGGCCGAGGCGGCCAGATCATCGCCGGTGAATCCGGTGAGATCGATATTACCGTTCCCGTTGATGACGCCGCCTGAGGAACGCAGCCCGAGCAACTGGCCAAGAGCCTGCGGGCTGAGCTTTTCATACTGACCTTCTAGTGTGTAGGACGGCTTGTCCGTAGCAGTTTGCGCGGCGTGGAAGCTGCCGGTTCCGTGCACGCGTCCGCCGAGCAGAGATGCGTCGAAGGCGGTGATCTCGGCTCCTGTGGCAATCGTTGTGACGGTAACCGTGGGTTCGCGCAGCGTTGTGGGGCCGAGAACAAGGGAATCGGCCTTAACGATGCCTTCAAGATGTGGCCAGGCCGGAGTGGTGGTGGGACGGAGGCGTTCGATGAGGGTGGAGAGCAATGTGCCCTGCTCATGTGCTCCTAGGAATGCCGTTTGGAGTACTGCCGCATCGAGAGCGCCAAACTGGACTTGAAAATGCGGTACGCAGGGCTTGGGCGCTTCGCAAGCAGCGGGAAGCGAGAGAACGGCCGTTCCCTTCAGCGGGCCGTAAGAGAAAATGATCGGGTCCCAGCGGAGCTCGCCAGCCGCCATGTGGAGCGTGGCTTGCGAGATTTCGACGTGGTTGACTAGATAATCGGCCTTCCAGTTGGCGTTGCGCACGGTTACGGTACCAGTGAGGCTGTCGGCGGGCAGCGTGAGGGTGGGTACCGCATTTTGCGGAAGACTGTCGGACGAAAGCGCCTGAACAAGCCGCTGGGCAGGCATCTGGACCGGCGGAGGGGTTGGCATCCAAGGGCCCTGGGCCGTCAGGTCCAAGGTGAGTGGGTCGCTCGCAACCGCGTCAAGAAGGTCGGAGTTGGCGAAGCCAGTCAAGTGAGCCAGATCCCTGGCCCGCCCGGCGGAGGCCTGTCCGCGTAGAGTCACCTGATAGCTGGAGAGCGCGAAGCGCGTGAAAACCGTCAGAGGGCTCACGCCGCCTGCGGCGATGGATGTCGTGGCCACCAACGCGGGAGAATCGCCTGGCGCCGCATTAGCGCTCGATGGCGCGGGCTCTAGCAGCAGCTTGGCAACTTGAATGGGCTCTTTGAGACCGCTCCCGCTGATCTGGAAGCTCTCAATGGCGATGCTGCCGGCCAGCGGTCCCTGATTTGCGGGAAGGGTCTTAGCACCGTGCGTGTTGCCGACGCGGCGAGGCTGTTTTGGCGCGGAATGATTCTGCGCGGTCTTGTCATCGGCGGATGGCGCGTAGGTGAGCTTTCCGGTGGCCAATCCAGCGACGACCAGCCCCGGAGCAAAACCGCTTCTTACCGTGCGCAACGCGTCCAGCCCGAGGGCAACGGGAACGCGATCAAGTTCGGCGGAGAATCGCGGCAAAGCACCTTGGCCGGCAAGATTGCCCGGCAGATTGGCGGCGAGGCGGATATGGCCCGAACCGAACGGAGAGTCGCAGACCAGATTGTCGATGGCGCGGGCGGTGAAGTGGGCGACCATGGAGCAGTTGGCGTCAAAGTCCATCGGCTCGGCCGGGGCAAACTCAGCGCGGTGGACGCCGGTTGCGCGTAGCCGGGTCTTGATCTGAGCGGTTTCGGCAGTACCTTCTAAATGGAGTTCACCGTCGAGGTCGCCGCGCCAGCCGGGATCGGTACCAAAGACCAGGCGGGTAAGCTGGCCAAGTTGAGCCTCGCGCCATTGCAGGTCAAAATGCAGCGGCATCTCGCGCAATTCCGGCGACCTGCGCATCTCCGCCTCAAGGCGGACGATACCGGTGTCTGCCTGTTCAATGGCGAGGTCGGTGCGTGCGGGGTGGCCGCGCAGGCGCAGGCGCCAATCGCCGGGATTCTGCTGCCAGAGAGATATATCGGCGTCGACTAGAGAGAAGGGCAGCTTTTCGTCGCCGCTCTTGATGTTGATGCGGGAGTTTGTGGCCTCGAGATAAGGCAGCTTGACGGAGTTGGCGGGGTTGGCGCCCCCCGCCGAGGATTGCTCCTGTGCGGTGGCGCTGCGCAGCAGCGAATCGAGGTTCCAGTGTCCTGCGGCGGCGCGCACTACGTTCAGGCTGGCCTCGTCCACGCTGATGGTGTCGATCTCCAGGCGGCCACGCCACAGTGAGAGCAGGCGAATGGAGGCCCTGACTGTGTTGGCGTGGAGGATGGGCTCGGCGCCGTACGCGGGATCCTCGTCGACAGTGAGGTCAGTCAGCAAGAAGCCGGGACGAGGCAGCAGCCGCACCTCAACTGAGGAAAGGCGCACCGGGCGGCCCAGGGAGGTGGAGATCAACTGGGTGATCCGGCTCCGGTAGCGGCTCATGCTCACATAAGGCGGGACAAAGACCACCGCCAGTATGACCATCAGTGCCGCAATCGCGAGCCAGAGTAGCTTTCGTCTTCGTTGCCGGGGTTGTGTGTCGTCGATCATGGTCTTATCAGTGAACAGTAGTCAGTGAACAGTGGGCAGCGCTCTGTCATCAATGATCCGGGACTTTTCCGGCCACCGGTCACTGATAACTGATCTCTGTCATCTCACCCGATGGAAAGTCCTGCTCCAGCGGGTTTCAGTGAAGAAGTGCAGCGCAACATGGCCCATCCAAGCCACGGTGTTGCCGATGCCGGGTTCTGAATACTGGTCTTCAGGCGTGACAAACGACCAGTAGTTGAAGAGCGGCCGCCCCATGATGTTCTCACGAGGCACAAAGCCCCAATAGCGCGAGTCGAGGCTGTTGTGCCGGTTGTCGCCCATCATGAAGTATTTGCCGGGAGGAACTACCAAATCGCCATTTACCACATTATTGGGAAAGTCGATCTTGGACCATGAGTCAGGAACCTGCGAAATATCGGGCGGCGGTTCGGAAGGAAACTCGTCGAGAAAGTCCTGGTGATTCTCAGGCGTGGTTGGCTGTGCATGGGGCTGTTGCTGGGCCACGCCGTTGAGGATCACGATGCCGTTGCGCAGATGAATGTGGTCGCCCGGAACGCCGATCAGCCGCTTGACCAGGATCAGATATTGAGGGTTCCCATCCGCATCGGGATCAGCCACGGGCTTGATGAAGACCACAATGTCTCCGCGTTTTGGCTCGCGATAGTGAACCAGTGGCATCCACTTCGTCGGCGGAGAGAGTGTGATGCGGTCCACCACCAGGTGGTCGCCCACAAGCAACGTCTTCTCCATGGAACCAGAGGGAATGACGAAGTTCTGAGCCAAAAATGTGAGGATGAAAAGGCCAATGACCAGGATGGAGCAGATGCTGGCCAGAGCCTCAAATGGCGTCTCTTCCACTCGCTCTACCGCGGGCTCGGGAGTTGGCTGGGATTCGTTTGGCGTGTTGGGACCGGGCGTCTTCTTCTTCGTCATCCTGTCGCTCTTTGGAGAGATACGAAACAGTGCTCGCACAAGTTCAGAACAAAAACTCAGGCTAGTGCACAACGTGGAAGATTCGCTTCCAGCGTGCAAAACCTTGGAGCCTGGCTGAGAGCTGCCTGTCGTGTCCGAGTCTATCATCCGGGGCTTGCTGGGCGGCTTGTTGCGGATCGGTGGTGGAGGGCTGGGAGAGCGAGAAATAGATGACCAGCGGCCGCGCTACGATCTGCTGCCTTGAGACGAAGCCCCAGAAGCGCGAGTCCTTGCTGTAATTGCGGTTGTCGCCGAGCACGAAGTACTCGCCGGGGGGGACCACTAGTTCGCCGTCGTGGGTGAGGCTTTGCATTTGCTTCCACCAGAGCGGCTCGACATTGGGGTCAGTGTAGACGGTAGCGGGAAAGTTATCGCGGAAGGGATTGAGAACGGCAGGCTCAAAGGCGGCGTAAGGCTCGTCGAGGAGTTGGCCGTTCACAGTGACCCGGCCATCGGCGATGCGCAGACGGTCTCCGGGAACTCCCACGACCCGCTTGACGAGAAACGGCGGCTGGGAGTGGTAAAAGAAAACAATATCTCCGCGCGCAACCTCGCGGTAGGGCATGAGCCAGCGGGACAGTCTGCCGGTCGGGGCAAAGACCTGCTTGTTGACCAGTAGAAAGTCGCCCACCAGCAGAGTGTGTTCCATGCTCTCGGAGGGGATCAGGTAAGGCTGCAAAACAAAGGTCAGCAGAAACAACGCAACCACCACCGTCCGCAGCAGCGAGGCAAGAGCCTCCGGCACGGTGGGCAGATGGAGACGCAGCAAGGCGAGCCACCGCAGAAATGCGCCGGGCACTTGGGCGGGGTTGCTCATTCCGCTGCTGGTTCCTCTCCATTGGCCGCCGGATGGACCGCGGCCTCTGCGCCGGCTTTCTTTTGCTGTGCTTGCAGCCGCTCCAGAGCGCGCCGCGCTGCATCCTGTTCGGCGTTCTTCTTGGTGCTCCCCATGCCGCGAGCCAGTTGCTTTCCCGGCTCGCCTTCTGCCATCTTAAGCCGGACCTCGACCAGAAAGCGCTTGCGGTGATCCGGGCCGCTCTCGCTTTTGACGCGGTAGACCGGCGCTCCGGCGCGTGAGGCTTGCAAAAGCTCTTGCAGCGCCGATTTATAGTTGCCCAGAGCTTCTCCGGAGTTCAGCTCTCTGGCCAACTGCTCGGCGGCTTCGCCCATCACCCAGCGGCGCACAAAGGCTCTCACCGGTTCCAGGCCGCCATCGAGAAAGAGCGCTCCCAGCACAGCCTCCATCGTGTTGGAAAGCACGGTGGTCTTGTGCCGCAGGCCGCTGTGCTCTTCGCCGCGGCTGAGGCGCAGGTGGCTACCGAGGCCGATCGCCGCAGCGACCTCTGCCATATGTTTGCGGCTGACAAGCAGAGCGCGAACGCGAGTGAGTTCACCTTCATCCCATTCTGGGTGAAGCTGATAGAGCGCTTCGGCAGTCACCAGTCCCAGCACAGCGTCTCCCAGGAACTCAAGGCGCTCATTGTCTCCGGTTTCCGTGGCGTCACGCTTGCCATTGTCGGGGAGCCGCGCGCCGAGCGCCTGCTCATGCGCCGCCTGCTCATTGGCCAGGGAGCGATGCGTCAGTGCGCAGATCAACACGTCGGGGCGCGCAAAGCGATGCCCCAGTGCAGCTTCCAACTCCGCTAGAACTGCTTCCACGTGCTCCTCAATCCGATTTTCTGACTTGTTGGCCCTGGAACGGCTCGAACCGGAGTGTACGCCATTGGAGCCCCCATCCCTTTGATTCGCCGTTCTATGATTCTTCAAAAGCCGCTTGAGTGGGATTATCGAGGATTTACCGTCCCATTTGGCCAGGAAGCTTCGGGCTGGTCCGCCAATGGCTTTTCAGCTTTGGGCTGGTCTGCCTGGGGCTTCTCTGTCGCAGGCGCAGGCGTGTCGTCGTTGTCTTCATCGCAACTGTGCCCCTTGACCGCGTAGGCTGTCTTGACGCCACGCTCGGCGGCCAGCCGGGTATCCATCTGCCCGTCGCGCACTTTCAGCGCCTCCTGATACTCGGCGACGGCCTGATCGCGTTTGCAGTCCAGGTCCAACATGCGGCCCAGATAGATGTGCGACCAGGAGAGCAAGCGCGGATCCTTGCTGGTGGCCAGTGTCTTCTGGAATCCGTCGATGGCCGAGCTGGGATGGCCGGTGAGGATGGCCGCCCTGGCAAGGATGAATTCTGCGCGGGAGCTGTTGGCGACCTCTTCCAACTCATTGAAGGAATCCGAATGCATGGTGAGCGCCTGCCTGGCCATGGCGCTGGCCGTAGCTACATCGCCGGCAGCCAGCCGTGCCTCGGCCAGATCCAGCCCTGTCAACGTGCGCGGTTTGCTGCGCGAAAGCACGTCTTCGTCGGCTTCCTTGTCAAACTCGATCTGGTGGGCGCGGTGCACTTGCTGGCTGACGTCCATGCTATAGACCATTTCGCCGATAGTGTCTTTCAAACTGGCGGGATCCTTCTCAAACTGGATCAATTGCTCATAGAAGTACTGCGTCAGCACGAATCCCTGGCTCATGTCGTGGTGCATGGTGGCTATGCGGACGGCCTCCATCTTTTGCTGAACGACCTGACGTTCGCGTTCATAGCGTGGCAGCTCCGAACGGTCCGTATTAGCCGGGATCTTGTACTCGGGAATGCCCGTGTCCATAGTGCGGGCCTCAATGGCCTTGATGAGGCATTCAATGGTCAGGGGTACACTATCGGAGCGGTAGCGGAACTCGAGCGGAGCCTCGCGCACCTCCTTGAGGATAGGCTGCATGCGGTCAACGGCGTTGGCCCGCGCAAAGAGCAGCGGTTCAATGACGTAATGCAGGTAGGTGTGGCGTACATCGTTCATGCGGATGGTTCCGTTAACCGGCGAAACCACCACCACGTACTCGGTGCCGTAGATGCGGGCGTTGACCGTGCTCGGCGAGAGCATGGGCTCGATGACGACGATGAATCTCCGCCCGTTGTAAGTCTCTGCCGGCATTTTGAGGTAGAGATTGGTGGAGACGATCATCTTTGACAGCGAATCGTGAAGACGATCAGCCTCGGCGTCGTAAATGTGGTGTACCGCCAGCCAGATGCCATGCAGGTCGACGGCTGCGGCAAAGTCGCGCAACAATGGCGCGATCTCAGCCACCTGTGTCGAGTCAGGCGGCATCTCCGTCAGATCGTCCGAAAGCTCGACCTCGGGCGGCGGGGTGAGATAGAGAGCCAGCGAGATGTACTGAGCGATGTCGCGCGCTCCGCCCGTCATGCGATGCTGGGCGATAAAGAGGCAGACCTTGTCTCGCTTGGCACGGGCGTCTTCGCTCTTACCGAGTGCCAGGTTGATCTCGTCGCGAACCCGCTTGCGGACTGGCGCGCTCTCGTCCAGCCCCTCGTCGTAGGCGCAGGCATTCAACGCCGCGGCCATCATAAAGACCGGCTCGGTGCTGACCAGCGATATGGTGGGGCCGGCTGGATCGACGAGCGAAGGCGCCTTTTCCTGCACAAATACCTGCGAAGAGGAGGAACTCTGGCCCTTCCCCGCTGGTGCGGCTGAACCGCCGCTGGAGTTTTGGGCGCGAGCCGCGGCAGCAGGAAGGCATGCCAGCAGGCAAGGAATGGCGACCGATAAAGCGATGGAGGACGAATATGCTCTGAAAGTCATGGAAAACCCTGTCTAATTCTAGACGCAGCGGCAGGGTTAAACGATAGGAGAACTGGATGCAGGGAAGGATTTACAACGAGGCCACGAGAGCCGGATAGCGGCACTCGTGGCTGGTCTCATAGAGGGAGAGCAGGCGCTGCCGCATCAGGTAGTAGGCAGAACACGCCTCTTGGGCGTGGAGGGGGAGGGTAAAGCGGAAACGGCGGAACAGGCGGATCGGGAGCAGCCCAAGTTTCACGCGGCGGATGGCCCGGCGCAACATTACCGCATCGTGTCTCATGCGCTCAGTGACGATCACGGCCTCTTCAAAGTTCCACCGTTGCGCGTACGCCGCTAATTCGAGCATGATCTCGGAGTTCTCGCGCATTTTCTTGAGGCCTTCATACCCACCGAGGGAATCCCAGATTTGGCTTGGCTCAAGGTCAATCTGACCGCGTTGCGGGGTCAGATAATCGAGTGCAACCTCTGAGACGCCCGCGAAATCCACGCGGCGCAGGCCAGCTACCAGATCATGCCACTCCCGCCGCGACCTCTTGCGTGCGGACAGTGCCTCTGCAATGACCACTCCCGCGAACCCGCAGAGTAATCCTCCAAACACGAGATAGGAGAGCGCAAAGGTCATGTCCAACATGTTACCTCCGCGCGTCTAATGCGTCAAGGTCTATTTTTATCCGCCTGTGCAGATTCTGGATGTATTCGCTTAACTCAGGCGAAATGGGCTGCCTGGCCGGCTCCTCCAGCCAGAACTGAACGTTCCAGTAACCGAGAGCTGCCAGCCACACGAACATCCTCACATGCTCCAGGAGTGGGAAGTCACGCTCTGCGCCGAAGTAACTGTGTAATCCATCCACCAGGATTGCGATTACGGCCCAGGCGGTCCACCCATTGCCCAGCGCCATCACATGGTTTCGCCAGCCCAGTCCCAGACTCTTAGAGGTTCGGGTGACCACGGCGATCAGTTCGCAGATCACCAGGCTGGTAAAGAGGTTGCCGCGCACTTCGAGGCGCGCGAGAAAGGTCGGGGCGGGCGGCGAAACAAGCCATGGCAGAGCAGCAGCAAGCACAATGCCTATGCCGCCCCAAAAGAGAAATGTCCTTTTGGCATCCCGGACCCAAGTTCCGGTCGGCCGCATTACGATTCGAGCGATCTCCCAAACCACGCCGAGCTGCAGCACGAACTCGATAAGAACCGTGGTCCAGTAGAAATGGAAATACACGTCCCGCGTTCCGTACCTGAAGATCACATATAGCAATGGAATGAAGGCACTTTCAAGTCCGGCGAACGCGGTGAAAACAGGAAAGTCCCTCCATCTGCCGCGTACAAGTAGGACGGCAAACAGGGATGTTACACCCAGTGAGGTGGACACAATCAACAGCCAATCGAGTGCCGACAGGTTCATTCCACCTCGCCAGTTCTATTCTCTCCGGTCTCATCGGCCAAGAGTAGAGAGAATTATAGGAGCTGGCCTACCAATTGCGCTGACGGCTAGCAATGAGCGTTTGTAGG
>CAYVMS010000112.1:0-10641 GCA_964452615.1 uncultured Occallatibacter sp.
TCTCGACGCTGGCCAAGGGCCTGTGCGATTACCTGGGCACTTATCTGGTGAACTATGCCGGTTTCGCAACCATTACCGACTTGCGCAATCATCTTTACGAAGCCACGATGCGGCGTTCATCGAGCTTCTTTCATAAGCACGCCACAGGCACAATACTCTCCACGCTCATCAATGATGTGGACCGGGTGCAGGTTGCGCTCAGTTCGGTCATTAGCGATTTCTTGCAGCAGTTCTTTACATTTCTCTTTGGGCTAGCCCTCGTTATCAATCTTGGGGGACGTCTGAGTTGGGCGCTGGTGCTCTTTATTCCCGTCGTGCTGACCTCCGCGCGCAAGATCGGCGGGGAAGTGCGCACCCGCACGCGCACCGGTCAGGACAAGCTCGCCGAGATTCAGAACATCCTACACGAGACCGTCACCGGCAACAGAATTGTCAAAGCTTTCAACACCGAATTGTGGGAGATTCTGCGCTTCAAAAAGGCCGCCAAGCGTCTCTTCCGCGCAAACCTGCGCAGTGTCCGCATTCAGTCCATCAGCTCGCCCTTGATGGATTCGATCGGCGCGGTAGCCATTGCCATGATGCTGTTTATCGGACGCAATGAAATCCTCCATCATCGCATGACCCAGGGGCTGTTCGGCGCATTCATCATCTTGCTTTTTAAGCTCTATGATCCGGTGCGCAAGTTCGCTTACTTCTATAACAGCTTTCAGCAGGCGATGGGTGCGTCGATGTCGATCTTTGGCTTCTTTGACGCTGAGGACGACGTGAAGGAGAAGCCGCACGCAGCCGTTCTGAAGGGCTTCAAAAGTTCGATTGGCTTTGAGAATGTTGGTTTCTCCTACTCAACGGAGGAGGGCGAACATCAGATTCTTCACAACGTCGATCTCGAGGTCCAAGCGGGTGAAGTGCTGGCGCTCGTGGGTCCGAGCGGCGCAGGCAAATCGACGCTGGTCAACCTGATTCCGCGTTTCTTCGATGTGACTTCGGGCCGTATTCTCATCGATGGCCGCGATCTGCGCGAAGTGACGCTTGGCTCGCTGCGCCGGCAGGTGGCCCAGGTTACACAAGAGACGATCCTCTTCAATGACACGGTGCGCAACAACATCGCCTACGGCCAGCCGGATGTTCCTATGAAGCTGGTCGAAGAGGCAGCGCAAAACGCACTAGCCCACGACTTCATTCTGCGCATGCCGCAGGGTTACGACACGGTGATCGGCGAGAAGGGCTTCAGGCTCTCCGGCGGCGAGCGCCAACGTCTGGCTATTGCTCGCGCGATTTTGAAGAATGCGCCGATTCTGATCCTCGACGAGGCTACCTCCGCGCTCGACGCCGAGAGCGAATCTCTGGTGCAGGCCGCACTGGCCAACCTGATGCAGAATCGCACGGTCATGGTGATCGCTCATCGGCTGGGAACCATTCGCCGCGCCAACCGCATCGCCGTCCTCGAAGACGGGCGCATCACCGCCATCGGGCCCCATGATGAATTGCTGACCACATCGCCGACCTATCAGCGGCTCTATCAATTGCAATTCATGGATATGCCGGAAGAGCAGGGCGTCGGGATCAGGGAATAGGGGAAAGAAGCTATGCCGATTTATTCAATGACCGGGTTTGCGCGCTCTCAGGTTCGCATGACGCTGCCCAATGAGGGTCAGCTGAGTTACACGCTCACTGTCAAGACTGTGAATCATCGCTTTCTCGACGTGCAGTTGCGCCTGCCTTCGGGCCTTGATGCATTAGAGATGGAACTGCGCAAGGCGCTCAAAGATAACCTCGTGCGCGGACATGTGGATCTGACGCTCTCCATCGACCGGTCAAGTCAGCAGACCGCCGGCTACAATCGCGAGTTGGTCAACGGCTACCTGGCCGCCTTTGCAGCCGCGCGCGAGGAGCATGGGCTGGGCGGGCAGCCGGACCTGAACACGATCCTGCGACTGCCGGGGGCTTTGCAAAACGATAATCGATCGAATGGCGATGAAGATCAGGCTGCGCTGACCGAAAGCGTGCAGCGCGAGATCGGCCCGTTGCTCGACCAATTGAAGATGATGCGGGCGCGGGAGGGAGAGGCCCTCGATGCGATCTTGAACGGCACGCTTGACCGGCTGACGGAGGCCAACGAAGGCGTTGCGGCGCTGCGACCTGAGATCGAGGAGCGTTATCAGGCCCGGCTCACCGAGCGTCTGCTAGCGGCTACAGGCCCGGAGTTCAATCGCCAGCGAGTGCTTGAGGAGGTTGCCGTGTTGGTCGAGCGTAGCGACATTGCCGAGGAACTTGCCCGCATGACAACCCACATCGGTCACTTCCGCGAGTTGCTTAGGGCTGGCGGCGAAGTCGGCAAGAAACTGGACTTCCTGCTTCAGGAGATGAATCGCGAGGCTAACACGTTGCTTTCGAAGACCGGCGGCGTCGGCGGGAAGGGAACCCGCATTACCGAACTGGGATTGGCCATGAAGTCGGAGATCGAAAAGGCCAGAGAGCAGATCCAGAACGTAGAATAGCAAGAACACCAGGGCGAAGAACTCAACCGATAGCCCCCAAAGAAAGTAGCAACGTGGCAGGAATTCTCTTTATTATTTCGGCGCCTTCAGGTTCGGGCAAGAGCACGCTGGTTAACGAGGTGCGGAAGCAGTTGACCGGAATTGAGTTTTCCGTCTCTTGGACAACGCGCCAGCCGCGCGGTTCAGAGCAGAACGGGCGCGAGTACAACTTCACCACGCGCGAAGAGTTTGAGCGGATGCTGGCTGCCGACAGCTTTATGGAACACGCCGAGGTTTTCGGCAACTACTATGGCACAGCGCGCGGATCGCTCGAACAGGCTCGCCTCGCCGGTCGTGACCTTGTGCTCGACATCGACGTGAAGGGCGCGGCTCAGGTGCGAGCCGCAATGCCGGAGGCCGTGAGCATCTTTGTGCTGCCACCGAATCCCAAGGTTTTGCGCACACGCCTGCGCAATCGCAGCCGCGCTGAGGGCGTCGAGGACGAGGCTGAGGTCTATCGCCGTCTGAGCGAAGCCCGCAAAGAGATTGAGAATTATTACGAATACGGCTATATTTTGGTCAACGACATTTTGGACCGGGCGGTGGCGCAACTGGAGGCCATCGTGCAGGCTGAACGCTTCTATCGCCACGACGAGCCGATCGCTTTCAGATCGCGCCGTGTGTTGGAGGTGGCCGCGGGCTGTCTGCAGGTCAACTCGTATGAACGGGTAAAGCCCGTGCTGGAGGCATTCGGCATAGGCAAAGACTCCGGCCAGCAGTTTCTGGATTTCGACGAGGACTCCGATGACGATTGAAACTGGCTTCGACTCGAACTATCGCAAGGTTCTGGTGGCTGCACGTCGCGCACGGCAGTTGCAGAGCGGCTCCCACGCCTTGGTCCCCACTCACTCCAACAAGCCTTGCCGCATCGCACAAGACGAGATCGATGCAGGCAAGATTTCGTACGTGAAAGCCAATGTGCCGGTGGTTAAGCCGGTGATCGAAGGGCCCGCCGTTCCCATCCTGGCTAGCTGATTTTCAGCTCGAAGTGACTCGGCGCGGATCAGCCCAAGAGAGGGTTCCTATCTCTTTTTCGCCTTGACGCTCTTGCCTTTCGTGGGCTTGAGCAGCTTGGTGTCGGCAGCCTTCTTGGCTGCCTTTTTTGCAGCGGTCTTGCGGCGCTTGACCTCTTCTTTTGAGTACATCGTTCCCCGGCAGGAGTCTGCGCCGCAGTTGCAGAGGGCCTCGTCGTCGCCTCCGTCGTAGAGGCAGTAGTCGTAGGTGATCTCTTCGCCAGGAGCGATCTTCCGGACGGCTTTGATCCAGACTCGACCATCTTCTTCGCTGGTTTCGCAGTTGGCGTCGCAACTGTGGTTGATGAACATGGCGGTGCAATGGCCGTCGATAACCACCTCGCCGTCGCCGAGTCCAAACAGGTAGGTGATCGGCGACTCCTCGTACGCGGTGTCGGCCTCGGCCTTGGTGAGCTTGTGACCCGTGTATTCGGCCACGCGGGCGCCTTTGCGGATCGCGGTTGTGGTGTAGCAGCCAGCGGCGTGGATAGCGGAAGAACGGATGATGAGTGCCATGCGAATGTGCGATGCTTTCTTTGGGAGCGTTATAAATCGCATCGTACCATTTTTCACCGGTATCCGACCGGCTGATTCCTGGCAGGCATGGGCTCCAGTTGTGAGGCGTTCAAAGTTGAGACGAGTCTTTTTAATTACATTGATTTTGGGCGGTTGCCTGACGGCGGCGCCGCGAATGTTTGCGCAGGCCACACCAACCAGCGATGCGGTGCCTTCGGACCAGAGCAAGCCTGCGGATGAGAGCAAGAAACCGGCAGCGGTCCCGCCGTCAAGCGCCAATCCCTTTCCTGAAGACACGAGCACGGTTCCGGTGATGCCGACGAAGAATACGCCAACGCTGCCCGAGGGGACCTACAACGGAGCTGCGTATGCCCCGGCGGCTCTGCCGGGTGAGGATCTAGACCCTGTTCACAGCCCGGACGACCCTGCACCGGAAGTTGGCAGCGGATCGGAGGAGGGCTCAAGTTCCAGCCTTAGTGGCATGGGGAGTCTGCTGCCTCCGCCGGATGACGAACAGCCGGGCAAGAAGAAAAAACTCATGGTCAAGGAGCCAACCCACCAGGAGGCAGCCTCCAAAGACATCGAAGTGGGCGGCTACTATTTGCAGACGAAGAACTGGAAGGCGGCCCTTTCGCGCTTCGAGTCCGCGATGATATTGGACCCTGAGAACCCGGATGTCTATTGGGGGCTGGCCGAGGCCAACCGGCACCTGGGCAACCTTGCCGATGCACGCGCGAACTATGGGAAGGTCGCTGAATACGATCCAGAAAGCCGCCATGGCAAGGAGGCGATCAAGGCACTCCGGGAGCCGGAAATTGCTAACGGAAAGAACCCGGCGGTGAGCCAGACGCCAGCGGTTGAGACTGCGAAGTAGAGATCAGAGCCCAGCCCAGCGCATATAGGCTGCGATGATGGGTTGCCCCCACAGGCTGCTAACGATACCGCCGATGCAGAGGAAAGTTCCGAATGGGAGTTTCCTGGCCGCCCATTCGCCGGTGTCGAGCCTGGCTGTTGGAATTATCAGCAAAACAACCCCAAACAAGGCTCCGATAATTGCTCCGAGTCCAAAGGCCAACAGAGCGCCGGGCAGGCCGAGCCATGCAGCCAGCATTGCCATCAACTTCGCGTCGCCCAGGCCCATGCCCTCGCGGCGGCGGATGAGCCAGTAGAGCCAGCGGATGAGTAGGATGAGTCCGGCGGCGAGCAAAATGGCCAGCAAATCGACGACGGCAGCCGACTTCGCAGTTGCTCTATCGAGCCACCAGAAATCGTCGAGGGGAGCCAGCAACGTCGTAAGAAAAAATCCGAGGGCTATTCCTGGGTAAGTTAACCAGTTCGGCAGCCAGAGGTTTTCCGAATCAAGTACAGCCAGCGTCACGAGCAGCCAATAGAAAACCATCTTTCCGACAGTATCGGCCAAGACGACATCAAATGCAGGTGCATCAGGCAAAAGCATGAAGTTGAGGGAGACCCACGCTTGTTGCGCCCACAGCGCCCCCACCGCCAGTTCCACCAGCGGATAGCGCCAGCCAATCCATGCGCGGCAGGTGCGGCAGCGGCCGCGCAGAGCCAGCCAACTTACAAGCGGGACGTTCTCCCACCAAGTGAGCGTTTTTCCGCATTGGCGGCAGTGCGAACGCGGGCTTACGATGCTCTCGCCAGCGGGCCATCGGCTGAGGCACACGTTCAGGAAGCTGCCGAAGGCCAACCCCAGCAGTCCAGCGAATATCGTTCCCAGAATGCGAATCATGCGCGAGGTTGAGTATACGACCTGGAGTCACACGGCATCCGCATGACCGTTGAAGATCTCCGTCACAGTCTCACAGTTTCACAGTAAATAGGTGGGGTGGGGGTACCATCCGAGGTCGTCCTCACCGGGCCGACCTGTCTAAGAGGTCGACCCAAACCAACACTAACAGGAAAGCGGGAATTATCTGCAAAACAGGTTGGAGTCATTGCTGACCTTACAACGAAGAGAACGCCGCTGCCGCTTATGCGCACGGTAGACTGTAGGTGCATGGACGTTCCACCAGCAACTCCCACATCGCAGGAATCAGCGTTGCCCATACCGTCCGATCCGGAGCAGGCGGCGCCTTTGTTTGCGCGCTCGGTCGAGATCATGGCGCGACTGCGCGCTCCCGGCGGCTGCCCATGGGACCGCGAACAGACTTTCGACACCATCCGCAAATACACGCTGGAGGAGGCTTACGAGGTCTTCGACGCCATCGAGCGGCGCGACTTCCCGCATCTTGCCGAGGAGTTAGGCGACCTTTTGTTGCAGGTGCTGTTTTATGCCGAGATGGCGGCGAACGAGGGCCGCTTCACCATCGCCGATGTGCTGAACCATCTGAATAACAAGCTGGTGCGCCGTCATCCCCACGTCTTTGGCGAGGAGGCTTCGCGGGCGGCTGGCAACCGTGCCCATGTCGATGCCGATGTGAAGGGCGCCTCGGCTGCAGTGCTGCGCAATTGGGACGAGATCAAGGCGGCGGAGGCATTGCATGAAGCGGACGCACCTTCGGCGCAGAGTGCTCCGGTGTCGCGCTTGGATTCAGTGCAGCGGGCAATGCCCGCGCTTGCTGAGGCCGCCAAGCTGGGAGCCAAGGCGCAGAAGTCGGGCTTCGACTGGGCAAGTTGGCGCGATCTGCTGCCGAAGCTGGTCGAGGAGACTGCGGAATTGGAAGCCGAGGCCTCATCCGACGATCCGGCGCGCAAGCCTGCTGTAGAGGCCGAGTTAGGCGACCTGCTTTTCACCGTGGTCAACCTGGGCCGGCACCTGGGCGTTGACGCCGAGATGGCGCTGCGGGGCTGCAACCTGCGCTTCCGGCAGCGTTTTCACGAGATGGAACTGGCCTCGGTAAAACCGCTCGAAGAGCTAGGGCCGGATGAGTTGGAAGCACTTTGGGCTGAGGCAAAGCGGAAACTCGCTACCTCCAATCCGGAGGCTAGGCCATGATTGCGATTCGCTCTTGCTCGGGTTTTGATGAATTGGAGGCTTGCGTCCAACTCGAGATTGAGACCTGGGGCTACGACTCGACCGAGGTGATTCCGCGCAAGGCGTTTCTGGTGTGGCAGAAGGTGGGCGGGCAGGTGATTGGCGCCTTCGACACGCAGATCGCCGGTGCTGCACCCGGTGGCGGACCAGAATCGCTGGTGGGCTTTGTGCTTTCGCTGCCGGGAATCAAATCGACTGTCGGTGGCTTACTGCCTTATTTGCATTCGCACATGCTCGCGGTAAAGGATCGCTACCGCAATCGCGGCGTTGGAATGCAGCTAAAGCTTGCGCAACGGGCAGAGGCCATCGAGCGAGGCATCGGCCTTATTCAGTGGACGTTCGATCCGCTTGAAATCAAGAATGCTTACCTCAATATTTGCAAGCTGGGAGCGATAGCTTGCAGGTACGAAGTGGATTTTTATGGTGTATCCTCATCTCGACTGCAGGGCGGGCTCCCGACGGACCGCCTGGTCGCCGAGTGGCAGCTCGATTCGCACAGGGTGAAGGCGATTCTGGAGGGCCGTCCGGCAGCCGCAACGACTGTTGAGGAGCGCATTGCGGTTCCGGCTTCGATCTACGAATGGAAAGCCTCGGAGGCGGGCCGGGAACGGGCTCTGGCCATTCAGTTGGAAAACCGCACGAAGTTTCAGAAAGCGTTTACACGGGGATGGGCCGTCGTTGGCTACACTGTGGATGCGGAAGGAAATGGAGTCTTCGAGTTAGGTCCCCCTACCGAGGCCGAAGCTGCCTATAAAACCTAAGGAGCTCAAGAGACCTATGAAGATTGATGCGATTATCCTGCGCGAAGTGAACATGCCCCTGGTGCGTCCCTTCGAGACCAGCTTTGGCGTCACCCTCAACCGGAGAATTCTGCTGGCTGAGATCAAGTCCGAGGGTCTGACCGGCTGGGGCGAGTGCACGGCGGGCGAGAGGCCGTACTTCTCGGCCGAGTCGACCGACAGCGCCTGGGCGGTGATCGTGAACGAACTGGCTCCGATGCTGGCGGCGGAATCGCCCGCGCATGGTGGCGAGTGTCCGAAGATCTTTCGCCGAGTGCGCGGCAATCGCATGGCCAAGGCTGCGCTTGAAAACGCAATTTGGGATTTGGAGGCGCAGCGCATCGGAGTTTCGCTTGCCCATTTGATCGGCGGTGTTCGCGAGACGCTTCGCTGCGGAGTTTCGTTGGGGATTCAGGCATCGATTCCCGAGTTGATGGCAATGATTGAGGCCGAGCTTGCAGCCGGCTATCAGCGCATCAAGCTGAAGTGCAAACCGGGCTGGGATGTCGAGGTCTTCGAGAAGGTGCGCAGCCGCTGGCCGGGCATTCTGCTCAGTTGCGACGCCAACTCGGCCTACCGGCTCCGCGACGCCGACCATCTTGTGAGCTTTGACGCCTTCGATCTGCTGATGATCGAGCAGCCGCTCTGGCAGGACGACTTCTACTACCACTCGATGTTGCAGAAGCGCCTTAAGACGGCGATTTGTCTCGACGAGTCGATCGGCAATCGGCGCGACGCGCTGGCGGCCATTGCGATGGAGTCGTGCCGGATCATCAATATCAAGCTGGGGCGCGTGGGCGGCTTCTCCGAGGCGATCGCTGTGCACAACGCGGCGCAGGAGCGCGGCATTCCGGTTTGGTGCGGTGGGATGCTGGAGTCGGGCATTGGACGCTCGCACAACATTGCGCTCTCGACCCTTGAGAACTTCACGCTGCCCGGCGATGTCTCAGCCTCGGCGCGCTACTGGGCTGAAGACATCATCGAGCCAGAGGTCACGGTTTCGACGGCGGGCGAGATCGCCATTTCCGATGCGCCGGGGCGCGGTTACGAGGTGCGTACCGATCTCGTCGAGAGGCTCACCGTGCGCAAAGAGACGATCCGTGCGATGGAGTTGGTTGGCTAGATAGAACTTTGCCGCTCCCTGTGGCCGTCGGCGCGGAAGGGCTATTGCTTTGCCGCTTTGATTGCCTCAGTCAGTGCCGGGAGCACCTCGAAGAGATCACCCACAATGCCGTAGTCTGCAACTTCAAAAATGGGCGCGCCTGGATCTTTGTTGATGGCTACCACGCACTGCGAGCCTTTCATGCCGACCAGATGCTGGATGGCTCCAGAGATGCCCACGGCCAGGTAGAGCTTGGGCGAAACAGTCTGGCCTGAACTGCCGACTTGGCGCTCGAGGGGTAGCCAGCCATTGTCGCAGATGGGGCGCGAGGCGCCGAGTTCAGCTCCGAGCGCTGTTGCCAGCTCTTGAGCTAGTGGAATGTTCTCGGGGTCTTTGATGCCGCGGCCCACGCTCACAATCAACTGCGCTGAAGCAAGGTCCACGGTTTGTGCCGAGGCGCGGAAGCGCTCGCCGGGCCGGGTGCGAATCTGCGCGGCTTCGATTGAGGGAGAGAAGACCGCGACCGCAGCCGAGCCAGCCTCGACTGAATCGGCACGGAAGGCTCCAGCCTGGACCGAGACAAAGCACGGCCCGTTGCCGGTGTGCCGGTATGAGCCGTTGAGCCGGCCCTGCATTAGTTGCCGCGTTAAGGCGGGGCCCTCGCCAATCGCAGTCACGTCGCCGATGAGGGTTTGGCCCAGACGCGCAGCCAGCGCCGGAGCGTAGTCGCGTACCTGATAAGTGTGCGGAAAGACCACATAGTCCGGCTTCTCGGCCTGGAAGAACTGTTGCAAGGCCAGCGAAAATCCATCTGGCGTGTATGTCGCCAGCAACGGATGCTCGACGCGGGCCACTTTTCCGAGCGGCTTGGCTGCGACTTCGGCGGCCAGGGTCGCGGTTTGTGCGCCGACCACTACTGCGTTCACGGCTTGTGCGGTGAGCGCGGCCAATTTTTGACCAGCGGCCAGAGCCTCCCAACTGATGCGGCTTATTCGGCTGTCGCGCTCTTCCATCACTACCCAAATGCCGCTCATAGCACCCTCGCTTCGAACTTCAGTTTCTCGACCAGCGCCGCTGCGGCTTCCTTTGCCGTGCCGGGGAGCATCTGGGTCGACCTTTGTTTTGTGGGCAGCGAAATGCGTTCCAGGATCACGACAGGCGCGGGGTCCACGGATAACTCAGCGGCTGAGACCACGCGCACCTCTTTGGTTTTGGCCTTCTTGATTCCCATCAAGGTGGCGTAGCGCAGCTTGTTGCCGCCGGATTGAATCGTCAGCACGGCCGGGGTGGGCAGGTCGATCGATTGGAACCAGCCTTCCTCCAATTCGCGTTTGACGGTCAGGCCGCTGTCGGTCTTCTCCACGTGGAGAATGAGCGAGGCGTGCGGCAGGCCGAGTAACTCAGCCAGAATCACGCCCGTCTGTCCTAGGCCCAGGTCTTCGGATTGGAGGCCGGTGAGCACGAGGTCGGGGTTCTCAGGCTTGAGAGCCTCGGCCAGCAGCCGCGCAACGCCCAGCGCGTCGTGATTGCCGAGGTCGGCGCATTCGATGTGGATCGCCCGGTCGGCTCCCTTGGCCAGCGCTTCGCGGATCGTCGAGCCCACACGCTCCGGCCCGGCGCTGATGACGACTACTTCGCCGCCATGCTTCTCCTTGAGCTGCAGGGCCTCTTCGAGGGCGTAGGCGTCGGACTCGTTGAG
>CAYVMS010000113.1:0-10584 GCA_964452615.1 uncultured Occallatibacter sp.
TGAGCTTGATGCGATTGCCTTCGATGGCCAGAACCTTGACCATCACCTGATCGCCTTCGCGCAGCTCGTCCTTCACTTCCTTCACGCGATGCTCGGCGATCTCTGAGATGTGCAGCAGGCCATCGGTGCCAGGGAAGAGCTCGACAAATGCGCCGAACTCGGCCAGCCGGACAACCTTACCGAGATAGACCTTTCCAATCTCCGGCACGGCCGTCAGGTTGCCGATCATCTCGAGCGCCTTCTTCAGACCGTCCGCGTCGCACGAGGCAACGTTGACCCGGCCTGTATCGTCGACATCGATCTTGGCGCCAGTCTGCTCGATGATGCCGCGAATGGTCGCGCCACCCTTGCCGATCAGATCGCGAATCTTGTCGGTGGGAATCATCACCGTCTCGATGCGTGGCGCATAAGCTGAGCGCTCGGTACGCGGCCCGTCGAGCGCCGCATCCATCTTGTCGAGCAAGAAGATCCGTCCCCGCCGTGCCTGTTCCATGGCCTTTTCAAGAATCTCGCGGGTCAGGCCGCCGATCTTGATGTCCATTTGCAGAGCGGTGATGCCCTTGCGCGTTCCGGCCACCTTGAAGTCCATGTCGCCGTAGTGGTCTTCCGCGCCGGCAATGTCGGTCAGGATGGCGTAGTCGTCGCCCTCCTTTACCAGGCCCATCGCCACGCCGGCCACCGCGCCCTTCAGCTTGATGCCAGCGTCAAAGAGTGCAAGGCTCGAACCGCAGACCGTCGCCATCGACGAAGAGCCGTTCGACTCCAAGATATCCGAGACAATGCGGATTGTGTAAGGCGACTCTTCAGCGCTAGGCAGAACAGCGCTGATGGCGCGCTCAGCCAATGCGCCATGGCCAACCTCGCGGCGTCCGGTGCCGCCCATGCGGCCCGTTTCGCCCACGCAGAATGGCGGGAAGTTGTAGTGCAGCATGAAGGGCTTCTTCTTCTCGCCCTCATAGCTCTCAAGGCGCTGTCCCTCGTCTGCCGTGCCCAGCGTAGCCGTCACCAGAGCCTGCGTCTCGCCGCGGGTAAAGAGAGCCGACCCGTGAACGCGAGGCAGAACGCTGGTCTCGATCGTGATCTGGCGAATCTGATCGAACTCGCGCCGATCGGGCCTGATCCGATCCTTCGTCACCTGCTCGCGGAAGATCTTCTCGCGCAGCTTTTCATAATAGTGGGCCAGCTTCTTCTTGGCCGCGGGATCGTCTGCGGGCAATGCTGCGGCCAGCTCGTCCTTGATCGCCTTGACCAGATCCTGGCTCTCCAGCTTGGGGTGAATCTTGGTGTCGAGCGCATCCTTGAGGCGGTCTTCGGCCTTGGCCTTCAACTCCGCAAAGTAGGCATCGTCAAACACCGGCGCTGTGAAGGCCCGCTTGGGCTTGCCTGCCACTGCGACCAGTTGGTCGATGGCAACGCAGATCTTTTTCACTTCAGTATGGCCAAACTCGATGGCCGCCAGGATGACCTCTTCGGTCTCCTCTTTGGCGCCCGACTCGATCATCACAATGCCGTCCTTGTGGCCGACGACCATGATGTTGACCGTTGTGGCTGCGCGCTCTGTGTAGGTGGGGTTGATGACGAACTCGCCATCCACTCGGCCTACGCGCACTGCGCCAACCGTGGCGCTGAAAGGAATATCAGAGAGGGCCACGGCGCAAGCAGCGGCATTGATGCCCACCACATCGGGATCATTCTCTTTGTCGGCGGAGAAGACCAGCGCGATCAACTGCGTCTCGTTGCGGAATCCATCGGGAAACAGCGGACGCAACGGGCGGTCGATCTGGCGGCAAGTCAGGATTTCCTTTTCGCTGGGACGTCCCTCGCGCTTGATGAAGCCGCCGGGAATGCGTCCTCCGGCGTAGGTGTATTCGCGGTAATCCACTGTAAGGGGGAAAAAGTCGATGCCTTCCCTGGGTTCTGAAGAGGCTACGGCAGTGGCTAGAACGACGGTTTCGCCCGTGGTCACCAGTGCGGCGCCAGAGGCTTGCTTGGCCATGCGCCCGGTCTCAAAGACCAGCCGCTTGCCACCGGCAAGCTCGACGGCTACTTCATGCTTAGACATAGAGTCCTCGTTTCATTGTTTTCGCTTGGGAAATTTGTATTAGGAAGGGCGGGGGGGAAACCAGCGAAGGATCGGGTGGAAAGCAGGGCGCGCGCAAAAGAGTGGGGGCTGCGCGGGGGAGCGGATTCTCCCGGCCTGCTGGCCGAATCGTGATTTGGACTCCGCACCGGGGACGCGCTCAGCCTACAGCTGTGCGCCGTCCCTGGCAGCGGGTCGTCTTCGCCAGGTACACCATGGCCCCAGGTCCTGGGTGGAACGGGGGCCGTGACCAATCTTCGGTCTGGGCGCTTCCGGGTCAATGTTGGCTTTCTGGCTACTTGCGGATACCGAGCTTGCCGATGACGTCGCGGTAGCGATCGGTATCGTGCGTCTTCAGGTAATCCAGAAGGCGGCGGCGCTTGCTGACCAGTTGCAAAAGGCCGCGCCGGGAAGCGTGATCCTTCTTGTGCGTCTTGAAGTGCTCGGTCAGTTCAGCGATACGCGCACTCAGAATTGCGATCTGGACCTCCGGTGAACCGGTGTCCGTATCGTGGGTGCGGAAGCTTTCAATCAGCGTTGTTTTCTTAGCAGTCGCCAGCACGGCGTGTGTTACTCCTCTTTGTCTTCTCAGTCCACTCTTAAGTGTCTATTGTGAGATTACCATGAACGAGCGCCCCGCGTCATGCGCGCGTGGTTACAGACAACACAAGCGAGCTCAAAGGGTGGGAGTGATTCGCTACGAGGTGTCGGAATCGATCCGCCATCGAGTCCAAGGCCGTGGGAATGCCAAGCCATGGCAATCCTAGGGGGCCGGGTGCCCCATCCTTGCGCCTTTCTTCTGGCGCAAGGGTGGGAAATCACGAACCCCAAGCGCAAAGCGCACCTCCTGGATAGCCTGCCCTGAGCGCAGTCGAAGGGGCCAGTCCGGTTGCAGATAATTACCGTCCCGCCGCGCACAATAGAAATTGCCGCATCGAGAAGGCACTACGAGCGGAAAGCGAGCGTCTGCTGGGTGCCCCATATCTGGCGCAGTTTCACCGCGCCAGATGTGGGAAACAACGATCCCCAACCAGAACTCATGACGCCCGTCATTGAAAAGAAAAAAGCTAACAGCTAGAAGCTAAGAACTGCATCACTGATCCTGCTCCTTCCAATAATTAGCCCGGGCCACAATCCGCGCCCCATAATCCTGCGTGAGTCTCACTCGAATCGAATGCAGTCCCGGAGTAGGATCGGAGGGGCTGAATGTGATCAGATACCTGTTGCGCGCGTGCTGCGCCGACTCCACCACACGCTTCTCAAAGCCCTTGTCGGCTGTAAACGTGTTGTATTCGCCGCCGCTCATATGCGCCACCTCTTTGGTCACATTTTTCTTGAAGGCCTGTACTACCATTGCGAGGGTCGAGAAGAGATTCATTGCCCGATCGTCGCCTGAGTCCTTGATGTCATGCAGCAACTCGGCCTTCACCGGCGAAAACGAAACGCTCAGTACCAGCACATCCGACTGCCCGATCTTGCGGATCAACTGCACCGGCTTCGTATGCTTGCTGCCGTGGTCGCGCTCTTCCGAAATGAGCAAAAGCACACGGCGATACTCCTTTGGCTGCGACTGCAACAAATCGACGGCATAGCTGACCGTATCGAGAATCGCATCGCCGCCATCGCCCGGTTCCAGGTGCTTGAGGGCTTCGTTGACATCTTCACTCGTGTGCGTGAAGTCCCGAATCAGATGCGGCTTCGAATCGAAGCCCACCAGTGCCGCCTGACCCTTGCCGTCTGAGAGAAACAGATCCAGCAGCGGCCCCAGCTTGGCGAGTTTGTCAAATTCGAGCACGCTGACGCCGCCCTGCTCCACCGCGACCACCAGCGCCACCGGCGCCGTATCCATCTCCTCCTGCACGCGAATCCGCTGCGGAACGCCATTGTCTTCCAGCACAAAATCGTCTGACTTGAGTCCGTAGACAACGCCTCCGCCCGGCTTCTCAACCAGCGTGGGCACAAGCACCTCATTGGTCCTCACACGCAGCGTGCTGGCCGCGGGCGGAACCTCTGCATGAGTACTGGGCAACGGCTGCGGCGGCTCAGCGGGAGGCAATTGCTGCGCGCCAGCGATGGCAGCAACAGCAAACAGTGCAGGAATCACAGGAAAATACAGAGGGATCGAACTGTATCTCATACAGAGGACAGTTTACAGCCGACGACTATCACTGGCTCACGTTCGTTTATGCGCTTCGTGGTCCAGGCGGCCGATCCAGAGTAAGAAGGAAAGAAGTTCCCAGCGCGAACGCCAGACAAAACCGAAAATATCTTTGGTCGTGAGCGTCTCCGCCTTCATGCCCGAGTAGGTCTCGACCCTCCAGCGGAAAAACTCGCTGCGCCACGGAGCCAGCCGGTGGCCGCGCGTTGCATTCCACAAGAATCGAATCGGTGCGAAGACGGCGAGTCTCATCGACTTGAGTATAGATGGATAGGCCTCATGCGAGCGAAAAGCGAGCGCCTGGCCCCACTGCAGGCGGCTAGTCGGGCAGCTTGCTAAAGAGTGTGTTAGAGGTTGAATTCAGCTGAGCAATCACATCTTCGAGCGCCGTCTGCTGGGTTTCGGCCAATGAAAGTTGCGTTGAGACGGTCGGAATATCGGCCTGCATCAGGTCAGTCTGCGCGGTGGTCAACTGGGTCTGCACATTGGTCACGGCGTCTGAGGCGGCGGTGATCTGCGTCATCGAGTTGTCGATGATCACGCGCTGCTGCGAGACGTAGCCGAGAGCCGTGCCCAGGGCCGTCGTATCCTTCACGGCCTGATCGGTGTCTACAGTGCCGCTCGAATAATCGGCGATCAAACTGTTCAGCGCCCCAAAAACACTGTTCGCCCCGCTGCCCATGAAGACCTGATCGCCCGGCACATTCAACTGGATCTTCTGCCCGTTCGGCGATTGGAGATAGTTCACGCCCTGGTCGCCGTTGTAAGTGGTAACGCCTGGCGAAGTAGCCGTCGATGTCGTGAACGGAGCCGTCGATGTCTGGCCGCCGGCAAAGATGTACTGGCCTTGATAGCTCGTATTGCCCAGCGACTGCACCTCGTTCAGAATGCCGGAGATCTGATTTGAGATGGACTTTACATCGCTCGAATTCAGCGTGCCGTTATTGGCGCGGGTAGCCAGCGAGATGGCCTGCGTCAGGTTGGTGACAACGCTGCCTAGAGCGGAGTCGGCCACCTGCAACTGGCCCGTAACCAGATTGGAGCTCTGCGTAAACGAATCGTCCTGCTGAATCTGGTTGAGCAGCAGCACATTCTGTCCCGCGCCGACCGGATTCTGGCTTAGCGAGGTAATGCTGACGCCACCGGAGAGTTCAGAGGACAACGTTTGCTCGTTGGCCTGCGCCTGATCCAGAGAACCCACCAGATTCGTGATGTAAAAGGGATCCACGCGCATCGCACGCCTCCACTCATATTAGAGCTTCTTCAAAATAGACACAGACCATGGGTGCCCCACCCTCGCCGCGTCTTTGTTTTTGCGGCTAGGGTGGGTCGAACGATGCCCCAAGAAACACTTAGGAGACCGTCGATTGCTCGCCCAGGTTCAAAGCCGACGCCATTACCGTATTCAGCATCGCAAAGACTTGAGAGGCCGCCTGATAACTCCGCTCCAGCGTGGTCATCGCAGATGCCTCGTCATTCAAGTTAACGCCGGAGAGCGCATCGTTCTGGGTTTGCAACTGAGTCACCGAGGCATTCTGCGCTGTATTCTCCGTCTGTACAGTTGAGACCGTTGAGCCCAGCATGGTCACAAAGTTCGAGTAGTAATTAGTTGGCGTCTGACCATTCACAATCCCCTGATTGGCCATAGCCGCCATGGCCACCGCGTTCGAGTTGTCGCCGGTTCCATCTACCGCGCCAGCCGCAGCCACATCGTTTGGATCGGTCATCGCCACACTCATCGCTGCCGCGCTGCCCGCAACGACAGTAGGCTGATTGAAGATATACAGCGGATTGGCTGCTGAACCGGTGACCCCATCCAGCGTAGTTCCCGCGTTGTTCTGCGTATTGACCGCAGTCGAGATGTTATAAGCCAGTTGGTCGAGCGAATTGAGCGCACCGGAAATATCCCCGTCCCGCGCCGTCAGGTTGCCGCCCAGCGAGCCCCCTCCAGAGGCCAACTGCGAGGTAATGTCCGTGTTGCCCAGGAAAAAGTCGGTTACTCCATTCACCATTCCGGTGGACAGTTGGTAGCTCGTCCCCTCAGAGAGCAGCAACTGGCCCGAGGTCGTCGTGATGGCAAGGCCATTGTTCTCCGTCGTAATCTGGTTGATCCCGATCAACTGCGAAAGCTGACTCAAATCCTGTTGGCGCTGATCTTCGAGCGTTCCCGCGTCGCCGGTGGGCGAGTTGGTCATGATCTGTTGATTGAGCTGAGCGATGGCGTCGGTTAGCGCATTCACCTGGCCCGTCACACCGGCTGATTCTTGGTCCAACGCCGCTCTCTGAGAGTTCAAGCTGGCCGCCGCATTCGAGATGTCGCCAGCCAGCATCCCCGCCGTGGAGAGCACGTTCTGGCGCAGCGCGTTATCGGTGGGATTTGCTTCCAGCGATGAAAACGAGTCGAAGAAGTTGGTAATGTCGCTTCCGATATCTCCTGCCCTGGAGCTTGACGAGCCCGAATCCGGCGTAAACAGGGCCTGAAGCGTATTGAGCGACGTCAGCCGCGAGCCGGAGGCTGAGGCCAGTTGCTGTTGCTGGTCCAGCCGCTCCTCAAGCACGCGGTCCCGCTGCGATGTTGCGCCGGTCTCTGTCACGCCCTGCCCATACTGGATTCCGCCAATCGTCAGCGGCTGATTCTCCTGCCAGTCGGGCTCTTCCACCGTGTAGCCGGGGGTGTTTGCGTTGGCCACATTGTTGGCCACAACATTGAGAGCCTGCTGATCGGCGTCCAGCGACCCCGACATCATGCCGAGCGCAGCGTTAATTGTCCCCATGCCTGCTCTCCATTCGCTGCGACGGCTGCGCCTTCGGTAATATGTACTCCAACCTGCCTTCGCGCAACTCCCGCAGACGATTCATCACATGCAGGTTGGCGCGTGTCGCCTCCAGCACCCTGCCAAAGACCGCCATATCGCCGACGGCCTCTTTTGATTCGACGGCCAGACCCGCGCGGTCCGCATCCGCAAAATGGCGATTCAGCGCCTGGCATGAGAGCGCCAACTCCTCCAGCCGGCCGGCATCCAGCCGCGCCAAGGCGCGCGAGGCCTCAGCTACGATCTCTTTGATCCTCGGACGCCAGCGGCTCTCTCCAATTTCCTGCAACGCAATCGCTCCCTTCGCTTCTGCCTTTCCCAGATACCTGATTCAATCCTGGATTACTGCTTGTCGCTCAGCATCGAATCCACCACCTTCGAGGCGACTGCCCCCGCAGAGACGTTGTAGCTTCCTGCCGCAAGTGCCGCCTGAATTCCGGCAACCTTGTCCATGCGGACCGTGGCGTCACCGGCCGTCTGAGCGACCTCGCTTCCAGCGCTGCTGAATGTCGCCAGATCGCTGCCGAGCGCGCTCCCAGCCGTGCCGGAACTCCTGGGCTGTTGCGAGGGGGCCGGAGCGGTAGCCGGCGTTCCCAAGAGCGACTTCAATCCATCAAGACTGCCACGAATGTCCATAAAAACTACTCCTTGCCCGGTTCATCGGCGTGCCTGCTAATCACATTAGTCATTTGAAAGAGTTCATGACGGTATTGCCGTGCGAATTTTTGGTTACCTGCGCGGTTACGGGCCTGTTGCCGGAATGGGAAAGCTGACTCACAATGCCATTGGCAATTCCAAACCCTCCCCGTTCGCTCAGCGCACGTCCTAACGCCTCCGAAGCAAACGAAGCAAGTGCCGAGCCCGAGCCGGAGGCCGTGCCGTCCTCGCCATCGAGCCCGTTGCCGCTGGCCATCGGCTTCAATAACTCCTGCATCATCTGCGCCTCAAACTCATGTGCCGCATGAACAAGGCGAGGCTGGGGCGTGGCCTGAGATTGAGATGCGCTCTGGCCTGGTCCAACCTCTGTGGCCGCCGTTGCTGCCGCTATCGATAACGTCATCGCGACCTCCGCGAGAAATTTAACATTAGAGAACCTCCAAGTCGGCCTCCAGCGCTCCGGCCTCCTTCATCGCCTGCAATATCGAGATCACATCCCGCGCACCGGCTCCTGTCCGTTGCAGCTCCTGCACCAGATCTTCGACCGTTGCGCCCTCTTTCAAGTCAATCCGGTTCACGGGCTTGTCCGTCGCCTGCACCGCCGTCTGCTGAACTACCTGCGTCGTTCCCGTTGAGAATGGACCGGGCTGCGAGACCTCAGTCTCGGAGATGACATTCACGCTCAGCCCTCCATGCAGTATCGAGACCGGCTGCAACCGCACCGTTCCCCCGATCACCACCGTCCCGGTGCGCTCATTCACCACCACCCGCGCCCTCGGATAGACATCCACTTCGACGGCCTCCACCCTGTCGAGTAGAGCAGCCATGTCCTCTTCGGGCGCAGCGGTCACCTCCACACGGCGGCTATCAACCGCATGTGCCCGCCGTGCGCCTAGAGCCTGATCAATCGCCGAGGCCATCCGCTCGGCGGTATGGAAGTCGGCATCATTCAGCACCACGCTCACCACGTGCATCTGCTTCAGATCGAAAGACACAGTCCGCTCAACCAGCGCCCCGCCGGGAATCCGCGCGGTCGTTGGATGATTCGAGAGCTTGGTATTTCCCCCGGCCGAAGCCATATAGCCGCCCAGCACCAGCGCTCCCTGGGCCTGCGCATAGATTTGGCCATCCGGCCCATAGAGCGGAGTCATCAGCAGGATGCCTCCTTCGAGCGATCGCGCATCGCCCGCCGAGGAGACCGTAATGTCCATCTTGTAGCCGGGCCGGCTAAAGGGCGGCAGCATGGCCACCACAAAGACCGCAGCCATGTTCTTCACCTGCATATTGCTGGCGCTGTTGGCCCCGGTCTGGGGAACCGTGATGCCCATCCGCTCCAGTGTCGAGATCAGCGTCTGCGCGGGAAAGACCGTCTGCGAGCTGTCCCCCGTGCCCCGCAGGCCCACCACCAGACCGTAACCGACCAACTGGTTATCGCGAATTCCTTCGATCGTCGCGACGTCCTTGATTCGCGCCAGGTGTCCAGTAGCCTCGCCGCTCACCGGCAGAGCGACGACAATCAGCACAGCAACCAGTCCAAGCCAGCACATGACGCTAGCGCATCTTTTCCTTCTGGCCGTTCTATGGTTCGCAACCCGCATTGCTATTCCTATTCCCTAGTCCCTAGTCCCTGCCTTTAAAACACCACCAGCCGCTCAACCAGCCGCACCAGCGGGTTCTGCCGGTAGGTCGAGTCGTTGACGATTCCCTTGCCGGTGACCTCCAGCTCAAGATCGGTCATGGCCGTCGACATCACCTGGTTCTGTGCGCTCACATCCTCCGGACGCACCAGGCCGCGCAGCTTGATCAACTGCGTCTGCTGCGAAAAGGTCAATTGCCGCGTTGCCTGCACTACCAGCATCCCGTTGGGCAGCACATCGATTACCTCGGCGCCGAAGGTCGTCGTGAGACTCGAGTTGGTCGTGCTCTGACCTTGCGCCGAGAGTCCCGAGGAAGCCGTCATGCCCAATAAATTTTGCAGTGCGTTGGAAGACTTTAGCTTGCCAAAGAGTGAAGTCAGCGCCGAGCTGGCATTCGAAGCCCGCGAATTCTTGACTTGCCCGTCGGTCGAGGCCGCCAGGCTTTCTGTCACTACGACGGAGACCACATCGTGCAGTCGCACTGCCTTGGCGTCGGTGCCAAGTCGCACCAACCGGCCTTCGGGACTCCAGATCGAGCCCAGCGTCAGCACCTCTGCCGCCTGCTGTGCCCGCACCCGCTCGATGTAGGCCCTGAGGGCGTCCTCCGGTGGGGTTGCCTTGGCCACCGGCGGTGGCGTCTTCTTGCCGCCCATTGCAGCGGCTTGCACGAGAGACACAAACGCGAAAAGCACGCAGCAGAGCCCGGCACGCGGCAATTTCAGTTTCATGGCCGCACCTCTGGCTCGGGTTGAAGAGCCGCGCGTCCCGGCCCCAGAGCTACGGCACGTATCACCTTGCCGCCGATCGCAAGGCGCACTTTGAGAGCCGAACCCACATTGGCCGGATTCAATGCGCGAGCCCGCAAAACCGCATCGGCTATCGCCGTATGCTCCTCGACGATCAATCGATCTCCGGCGCGAATCACCGGAGGGAGGGGAGCTTCCTGTGTTTGTTTGATTAGCTTTGTCTGATTCGCCGTGTGCCGTTGAGTTGATGCCAATACGAGACGACCCGGCCCGCCCGGAACAGAATCATTGCGCATCAGCAGCCATCGGTCGCCGGTGTGCGCATCGTCGATCTCGCGAAGTATCTCGCTTCGAGTTCCGCAAGCGGCGGGCAACTGAGCACAGGCCACAGATGCGAAGGCCAAGACCGCCATGATCCAAGCCGCTCCAAGCCCCATTCTCATCCAATCCTCCTCGCATTCCGTCGAACCAGAGTCCCTATTCCCTATTCCCT
>CAYVMS010000114.1:0-10561 GCA_964452615.1 uncultured Occallatibacter sp.
CCATCGGCATCATTGCCACGCTGGCCGTCTGCACGACGCTCTATATCGCCGTAGCCGTATGCCTCACCGGCCTGGTGCCTTGGCAATCGATGGTTGGTGACGCAGCGCCGGTGGTCAACGCGCTCAAGAAGCTCTCCATTCTCCCCGGCGGACATCCCCTCCACTGGATCAGGCTCGTCGTTCTCTTCGGAGCCATCATGGGAATGCTCTCATCGATCCTGGTCTATCAGCTTGGCCAATCGCGCGTCTGGTTCTCCATGTCGAGGGACGGCCTGCTGCCCAAGGTCTTCAGCGATGTGCATCCGGTTTATCGCACGCCGGCCTTTTCCACGTGGGTGGCGGGCTTCGTGGTGGCCATTCCCTCCGGCCTCTTCGACATCGGTACCCTCGCCGACCTCTCGAACATCGGGACGCTTTTCGCCTTCGTCCTGGTTTCTGTTGGGGTGATTGTGCTGCGCATCCGCGAGCCGGAGCGCCGCCGTGGCTTTCGCGTTCCCGGAGGTTCCGTCATTCCGGTTCTCAGCGTGATCTCTTGCTTTCTGCTGATGGCCGGTTTGCCAATTATCACGTGGCTCCGTTTCATTATCTGGCTGGTGATTGGCCTGGTCATCTATTTCCTCTATAGCCGCCACCGGTCAGAGTTCGCCGGGCAGCGATAAAATGACAGAAGTGCCGGATATTATCAGCTTCATTCGCCGCCTCCCCAAAGCCGAGTTGCATCTGCATCTCGAGGGCACCATTACGCCTTCCACACTGGTCGAGCTGAGCACACGCCACGACGCCCGCCCGCTCACCCTGCCTGAGGCGCGGGATCTTTATAGATTCACCGATTTCACAGGCTTCCTTGAGGCGTTCAAGGCCGTTACCTGCCGCCTGGTCACTCCGGAAGACTACGAACTGGCTGCCTGGCGCATGATGGAGCAACTGGCCGCGCAGGGCGTGGTTCACGCCGAGGTCTTCATCGCGGTCGGGGTCATTTACCACTGGCGCAACCACGACTCCGCGGCCTTCGAACCCATTTTTGCGGGATTGGAACGCGCTCGCGAACGCGCGGAACGGGACCTGGCCATCACCGTCTACTGGATCTTCGACGCCGTACGCCACTTCACTGTGGAAGAGGCCGAGCGCGTCTTTCTCAAGGCCGCTGAACTTCGGCCCACGCATCCCTCGATCATTGGCATCGGCCTGGGAGGCGACGAACGGCGCGCCGGCTCCGCGCCCTTCCGCGCACTCTACGCCCAGGCCGCACAGACAGGTCTGCATCTCACCAACCATGCAGGCGAAACCACAGGCCCCGAGGCCATCCGCGAAGCGCTCGCCATCGGCTCCGAGCGCATCGGCCACGCACTCTCGGCCGTCAGGGACTTCTATCTCATGGAGGAGCTGAAGGAGCGTCGCATCCCCCTTGATATGAACGTAACCTCAAACGTGCGCACCGGCGTGTGTACATCGTATGCCGACCACCCGCTGAAAAAGTACTTCAAAGCCGGGTTGCTCGTGACGCTGAATTCCGACGACCCGGCCTTCTTCGGCTCGGACCTTGCCAACGAGTACCTGCTGGCCCACAAGGAGCTGGGTTTCACCCGCGATGAACTCCGCCAGCTCGCCGCCAACTCCATCCACGCCAGCTTCCTGCCCACTCCGACCAAGGTAGACTTGCTCTTCCGCATCGACTCTACGAAATAAATCCGGTTGGTGTGAACAGCGATTAACACACTAAGCTGGGCAGGGACGGTAAGGGGCAATTCAACCTGTACGACCCAGGTGGAGTTCGCGTGGAACTGATGAACTTCCACGGCACGGTAAAGCCGTGCTGCTCAAGCTTCACAGCGGAAGACCCGGCTGAATAAAGCAGCGAACTAGACGTCTGCGGCTCGCTGCTGGCCAAGCGGCGTGCCGCTCCTTGGCAGAATTGGGGACTGAGCCAGCGCACCAAGGGTTTCGCGTGTTTCCCTCGTGGAGGGAATTGTTTACTGACCAGTAACTTACGAATAGGCGACCAACCACCCGGAACGGCGAATTTCTCCTTCGCCTGCGGTCAGTTGATCCTGCATTCAGACCGTGACCCAATGAGACAATAGTTCTAAAATCCTTAGGTGCCGAAAGGAGAGCCGTGATGAATGCGCTAGTGTCGTGCATGACCGAAGGGAAGAATGCCGCAAGCTGGTGGCAAAGGGAATTAGCCCTAAGGCGCATCGTAAAGCCATTAAGTTGGCACGAGCGGATCGGGCCGAATACAGCATCGAGGTCGTAGCGCGGGAATTCCTGACTAAATTCATCGACCCTCTGGCGGAAAGCCATTCCGAGCGAGTCTACGCGCGCTTTGAAAATGATGTCTTTCCGCAAATTGGCGCGCGTCCGATTGCTGAGCTAACGGCGCCAGAACTGCTGAAGGTAATTCAGAAGATCGCAGCTCGCGGAGCCTTGGATACCGCGCATCGAACCTTGGGTAGCTGTGGCCAGGTTTTTCGGTATGGTATCTCAACCGGCCGTTGCACTACCGCGCAAACGCAGTGCACCAGGATTGTCGTTATACCCGCAAGGCCCGAGCAGATTGCTCCGTAGTACCAAGTCACTGGCCGTCTTAGCTACTTGTCATGCTCTTTCTTTTCCACCGTCAATGCGATCTCGGTGCTCTGACTTATCGAGCCGGAACTCCCGGTTACGGTCACTCTAGCTGTACCTGCTGTCGCGTCGTCGGACACAATGAAATGAAGCATCGAGGTCGCCTTGTCGTTCTTTCGCGGAGTTACAGCATCTTTCGAAAACTCCGCTGTTACCCCGGTCGGCAGCCCGCTCACAGTGAGTTCGACCTCTGAATCAAAACTGTCCATGCTGGTCACGACGATTCTGCTTGTTTTCTCTCTGCCTTGGTGTACGGTCAAAGAACCGGGCACGGCCCCAATAGTGAAAGTCTTCTGCGCTCCGGGATTGACTGTCAGGGTAAGGACGGTGTCGGCAGTCCCATAGTTCGTTGTTGCCATAATCGTCAGCGTGGCTGTTCCCGTCATGGCTGTGGGACTTGCGGTTAGGGTAAGAACACTCGATCCGGTGATGGGATTTGGACTGAAGGAAGCGGTCACGCCGTTGGGTAGCCCGGAGATGGTTAGCGGAACGCTTCCTGGAGATCCGTCAGCGTAGGTCATCGTCACAGTGGCGCTGCCAGAAGTGCTTTGGCTGATGGCTAGCGTGTTCGGTGAAACCGAAAGCGAAATGCTAGGCGGGACAACGACGACCGAAACGTATACGCTCGCAGTCAGTGAGCCAGAAGTGCCGGTAATGGTCAGATTGTATGTCCCCGGAGTAGCTGCGCTGTCGGTTACAGTCAGCATAGTTGTTCCGGTTGTTGGATTCGGACTGAAGGATGCTGTCATCCCGCTCGGCACCCCAGACGCGGAAAGTGCCACGCTGCCATTGAATCCCGAGGAACCGTTTACTGTAATTGTGGTCTCGGCAGGTGCACCTGGATAAGTGCTCAGCGAAGTCGCCCCCGGCGCGAGCGTAAAGCTGCCCGGCGAGACGACCGTCAATGTCAAAGGTGTGGTGGAAGACAGCGTTCCAGAGGTTCCTGTGATGGTGAGATTGTATGTCGCGGCAGAAGCGGTGCTGCTCGTCGTCAGTGTGAGTGAACTGGTACCGGACGTTGGATTCGGAGTGAACAAAGCGGTCACGCCGCTGGGCAGAGCGGATACCGACAGAGTAACGCTGCCGGAGAATCCGCTATAAGGGCTCACCGTGATGGTGGAACTAACGGCTGCGCCCGGATTGACGGTCAGGCTGCCAGGAGAGTCCGAAAGGTTAAAGCCGGGGGCCTCAACCACCAGGTAAACGGAGGTCGATGCAGTCACGGAGCCTGAGTTGCCAGTGACAGTCAGTTGATAAGTCCCAGGGGTTGCGGAACTCGTCGAGGTCAGAGTAAGAGAGCTGGTAGTGGTCGTGGTGCTCGGACTAAACGAGGCCGTCACACCGCTCGGCACACCGGAGACAGTGAGAGACACACTACCGGTGAATCCCCCCTGGTCGTTCACCGTGATCAAGACGTTCCCAGCATAGCCAACATAGGTTCCCACGGTGGCTGGTGGGGCTGAGAGCGTGAAACCAGGCGCATAAACAGTCATGGGAATCGAGATGGATGAGGTCGTGGCGCCCGATGCGCCAGTGACGGTCACATAAGTCGTTCCAGGAGCGGTGGAACTGCTCGCATTCAGCGTAAGTACGCTGGTATCGGTTGTGGCGCTCGGACTGAACGAAGCGGTCACGCCGCTGGGCAACCCGGATACGGCGAGAGCTACGCTGCCCGTGAATCCTCCCTGGTCGTTCACCGTGATTGTGGTTGAGCCCGAGCCGCCCAGGTTGATAGGCAGGCCTGTCGTCTGGGTGGAGTTCGTTAGCGTAAAGCCGGTCGCGGCGGGCCCGGCCAGCGCGTCAATCAGACTTTGTCCGGTAGGGCTTCCCCATCCAGTGACCAGATCGTAACCATCGACGGCATTGAACCCTTCGCCGGGTGTGCAACAATTGCTGGTCCCGCTGGTAGAGTCGTGAAAATCACTTGCGTAGCTGGAACCCGTACCCACCGCATAGAGCGCTGGGTTGATCATGCCCACGGGCGGCTTACCCGCCGCCAAGGCCTGCTGGTTAACCAGCGCCATAAAGGCCGCCCAGCGCTGCGTTGAGGCGCTGGTGCCGCCTGAGCCGGAGGCCAAACCGAAGGCGATCGAATAGCTGTCGGCATCCCCATCCATTGCCACGTCGGGTATATTACGCAGGGTTGTCGATGCCTCATTCAACGAATTGGCAATCCCCGCCTGCCAGCTCGGAATTGAGATTCCATCGGGACTGATTCCGCCGCCACTCTGATCCCACGCAGTCTCCGCGCTCCATGCGCCGCCTGCGCCTGCGGTGGTCAAGACGGTTCCTCCCACACCCGTTATATAAACATCTTCCGCGGGATAGGCAGGTTCGCTCGCAGGGTACGCTCCCCAATCGCCGGAGGCAGCGAAAACAGTCTGCCCTTGCACCGCGAACTCCTCAAAGATAGGGTCATCGCTGAGAGAGTTATCCCCCTCAACCATTGAAACGCCCAGTTGTTTGGCAATGTTGTCGGTAGCCATCTGGTTGAAGATGTCGACATCCGAACTTCCGATATACACGCGTACCTGGCTCAAGCCGGGAGCCATTCCAATCACTTGTGTAATATCCAGGGCACCCTCCGCGGCCCAGGCGGCGCCATTCGTCGTCGGCTCGGGAGTCAGGCTCATGCCGTCCAGCAACACATTGACGATAGGAACGCTGTCGAATTGTCCGGTCGTGCTGAAATACGTATCCACGTCGCCGGGGTTATAGCCGCCAAACTCAAAGAGGCCAACTTTCTGGCCGGCTCCCGTGAGAGCCGTGCCGCCATAGTAGGCGGCGCGCATATCGCTTGCGAGGTAGAGCCCACCTGGGCCGGAACCGGTCTGTGCGGGAGTCCCTTGCGACGCCGACGCCGCATTCTTCGGGGGACGTGGAATGGAAAAATTGTCCAGGCCTGCGATGCGCGATACGGGCACACTCAATGCGAGCGCAGGTTCGCTTACTGGCGAATAGAAGGTGCGATCCTCCGTAGGATGTTGATAGACCTTCATCGACACATGGAAGGTCTGTTCGATTTGAGCTACTGTGCCGTTGATCTGAACGAGCATCCGATTGGCCGGCGCATCGGTCACGGTGAAGCCATTGGACTGAACGAAAGCGACCGTCGCCGCGTAATCATTCGCGCTAGGGCCAAAGCGTTCAACGAACTGGTCTACGCTCAAAAACTGATGGTAATCCGAACTGGATGGGTCATAGAGACGGCCCAGTAGACTGGTCAATTCATCTTGATTGCGTAGCGGCAGCATGATCGAGAGATGCAACTGCTGAGCGGGCGGAAGCGAACCGATTGGCAACCACTTTCCGCTCGAAATCTCGGGCCGGACATGGTGGTTCAACACCTGAAGCGATGTTTGGGACAGAACTGGAAGAGCAAACCCCACAAACGAAATTCCGAAGGCAAATGAAACAAATAGCGCAAACGGCGTGCGATTTTTCTTTGTATTCACTGATCTCTCCTTTGACAACGCTGAAATGCTCTCTAGTAACCCGAGTCCGAACTCCGTTTACAAAATGAACTGTCATCCTGAGCGGAGTCGGGTGCGTTTATTGCGCCAAACGCAGTCGAAGAACTTGCGGTTCCTACAGCCGATTTCATCGAATTCTTGACTCGTGTCGATAGTGTCCTGTCTCCAATGCTCGTTTTATAAATGCTGGCTGCCTTAAGCAAATGCAACGAACTTCAGAGACAAGACACAAAGTGATATTGATCGACATTGCGGTCCTGCCTGATTTCTCGCAATGCAGGTGACGCATCTTGGGTTTCGACACAAATCTGCGCAACGGCAGCTATAAGAGCCACTGCCAGGAAGAGACTCAAAACCTTCGCGAGACCGTTCTGTAACATCTCGCTCTGTAAAATGAGGAACCGGGGAAAAACGGGGAACAACCCGTGAGAATTGTACTTGCAAAAGCGTGAAAATGGCGAGAATTTTCTTTTCATGAATGAGCAAATCACAACGCTCCACCTTCTCAATTCGCTCACTCCGGCGAACAAGAGGCACAAAAATCCCAGGCCGGCTATCGAAGAGCGGCTTGGGATTCTTGCTAACTCAAGGCTGTGGCAATTTATTGATCGTGAGGTAGGTGGCGCACTGAAACGATCATTCCGTCATCTTTCGCCAGCACATAATTTCCATCGATCATCCGCCACTCATGTCCTGCTGGCGGGCGGCGAATGTGATATTGCCGATAATCGACTTTATTGCCCCGGTTCCAGTCTTCCTGCTGTATCTTCGAGCCCGCCTTCCATTCGTTGTGCTTCTTGTAAGTATGGTAGTCGCGGTGAGCGACCGCGTGGAGTGGTCGATTTTCAAAAAGCAGTCGCATCAGGGCTCTAAGGTATGTAACGCTTCTTCCCCGATGTACACTATCGTCTGAGTTCGCAGAATAGATCGTTCTTCTGGACGATTACGCCTGAAAATTCGCGAGTTCCCCATATTCGTTCCCCGACCTGCAAGAACAAATGAAACATACTCCCGTTCCCGGCAACCCATGCGGAAGGAACGGAATTAGGAGAATCGCCATGCGTACCATTCCCCTCGAGGTCCCCAAGCCGGCAGGATGCATCGCTGTTGCCGTGCTGATGCTGCTCTCAGCCACTGTTGCCGCCCACGCCACCACGGCGACCGAATCCACCCTTTTCACCTTCTCCAGCGACGAACCATCCCAGCTCATCCAGGCCCATGACGGCAACTTCTATGGCACCAGCCCAACCGGCGGCAGCGCCCTGAACGGCTATGTCTTCCAGCTCACCCCCGGCGGCACCGAGACCGTAATCTACAACTTCACCAACGGCACGGACGGCGGCACGCCAGAGGCCGGGTTGATTGAAGGCAACGACGGCAACCTCTACGGAACCAACACCACCGGAGGGTCAGGTTCCGGCGTTCTTTTCAGCCTCACGCTCGCCGGAGCCATCACGCCCCTCCATGCCTTCGCCGCCGCCACTGACGGTTCAAACGCTGGCGCGCTTATCGAGGACAGCGCCGGTGACTTCTTCGGCGCAGCCAACCTTGGCGGAGCCTCGAATCTCGGCACGGTCTTCGAATACACCCACACCGGCACCTTTGTGCTGATCCACACATTTACCGGAAGCACTGGCGACGGATCTCGACCCAACTCCCAGCTTCTCCAGGCCTCTGATGGCCTCATTTACGGTAACACCGTGCGCGGCGGAGCCAGCAATGCAGGCTCACTCTTCCGCTTTGACCCCGCCACTCCCGGCTCGCTGGCCATCATCGCATCCTTTCCGCCAGCTGGGGACAATCCGACATTCGGCATGACCGAGGGCCCGGACGGTGCCCTCTATGGACTCACGGCCGAAGGCGGAACCGGCTACGGAAGCATCTACAAAGTCGTCCCCGCCAGCGTTCCCACTGTTAACTTCGACCTCTACGACCTGAACGGCGGCAGTGACGGCGGTCTTCCGGCTTCCGGCCTCTTCCTCGGCGGCGACGGCAACTTCTACGGTACCAGCAGTGCTTACGGTTTCGGTGGACCGCCCAGCGGGACTTTCTATCAGTACATCCCCACCGGCTCCGGCACCTTCACAACGCTTTACCCCTTCTCCACCTCCAACGGCAGTCCGTCAGGAACGCCACTCGAAGCTGCTGATAGCAACTTCTACGGCCCCGCCTCCCTTGATATTTACAAGATCGTTACCACCCCCACAATCACAGCCCCTGTGACTCTCACCGCCAGCGCCTCCACCATCACTTTGGGGTCGAGCATCACTCTCACCTGGCAAGTGAACAATGCTTTCAGCCAGACTTTTGAGGATTGCTTTGCTCATGGCAACTGGTCCGGCAGCCTGGTCCTCTCCGGCTCCCAAAGCGTCACACCCGCTACCGCTGGCATCTTCGACTATTCTCTTACCTGCGGCGGCGTTGAAAGCGCCTTCACCACCGTCACCGTCAATCCTGCAATCAGCCAAACTGCCACCCCGGTCATCACTCCGGCCAGCGGCACATTCACCGGTCCGGTCGTCTATAACATCACGGATGCGACCCCCGGCGCGGTCATTTACTACACCACCGACGGCACCACGCCCACTCCAGCCTCGCCGGTCTGGAACGGCGTGCCCAAGGTGATCGTCACCAGCACCGCTGTAAAGGCCATCGCCATCGCATCCCCGCTCACCGTCAGCAACATGGCTACCGCCGACTACATCATCGTGATCAACGAGAAGGAAAACTGCTCAATCGAATATCCCTACGGGTTTACCGTTCACCCGAAGTTGCAACTTAACCACGGGGCGATCATTGCCGGCACTGAGCTCGATCTCACCCATGGCCTCTTCCACGAGAACACCAGCGCCTTCGCCAAGCCGCGCATTCCGGTTGCTCTCTTCGCAACGGAGTTCCGCTTCCGATTCTTCAAGGCCGCCCCGACATCCTCTGAAGGACTCACCTTCACCGTCCAGGCCGACGGTGACACCGCCGTCGGCGCGACAGACGGAGGCATTGGCTATCAGGGCATCCCACACAGCATGGCGCTCAAATTTGACCTGCACAACGACGCGGGCGAAGGCGATAACTCCGTAGGCCTCTTCTTCGGCGGAGCCTTCCCAGGCGTCCCCGCAATCGACCTAACCCCCAGTGGAATCGATCTCCACAGCGGCCACATCTTCGCCGCCTACGTCACCTTTGACACCCACTTCCTCAATCTCACATTGAAGGACACCCTGACCTCCGCCACCTTCACCCACTCCTTCCACCTGCCCGCAGTCAGCCCATTCGGCGCATCCACAGCCTTCGCCGGCTTCACCGCCTCTACGGGAGCACAGACCTCTACGGCCCAGATCCTGGACTGGGGCCTGGTAAGTGCAGGCCGCTGCCGCTGGGATTACTAATCGCCCATGTAAGCCAACAGGCGCTCGTCCGACGAGCGAGCGCCTGTTTCTGTTTGTTGATCCTACGAATATCGACTTCAATCCAAACGCTAACCTAAACCTGAGAATGGCCGGGGTACACAGCTTGTTGGTGACTGGGTAGGACCGCTTGGACGGCGAGAAGATGAGTCACTCAGATCCCACATGGTCAGCTTTCCAGGCTTCTCTCTGCGATTTACGGATTCCGAGGGTGGGCCAATTTACATTGGGGAAGTATCGGTGATAAACCAGGTGCATCATCAATCCTAACCCCTGCGGCGTTTACCGATACGAATTGGAACCGACTCACCAGTGGCAGGTGGAAGGTCACCAAGACCTTGGGGACATAGGAGTCTCAGAAGAATTTGGTGAAGTTGTAGCCGAAGGTGGGGCCGTAGCCTGCGCCCAGTGCGAGGTATCCCTGAGCAGCGATACGGCCCTTGAATGACAAGGCTACGCCGAAGCCTGCATCCTGGCGAAGGCCTCCAAAGGAGAGGCTGGAAAAGGTGGGGCCGACAGTTCCGGCGTCGTAGAAGACCAGAACGTTGTAAAAGGGCAGGATGTAGTTGGTCTGAACGAAGAGAGCGTATGGGGCGCGGAAGCGGTAGTTGGGCCACGCGCGCAAGCTAAGCCGGGAGTCAATATCGGAGCCGCCGACGGTGGGCTGGAGGTAAAACGGGACGGTCGAGTCGGGTCCGGTTCTGGAGGCCGCGACATGGGAAACCAGGTCGAGGTCTCCGAAGCCGCAGGGCTGGCGCACTTTGAGCACGTAGTTAGCTGGTTTAGACCAGTCGATGTTTTTGTCGCCGCAGGTTTTGGCGAGCACGGAATCCCAGAAGTGCTCGGCGCCGGTTTTGGCGTCGCCAACCTGCACGTAGTGGCGGACCCGGGCGCCAAGCTGAATGTTTTCGTCCGAGTCTTCGACAAACTGCTGGAACGATGAGGCTGAATGCCCCGGCGCGGAGTACCAGTGGTATTCCACGCTGTTGTTGAAAGTGAACTGAACGTACGGCTTCATCAGGGGCCCGGTATGGTTATCGTCCTGGTCGTCGGTTCGGG
>CAYVMS010000115.1:0-10555 GCA_964452615.1 uncultured Occallatibacter sp.
CAAGAGCTTTTGCGACCGCACGGAGTTGACCGTGGCGGGAACGGGCATTGCCGTTGTGGTGGGGCCGAACGGTTGCGGCAAATCCAACATTCTGGACGGCGTAAGCTGGGTACTCGGCGAGCAGAGCGCCAAGACCTTGCGCGGCACGCATATGCAGGACGTGATCTTTGCCGGAACCCGAGAGCGCAAGCCCTTGGGCATGGCCGAGGTAACGATCACCATGGTCGATCCGGAGGCTTACGAGGGGCCGATTCCTGTTGAGCCGCTGGTCGAGGTTGACCACGACGGCCCCACCGATTGGGACGAGGACGAGGTGCGCCGCCAGCGGGCCAGCGAAGCCGAGGAGATCATCGCCAGCGAGCAGCCGGGTCAGGTGCTCGACGAAAACGGGCCGGAGCTGAACAACGACAAGCCGCAGACGTTCACAACGGGCGAGGGACCGCAGGCCGTGGTGCTGAAGATTCGCCGCCGCAAGTTCCAGCGCACGCCGCAAAAGGGCGAGGTGGTGATTACACGGCGGCTCTTCCGCACCGGCGAGAGCGAGTATCTGCTCAACGGCAAGCTCTGCCGGCTGCGCGACATTCAAGACATCTTCATGGGCACGGGCCTGGGACCGGAGAGCTACGCCATCATCGGACAGGAGCGGATCGGGCAACTGCTTAGTTCAAAGCCGCACGACCGCCGGGCGATCATTGAGGAGGCGGCGGGCATCACGCGCTTCAAGAACAAGAAGCGGCTGGCTGAGTTGCGCCTCGAGAGCGCCAAGCAGAACCTGGCACGCGTCGACGACATCTTCGAAGAAGTCACGCGGCAGATGAACAGCCTGAAGCGCCAGGCGTCAAAGGCAGAACGCTTTGCCGCTGTCCGCCATGAGCTCCGCGAACGGCTGCTCGTCGTGCTGGCCAGCCGCATGGCGTTGATGGACGCCGACCAGGTCAAGTTCCAACAGGAGATCGGCGCGCTCACCGAGCAAATCAACGCTTCAGCGACCGAAATCGAGACTAGCGAGGCAAACCAACATGCGCTAACGGAGCGCGGCTATCAACTGGACCACGAGGGCCAGGAGGCGCAGAACAGGGCCAATACGGCGGCCGTCGAGCTGGAACGGGCCGCGGCGCGGGAGCGGTCGAACTCCGAGCGAGTGAATGAGCTGGAGATGCGCATCACGGCAGCAGCAGCCGAGTTGGAGCAGACGCAATTGCAACTGAGCGGAATCGCCGAAGAGCGCGCGCAGCAGCACTCCTTCATGGAGACAGCGTCGGGCGAGGCCAAGGCATTTCGCCAGAAGGTTGAGGCGCGTCAGCAGGAGGCGCGCACAGCGGCTGAAGAGGTCTTTGCAGCAGAGCGCGGATTAGAGACGAACCGCCGGCATGTCATGCACCTGCTAACTCTGGCCAGCAACGCCCGCAACCATACCGCTCAAAGCGAAGAGAGCCTTGCCGCACTGGAGCGCGAAGCGGAGCGGCTGGAAGCGGAGATGGGCCAGGCGCGCAACGAGCTCGAAAATCTGGGTGTGCAGAGCGGTCAGGCGCGACAAGGCTTCGAATCCGCCGCCGAGGCTCTGAAGAGGCTGGAGGGTGAGATCGCTGCCCTGCGCGAAGCTCTGCAAGCACGCCGCGCCGAGGAGAATGCTCTGCGCGCTCGCATCAACCAGCTACGAGGCGAACAGGCCACCATCAGCGGACGGCGTGATTCGCTGCAATCGCTCATTCGCAACCACAGCTACTCCACTGACACAGTGCGTCGGCTTCTAAAGCCGGGTGCGCTTGGGCAAGGCATGGCGCCCGTGGGTACTCTGGCCGATTTCATCGAGGTGAGCGGCGAGCATGAGGGCGTAGTAGATGAGTTCCTGCGCGAGGAGCTGAATTATGTGGTTGTGAAGAGCTGGACAGCCGCCGAGCAAGGCGTCAATCTGCTCAAGTCCGGCGTGGACGGACGAGCGACCTTCCTGATTCATTCGGCGGAGCAATGCGCGCTCTTCGAGGAGAGCAAAGAGACCATCAGCGGCCCTGGTATCACTCCGTTGAAGGATGCGATTCGCGTGCTGAACGGCTTCGGACACTCACTGGAGACGATTCTTCCCAAACTCGGGAACGGCTATCTGGTGGACGACCCTGCCGAGGCGCTGCGCCTGGCAGGAGATCATCCGCACGCTTATTTTTTGACGCCCGAGGGTGAGTGCTTCCACAATGCGACTGTGACCGGTGGAAAGCCGGCCACCGAAGGCCCACTGGCACTGAAGCGTGAGCTGCGTGAGGCCGAGGGTCGGCTGGCCAAGCTCGAAGCTGCCTTGATGCAGACGGAGGCAGACGCAACAGCGCTTGTTCAGACCATTGAGGATCTGGCCGCGCAACTGGAGTCGCGCAGCGAGGAGCGGCGGCTGGCCGAGCGCGACGCCGCCGACCAGGGCGCGGCGCTGAAACAGTTTGAGTCGGAGACGCAGCGCGTTGATCGGCGTCTGCAGGAATGGGTAGCTCAGGCCGTGCGCAACAAGGATGCACGTGAGGCCAAGCGCGTCTCCATCGACCAAAAGCACGAAGAGCTGCTTCACTTGGATATCGAACACCGGACCGCCGAGGCCGCTCTCGATGAGTTGCAGACCAAGCTGGCGTTGCTGCGACAGAGTCGTGAGACCTTGCAGCAGGATGCGGCTGAACTGACGGCGGAGTTGGCCGGCTTAGAGGAACGCAGGCGCGGTGCTGAGGCTGCCTTCCAGCGCATCGACCGGCTTCACTCCGACCTGGAGCGCCGGGTAAAATCGATCGAGCAGCAGAGGAGCGCGGCTACCGCAGAACGTGAACGGCGAATTTGCGAGAGCGCGGAGCTGGCCCAGCGCGAAATAGAGCTGACAGCGATGCGCGCCGAGGCACTGGCCCAGGCACAGGCGCTGGTCGCAGAGGCACAGGCTCTCCGCCATCAACTCGCCACAATGGAGACGCAACTCAAAAGCGGCCGTTCCGCACTGGATCAGTTGCGTGAAGACCGCTCGAACCGATCGAGCGAGGTGGCCAAGCTACGCTCGGATCTCGAGCATTTGGAGGCAAGCTGTCTGGCCGAAGTCAATCTCGAAGCCTCCACGTTGCGCGGCGATGCTGAGATTGCGCGTCTGGCAGGTGAGGATTTGACCGCTGCGGAGGAGACCTGCCGCGAGCTTCGTCAACGCATCGAGCAGATGGGCCCAGTGAACATGATGGCCCTCGACGAGTACAAGGAGACGGCTGGTCGCCACGGATTCCTTGAAACGCAGCGCAAAGACCTGATGGAGTCGATCGAAAACACGCAAGACACGATCAAAGAAATCGATCAGATCTCGCGCACCAAATTCGATGAGGCCTTTGCCCGGATCAATGAGAACTTCGCCCAGGTCTTCTCGCGGCTCTTTCAGGGCGGGCAAGCCTTCCTTCGCCTCACCGACGTGGAGAACCAGGCCGAGAGCGGGTTGGAGATCGTGGCGTCGCCTCCGGGCAAAAAACTGCAAAATGTGCTACTTCTCTCGGGCGGCGAAAAGTCGCTGACTGCGCTGGCGCTGCTTGTGGGCATCTTCCAATTCCAGCCCAGTCCCTTCTGCGCTCTCGACGAAGTGGACGCGGCGCTCGACGAGACCAACGTCGGTCGCCTCGCCGAGTTGCTTCGTTCGCTCGGTAAGGAGACGCAGTTCCTGATCGTCACCCATTCCAAGCGCATGATGCAGACCGCCGACATGATCTATGGCGTCACCATGCAGGAGCCCGGCGTCTCGAAGGTGGTGAGCGTGCGCCTCGGCGCCCGCGAGCAGCATCGAGCAACCGCATAGATTGGCGTTGCCAAGGATGCGCGATGCGCTAACATTGTACTTCTCAGAAAACGATCAGATCGCCAATCCCGCAGTTGCGGCCAGCTATCGCAGATCCTTCGCTCACTAGAGCGAAGGACTTCTCGCTGCCGCCGTCCAATACATTGATCATTGATTGCAATAGTGAGAGAGCCCCCAAGCCCTTCATCTGAGTCGTCAAGGGCGCAGACATCCTGGAGAATGCGGACCTGTGCGACCCGCGATCTGCAATTTGCATGGATGTATTACGCCAGGGGATGTCTCTTGCAGGGACAAGTTCGCTTCGCTCGTGCGAAAGATTGAGCCGACTCCTATGCTAGACTCTGTAGTCAAGATAATCGCGCTTCTTGTGCAGTAGCAAGACCTCGTGCGTATTCTCTAGAGGAGTGGAATGACCCGGAAGCTCATCACCATCTTGACCCCTTGTTACAATGAAGAACTCAATGTGCGCGAGCTTCATCGACGCGTGCTGGCAATGGCGTCTGAGCTTCCTGAGTACCGCATCGAACATTTATTTATTGACAATGCCTCAAAAGATGGCACGGTTGCCGTGCTGCGCGAACTGGCTGCCAGCGATCCCAGTGTCAAGGTAATCGTCAACGCTCGCAACTTTGGCGCAGACCGTTCGGGAATGCACGCATTTCTGCAGGCCGAGGGAGATGCCATCGGATCAGTAGCATCCGATCTGCAAGACCCCCCCGAATTGTTCGTCGAGATGATTCGCGAATGGGAAAAGGGATTCCCTATTGTTGCTGCAATCAAGACATCGAGCGATGAGGGTGGCCTGATGTACTACGTGCGGACGACTTACTATCGTCTGGTGGCCGGCCTGACCAATGTTGAGGTTTTGGAACACTTCACAGGTTTTGGGCTCTACGATCGCACTGTCGTGGAGCAAATCCGTGCTAACTTCCGCGATCCCTACCCTTACTTTCGGGGAATGATTGCCGAGCTTGGACTACCCTATTCCAAGGTCTTCTACAATCAGAATCGTCGTGAGCACGGCATCACCAAGAACAATATCTATAAGCTCTACGACCTGGCGATGGTGGGCATCACAAACCTCTCCAAGGTGCCATTGCGCTTAGTAATTGGGTGTGGCTTCATTTCGGCTGTGGTTAGCTTTCTGATGGGAGTTGCCTACCTGGTGTACAAGCTTGCTTTCTGGAACAGCTTTTCTGTTGGAATTGCTCCGCTGGTTCTGGGCCTGTTTTTTCTTGGATCGATCCAACTAATTGCGATTGGCATCATTGGTGAGTATGTGGGTTCTATCCACACATTTGTTCAGAATCGTCCTCTAGTTACCGAGAAAGAACGCATCAACTTCTGAAGGGGCTAGGCTGCCGTGAAACAGAGTTCTGAGAAGTCGATTGACCAACTCATGCGCTACATCCTGATAGGCGGATTGAATACAGTCTTCGGGTACGGAATGTTTGCGCTTCTTACCTGGTCATTCCGTGGGATGAATTCTTATAGCTATATGTACGCGGCAGTTTTAGCTAATTTCATCACCATTAGCGTTGCCTTTCTGGGATATAAGTGGTTCGTGTTCCGTACCAGTGGGAACTATCTGGCTGAATATATCCGATGCTTCGGGGTATATGGCAGCAGCGTGCTCATCGCATTGGCAGGCTTGCCCATTCTGGTGGCGATTCTGCGTCGCGGCCTGCACAGACCGGAACAGGCCCCATATATCGCAGGAGCCATAATGCTTGTGGTTACCGTGATGCTCAGTTTCCTAGGCCACAAGAACATATCGTTCCGGCGAAATCAGCCAGATAGCTGAGGAGCCTGATAAGTATCAAATGCCCAGCTATGCCGTCATGGGTGTAATCTGCACTTCAAAGCCGAGTGCTTGCAGACAGGCGTCAAGATCTTGCGGCAGGAGAATTCAACATGGCACCCCGAGCACTCACCACCAGACACGCGAAGCTCATGCCACAAGTGCCGCGGTCGTCTGGAAAGAGTTATTACCGGCCCGAACTGGATGTAGTGCGGATCATTGCATTCCTGCTTGTGTTCGTGCATCATGCATTGCCCCCGAGTGCAATTGCGGGCAGCGGCGCGGCAGCGGTGATCAGGGCGATGTCGATGGCGTGTGGGTTTGGGCTATGCCTGTTCTTCACGCTGAGCGCATTCCTGATTTGTGAACTGTTGCTAAGGGAACGGGCTGCGACCGGCACGGTGCAGACGAAGCAGTTCTATATCCGGCGCATCCTGCGCATTTGGCCGCTTTACTACTTTGGTATCGGCTTGGGAATTGCGTTCGGGCTGATACTCGGATTCAAAAGCGGGGACGTGAGCAGTATCGCGTGGTATCTCGTATTCGCGGGCGCCTGGGCTACGATTATTCACGGATGGGTCATGAACCCTGCGGGAGTGTTGTGGAGCATATCTGTGGAAGAGCACTTCTACCTGATAGTCCCGTGGGTGATCAAGTACCTGGACGGCAAATGGATGACTTGGTTTTGCATGACGCTAATAGCTGGATCGAACGTGTGGCTTTACCAGGTGGGCGCTCATGGTGTGAAGGGATACATGGCATGGACTAATCCGTTTGTGCAATTTGAGAGTTTTGCGGGTGGGTTATTGCTTTGCTTGTTCCTGAAAGGGGAGACACCGAAACTGACTTCGTGGCAAAGGCCGATCTTGCTAGCAGCGAGCGGACTAAGCTGGTTTGTGGCGTGCTACGGATTGCAAATACCCCTGGGGTCGGATGCAAATCCCGGTAGTTGGCCGCTGATCGGGGGATATGCGTTGGGGGCAATAGGATCAGTGCTGATCTTGGCGGCGTTGCTCGGATTTGAACGCCAAGGATTGCCGAACTGGGCAATTCATCTTGGGCGCATATCCTTCGGCTTGTACGTATTCCACGCTTTTGCGCAAGAGGTCGTGCTCCTGTCCTCGGTGGCCGCACAATCCGCATGGCCGGGGCATGTTCAGTGGACCGGAATGCCGCTGGTGCAGTTTCCCCTCAGCCTGGCGCTCACTATCGGAATGGCGACAATATCGTATCGGTACTTGGAAACGCCGTTTCTCCGGATGAAGAAGTTGCATGCGACGATTGACAGCCAGCCGATTGATCGCGCTTTAGTGTAGCGGTGCTCGCACTAACCTGAGAGCCTCGACGATCAACGCGAAGTGAAGGAAGACAAGGAAGACGACACCGAGTGTCTATACCACTCTGCTGTACGACGAATGGTCTCTTCCAGAGAGGTAAGTTCGCGCAGCCCAAGCACTTCTCTGGCTCGATCTACACAAGGCACATACCGAGTTGGTGCAGCCTCCTTGTCGGACTGCTGCATTACATGAATCTCTGTCTCCTGGTTGAGCGTTGCGGCCACTACTTGAGCGAGCTCTAGAATGCTGACGTCCCGCGCCGAGCCAACATTAAACGGCACGAGTGGAGGTGCCTTGAAAAGGAGAGTCCATAGCCAGATCATTAGATCGGCGGCATACAGATACGAACGCCGTGTCGTGCCGTCACCCTGAATCTTAATTGAACGGCCGGCAAGCACATCGCCAATGAAGTTCCCAATAGCAAAGTGCGCGTCCAGAGGCAGGTGTGGTCCGCAAAAAGCCCAGCAACGAGCAATCTTGCATTCCAGCCCCATATTCTTCCCGTACAGAGCGCACTGCAGTTCGGCTACCCGTTTTCCTTCTGCATAAATACTCGCCGAGTTCAACGGGTCGGGCGCTCCCGTGTAGCTTTCTGGCGTGTGTGTCATGCCAGCAGGCTGCCTGCCGTACACAGCTCCCGAACTTGTAAGCAGGAACTTCTCTGTTTGGTGTGTGGCGGCAAACTGCAGTGTGCGCTCTGTGCCGGCAATGATGATGGAAAGCATCTCAAGTGGTAATTCTTTAGCTTGCCTCGTCCAAGTTTCTGTCGCTGCATGAATGACGTACCGGTACTCTCCGTCAGGAAATACGAAATTGCGCACGTCGCCAGTGTGGAGAATTACCGCTGGGTCAAATGCCAGGTGTGGGCATTTTTGAGCAAACGCCTCAGGACTTCGCGTAAGTATCGTCATCTTGGCGCCCAGCCCGAGGAGCGTGTTTATATGGCAAAAACTTTCCACCAGCCAGCAGCCGAAAAAACCCGTGCCGCCAGTCAGGAAGAGGTTTTGTCCGCGCAATTCGTCCAACACGGGAGCCGTATGGCTCTGAATCAGTTCCAGATCCAGCGGACTAACTCTGTTTGCGGACACAATTACTCCTCCAGGAACCAAGCATAACTCTGTCTCTCTTTCCTGTGCTAATTCGTCGATTTGCTATGCGTCTCGCCGAACTCGCTCCGGCGGTACGGCGTACATTACCGTCTGGAAGCCGTCCCCTTCGTAGGCACGCAGATAAAGTTTGTGCTCGGGTAGCATTTCACGAACGAGCAGCGGAATTCGCCAGATGTCGCTCTGCGTATGGTAGACGCAGATGGCCAGGATCGGACGGTCGCGCCCGATGACCTTGGCTCCGCCGCGCAAGGCGTCGTATTCTGCGCCTTCGATATCCATTTTGATCATGGTAGTCGAATCGTTCGCAAAAATTTCATCGAGCGGGATACTTTCGACTTCCACTCCTCCCTCAGCGCAAACCCTTGAATCAACAGTGCCAGTGATTTCAAACCTTACCGAGGCACGCTCGGCGCCTACCGCGCAGGGATATACGTGGATTTTGCTTCGAGTTTCCGGAGGCATCAGGCGCAATGCAGCATCGAGCTTTTCCAGAGACAAAGGGTCAGCCTCGATAGCATGAATGGCCTGGAACGAGTTATCAGCATGGTCCATTAACTGACGGATCGTATCCCCGTCGAAGGCTCCGCAATCCACAAAAACTTCCCGTGGTGAGATCGAAAAGATGTCTGAGGGAAAATAAGAATTCTCATCCGGGGGACCAGGCAAATGGGATGCATCGCCAGTAGCATACCAGATCACATGCGCTCTGTATGTTTCAAGCGAAGGCAGATCGGACCAAAGAGACTCGGCCGCCAGCACATTCTTCGCGTCTTCATAGACTTTATGTGGATAATCGTTGAGCAGCTGCGGCAGGAAGACCTCTGCAAAACGCCAATAAACGGATGAATAGGTCGAGACAGATTTGCAGCCCAAGTTTCGCAGTTGTGTCAGCGTCTCAATATACCAGTGAGCAGCGTTCCAAATAGTCACAACAAAAAGAGCATCGGCGCCAAAGCACGCTGCTCCCTCAGTTGGAGACAGCACTGTACAGTCGTCAATCGATGAACCCCAGCGTCGCTGGTCGTTGTCACAAAAGCAGAGTGGTTCAACGCCTATGCCGCGCAGTTCTGCGAGAGCGCGGCGGCCAAGACTGCCAGCTCCGAACAGGACAACTTGGCCCTGAGACTGTTGTATCATCCGCTCCAACTCCGTCCGCTCACGCTCGACTACCGACAGAACTGGTTCCCGCAGTAACTCTTGAAGAGCAAGCATTTTAACGTTCTCCGTCTGGTACACTTAATCACCTACCGACAACCTTGGAAAGGCTGTTCCTCCAGCGGCTTGATAATCATATTGGCGAGGAATTCCTCGCGAGGCAAGAATGGGAACAGATCCTCAAGCGGTTTGGAGACGAATGATCCATCCGGCTTCTGGTAGGACTGGAGCCGCGGAGCCCGCATCTCGTCCGGTATGACGTGCACGTCAATCACCACAGGGCCTTCCATGGCTAGCGCCCATTTGACGTCTGCGCGCAGATTCTTCTGATTCGGAATCACGACCGATGGAATGTTATAGGCTGCAGCCACTTTGCTCATATCAGGAATGGTAAGACCTGTGCGGCTGTCGCAGCCGATGCTCGGCCTGCCGAAATAGCCCGTTTGGGAGGCGCGGATGGAGGCGTAGCCATCATTATTGAGGATAAAGAACTTGATGGGAAGCCGGAGCCGGGAAGCTGTCTCCAGCTCCTGAATATTGAATTGGAATCCGCCGTCGCCATCGACGAGAATGGTGCGCCTGCGCCCGCCGCCGATGCAGACCGCCAATGCCATCGGTAGACCATAGCCCATGGCTCCCAGGCCTGCGGTATGGTAGATGCGCTGGCCGTTCCGTGTGGGACAGGCAAGCAGGAAGATCTCGATACCGCTTCCCGAGCTACCGGAGACAAGCAAATCGTCTGGATGGGATTCGGTTCCAATGACCTCGGCCAGATGGAAGATGCTCACTTCTCCGTCGGAGTTGCGGTGTTCTTCAGTAACGACGGGATAGCGCGTCTTCCAGGCGGTGCAATGCGCCTTCCAAGTGCTATGATCTTGCATCCGAATGGAGTCTTTCTGGCGGAGCAATTCCTGCAGAAACGCCTTCGCATCCGCGCAGATCGGCTGTTGGAGATAGGGATCGAGTTTGTGCAGTTCGGCGGAGTCGATGTCTACTGCGGCCTTATACGCTTCGCGAGCAAGATTGTGCGGCGCATAACCGGTGATGGCGAAGTCAAGGCGCACGCCGATTGCGAGCAGGAAGTCGCAGTTCTGCAGGGCAAAATTGGCTCCGCGGGCAGCCACCGCGCCTGGCCTGCCGACGAAGGTCGGATCGTCGCTGGGCACCAGATCAGCGGCGCACCAAGTGGCGACAGAGGGAATCCGCAGCAGATTGCGGAGCTGTTCAAACTCGGCATTGGCGCGCGCCAGACGGATACCGTTTCCGGCAAACAGCAGCGGCCGCTCGGCCTGGTTGATCTTCTCGATGAGACGCGCAACTTCCTGTGCCAGGTTGACGTTGCCAGTATGCGGCTCCAATT
>CAYVMS010000116.1:0-10443 GCA_964452615.1 uncultured Occallatibacter sp.
GACTGAGCGCAAAGAATGTAATTTGCAGTCTGCGTTCCATTACTCAGTCCCCCCGGCAACATGTACCCATGGTGGAACCAGCGCCCAGCCCGGTCCACGGAAGAAGGTTCCCACCACGATCAGAACCAGGTTGGCCACCACAAAGACGGTGAAGAGCCAGAGAATCAATTTCCTGTCGGCAAGACGGCGGCTGGGATTCTTGTCAAGATAAGGAATAGCAAGCAGCGCAAGCACCATCAGCGCCGGCGCCACCACACCGCCCAGAAATGCGGAATGACTCACTAACTCCTGCAAGCCCAGGAAGTACCATGGCGCTTTGGCGGGATTGGGCGTCTTGGCCGGATTGGCCAGCTCCTCCAGCGGCGCATTCAGAAACAGCGACATTGTCATGATGGTCGTCACCGTCGCCATCAGCACGACCGCCTCACGCACGAACGCATAAGGATAAGAGAAGACCGTATCATCTTCCTCTTCGGGATTGATGGTCTCAAAGATCGGCTTGCCCGTAACCACTTCCATCAGGCCATATGTCTTCTCCTTCGACGCGGCCACAGTCTTTAGAGGCGAGCCCCCGGACGGTGCGCCGATGGTGACCAGCGTCTCGGTCTTCTTCGGCTCCAGCTTCCAGACCGGCCGCGAAAGTCCGCCATCCTTGCGTACCCGCCAGAAATGCACGATGGTCAACAGAATGAGGGCCGACGGCAGCACGGCAACATGCAATACGTAAAAGCGCAGCAGCGCACCCTCTCCCACGCTGTGTCCGCCGAGCAGTAACTCCCTCACCTGCCCGCCGATCAGCGGAGCGTAACTTCCGATGTTCGTTCCGACAGTGATGGCCCAGTACGCCAACTGATCCCATGGCAACAGATAGCCGGTAAAAGACAGGCCCAAGGTCAGCAGCAGCAGCAGTACGCCAATCACCCAATTGAACTGGCGCGGCTTCTTGTACGAGCCCGTATAGAAGACCCGGCACATATGCAGAAAGACGCAGACCACCATGCCGTGCGCGGCCCAGCGATGCATGTTTCTGAGAAACGGCCCCATGAAGACCACAAACTGAAGATCCTTCATGTCCTGGTAGGCCTGTGGAGGATAAGGCCGGTAGTAGCACATCAATGCAATGCCGGTTGTGAGCAGGATGAGAAAGAGAAAGAACGTAATAAAGCCCAGGTAGAACGTATGCCTGAACTTCATATTTTCTTTCTTCACCTTGGCAGGATGGATATGCAGCCACACGTTGAGAAAGACCAGCTCGGACTTTCCCTTGTCGGTGGTGAGCGGATCCCGCCGAACGATCGACTGCCAGATTTCGCGAATCAGATTCATCGTCACACCATCAACCGGTAAGTCGGCGGCACAGTCTTGTCCTTGTCCACGCGAAGCTGTCCATCGCGAGCCTGCGTCACTTCAAACCAATCCAGAGCGCGCGGCGCGGGGCCGTGCTGCACCGCTCCGTCGGCGCCAAAGACGCTGCCGTGGCACGGGCAATGGAATCGCTGATCGCTTGAGAAGTGCGCCACTGTGCAGCCCAGGTGGGTGCAGACCGCGCTGGCTACGGCAAATCCCTTGTCGCGGTCGCGAAAGACGAAGATCTTTTCGTCGACCAGGAAGGTCGGTGGGCCAAAAGGAAAATCCCCCGGCTCGCCGATCTTGAAGCTCTGCGGCGGCTCATAGAAGACGCTCGGCATCAGGAACCGCACCACGGCAGCCAGACTGACTCCTACCGCCGAAACCAGCGACGCAATTCCCACCGCTCCCCAACTGATCTTGAAAAACTCTCGTCGATCCATGCCCTCGGCTCCCTTATTCAAAGACTTCCCGCTCCTGCTGCTCCAGGGCTTCCATGGTGATAGCCCCAGTCGGGCACCGCGCCGCGCACAAGCCGCAGCGAATGCACTTGTCTTCGTTCTTGATGATGGCCCCCGCCTGACCAGCCTTGAGTCCTACAGCCGGCACCCCATAGCGGCTCTGAATCAGCGCATCGTAGCGCGCATCGCCGCTCACCTGCACCAGATCTACCAGACGCAGGCAATTCTCCGGGCATACATCCACGCAGCCGGCACACAAGATGCACTTCGAGCCGTCGAAGATGGTGTTCACCTGGCAGTTGAGGCAGCGCAGCCCTTCGGCGCGGCCTTGTTCCTCGCCAAAACCCAACTCCACTTCGGCGATTCCGATGCGGCGATTGGCGGCCAGCACCGGCATCTTCTGCCGCGGGATCGAGAGGAAGCCGTGCGGCATCTCCCAGTTCGGCAGTATGCGAAAGCGGCTCAACACGGTCTTCTTCGTCTTGCCTGTAAGGAAAACGTGAATAGAGCGCGCCGCCTTGTGCCCATTGGCCACGGCCTCAACCAGAACGCGCGGGCCAAAAGCCACGTCGCCGCCGGCAAAGATGCCGGGAGCTGTGGTCATGAGGTTCTCGTCGATCTTGAGAATGCCGCGCGGTGTTACCTGCACGCCTTCATCGCCGCTGAGGAACGAGAGGTCCGCTTGCTGCCCGATGGCCAGAATCACGCTGTCGCAGGGAATGATCTTTTCTTCGTCGCTGAAGGCGGGATTGAAGCGGCCGTTTTCGTCAAAGACAGTCAGGCAGCGGCGCACTTTGAGGCCGGTCACGACTCCATTCTCGCCCACAATCTCCTTTGGTCCCCAACTGTTTTCCACGGTGATGCCTTCATGCTCGGCCTCGTCCACTTCTCCCTTCCAGGCAGGCATCTGAGCACGCGATTCCAGGCTGACCAATTCCACCTCTTCGGCGCCGGAACGCAATGCCATGCGAGCGGCGTCGAAGGCCGGCTGCAAGCCCTTGGCATCTTCATCCTGTTCGGCACTACCAACCGATTCCTGCACCAGGCGAACAGCGGCGCGTGCCACGTCGATGGCCACGTTGCCTCCACCAACAACAACGACGCGCTTGCCTAGATTGATTTCGAAGCCCAGGTTGACGTTGATCAGGAAATCAATGCCGTTATAAACACCCGCCAGATGCGCGCCGGGAATATTCAGCTCACGGCCCTTGTTGAGTCCAGTGGCCAGCAGCACCGAGTCGAACTTCGATCGCAGATCTGCAAATGAAATATCGCGGCCGAGCGTGACACGCGTGCGCAGCGTGACACCCATGGCCAGAATGTTATCGACTTCCATTTTGATGATCTCGCGCGGAAGGCGAAACTGCGGAATGCCCAGGTAGAGCATTCCACCGGGAACCGGCGCAGACTCGAAGACCTCGACCGTGTAACCCAGCAAGGCAAGGTCGTGCGCACAAGTAAGTCCACAGACACCCGCGCCCACGATGGCTATGTGTTTGTCGCGTTTGGGTGCGGGCGGCAATCTCTTCCGCGCCGGATCGTGGCCGCTGCCTAAGTTGTGGCGATCGGTGGCGTAGCGCTTCAAGGCGCAAATGGCGATTGGCTCGTCGATCTTGCCGCGCCGGCAGTTGTCCTCGCAGGGATGCGCGCAGATACGTCCCAGCACATAAGCGAATGGATTCGGGGCGCGCGCCAGAAGATACGCTTCTTCATCCTTCGATATCCCGATGGCCTGCACGTATCGGCCACACTCGGTATGAATCGGACAGGCAGAGCGGCAGGGAATATTCTTGTCGAAATACTCCTGGTCCGGGACCGTGATGGAATAGCGCATGATCTCTCCGCTCTGGCGATTCTTTTAGAGCATTTTCGGATTTACTGTAGACCCCCGTACCCCATCCATTCCGCGTTTTTCTGCGGAATGGGTGGGATACCAACAAAAGTCCGGTCTACATTATTTTCAAAAATGCCTTAGCTACGAAGACCCCGTCCAAGGGCCCGCATGAATCTTCCCGTTTGAAGGAACCCCGGCGAGCCAGCCTCAAGCTAGCCGGGGGTGGAAGGGAAGCCACGCCGTGCGAATTCTGCGACTCTGGGTGCCCCAGGTCCCGCTTTTGGGACCTGGGATACAACGACCTGAACCAAGACATACAACGGCCACGCGGCCAAAACTCAGTGCTGTTGCGACTTCAGATTCTCGATCTCTTCGTCGCTGAGCGACCTGAAGAACGCAGAGGGGGCCTTGTCTTTGCGATTCTCCTGGTCGTAGGCCAGAAACTGGTAGATCGTCATACCCTGGCTGTCGCTGATCCCGGAGTTGGGCTTATGCATCATGCGCTTCACATAGCGCATCCACTCGTCCTTGGCCATGGTGGTGTTGATCGGCCGCGCGATGGTGTGGCACTTGGCGCACTTGTCCGTGAAGACCTTGTATCCCTTCTGCTGCTCGGCGGGATAGCTTGAAACATTGATCTTGTCCGGTCCCTTGTCCTGCGGGAGCGTTACGTTGGCGCTCTGCGCCGCCAGAAAAAACGGAAGCGACAAACCTGCGATCGTCAGCGTGCGAATTGTTTTATGCATTTTCAGTCTCTCCTTACCACATGTACCGGATATCCAGCCTGAAGAGTTTGTCGGTAGTGCCCACCAGAGCCACCGGGTCGCCATCGTGCTCCTGATTGTAAGCCGCGCGCAGCACAACATTGCCCAGCGAGGTCAGCGCGTGCTCGCCGCCGATGCCCCAGGCGCGTGTATGCATCGTCGGGTTGGGATCGATAGTTGCGGTCCCGCGATCGAGTCGCAGATTGATCACCGTGCCGGTTTTGAAGTAGTAGTCTGCCTCGCCGCGGTACGTGTTGGCAATATAGTGCGACATTGGACCGGGCTGAGCCGCCAGCCAGTCGTCGTTGCTGCGAATGTAGCCGCCCAGCAAGTCCAGCTTGTCAAAGAAGAGGTAGTTGCCGAAGCCGCCCACCCGATAGAAGGTCGGACGATAAGTGAATTGGTTGCTGGCGCCCGCGTTCTGGATCTGATCCTTCGATCCGCGGTACATCATCACCGTTACGCCTCCGTCGGGACCGAACCAGTAATCGGCGTCGGCCCAGACATCCTTGGAGTTCTTGGTTGAGCCGGCAAGTATCTCGCTTCCGTCCGCATTGAGCCCGTTGGTGACCTTGGCCGAGACGGCAAAGACGTTCTTGAAGTAGTTCGAGGCCCAGGTGTAACCCACGTCCACCCCGACCGGATGCTGATCGAGCGTGAAGTTAATTGGATCGACGTTGATCAGCGTATATGCAGGATCGGAGAAGAGGTTATAGAACATGGCTGCCCGCGTTCCCTCGCCCTCCTGCATATGCATCTCGCCAGCCTTGATGAAATAGCTGCTGTTGGCCCTGCCGCGCGTGTAGACACCGAAGCCCTGCTCAAGATCGCTCGTGCCGCCCTGATAAAGCTCATAATGGCCAAAGTAGGAGAAGCCGGTCTCAGGCACCGCCCCCGCAATGAACAGCGCTGCCTCGTCCAGGTTGAAGCTGGAACAGGAGGAACTCGCTGCCGTGTCGCTGCCGCACGAAGTCGAGGGCGAGGCCGAGGTCGTATTGCCCGCATCGGCGACGGTCTTGTCGTCGGTGAAGCTGGCCTGGAGGATCAGTGCGATCGAGTGCGTGATGTCAAATTTGATGTTTTTGTCCAGCTCGTCAATCTTCGCAGCCGGTTTGCTTCCGTCCATCTCGTCGGGCGGCATCCGGTAGCCCAAGCGCTTGAACATGTATCCGTTCTTGTTCAGCGCAGGCGGAACCGTGTGGCAGGTGTAACACTTGACGCCGTATTTGCGAGCAAACGCGGGGATGGCATTCCCAGTCTCGGGCATCAGCACGATAAGACCGATCACCAGTAGAATTGCCCTTACGCTTAAGGTCCAGAGTTTCATGTGCGGGAGCTCCTGGCCGTTTGTTAAGCACGAGGGGAGCCAAAACTTCTGAGCCGTACAATCAACAATTTAACGCAGCCCAGCTTTGACCTCTGGGGAACTCATTCCCCGTTTTCCGGCTCCGTCTGGGGAATGGATTCCCCAGACTGCTGCTCCCTCTCTCGTCGCAGCAAGGCGTAAAAGGTCTTCCGGTCAACCCCGGCCTCGCGTGCGGCCGCGCTGAGATTTCCTCCGCAGCGAGCCAGCACAGCCTGCGCATAGGAGAGCTCAAAGCTGGCCAGGTACTGCTCCCGCGCATCCTTCCATGGAAGTGCGGAAAGGCTGCTGGCCGTCTCCACCGGAGGCAAGTCTTCCGCCAGATCCGCCGGACCAAGCACCCCACCGGGATTGAGCGCCGCAAGCCTCTCCATCACATTCTTCAACTGACGAACATTCCCCGGCCAGCGCTCCCTCAAGAGCGCCTCATAGAATTGCGGCGAACCGGATAAGCTCTTGCCATAACGGCGCGAGAAGCGCTCGAGAAAGAAGCGCGCCAGATGCGGAATATCCTCGGGTCGATCGCGCAGAGCCGGCAGCTTCACCGTCACCACGCTCAACCGGTAGAAGAGCTCTTCGCGAAAGCTCCCCGCTTTGATCTTGGCCGGCAGATCCTGATTGGTCGCGCACAGAATACGGCAGTCCACCTTCACCGTCGCCAGCCCACCCAGTCGCCGCAAGGCTCGTTCCTCCACAAAGCGAAAGAGCCGGGTCTGCAATTCCACGCCCAGGTCGCCGATCTCGTCGAGAAACAGCGTCCCGCCGTCTGCCGACTCGATCAGCCCCTTCTTCATGCGCTCCGCCCCGGTAAATGCGCCGCGCTCATAGCCGAACAGCTCGCTCTCAATGAGCGATCCCGGCATGGCGCTGCACTCGACGGGCACAAACGGTCCATCCTTGCGGTGGCTCTGACTGTGGATAAAGCGGGCTGCCACCTCCTTGCCGCTGCCGCTTTCACCCAGAATCATGACCGTTGCATCGGTGGCTGCCGCGCGGCGGCACTTCCCCATCATCTCCAGCATGGCTCCGCTGCGGCTCTGGGCTGCATCCGATTCGCCAAGCGCCTCCAGCCTTCCCTTCAGCGTCTCCACCTCGCGCTCAAGTTTGGCGTGCGAAAGCGCCCGCTTCACTACCAATAGAAGGTCTTCGCGCTTGAAAGGCTTTTGCAGATAATCGAATGCGCCATTGCGCATCGCCAGCACCGCGCTCTCCACCGACCCAAAGGCGGTCAGGAAGACAATCGACAGTCCAGGCTGCGCTTCGTGCAACCGTGCAAAGACCTCTTCGCCCGACATTCCCGGCATGCGGACATCGAGCAATACCAGATCGGGCGGATTTGCAAGGCATTCCGCCAGCCCCTTCGCTGGGTCTACGCAGACTGAAACCGTCGTGCCGGGCAGTCGCAGCATACGCTGGATGTTTTCGCCCAGCGCGGCCTCGTCGTCGATCACCAGAATGCGGCTCACTCTGTCGTTCCTCCGGCAAACCAGTGGTAGGGTTGACCGCGGGTAAATCGCGCCGGTGGCAGTTCCACAACAAAGCTCGCGCCGCCACCCTCCCTGCTCTCATAGCGGATGCGGCCATCATACATATCCAGCAGGCTGGCCGCCAGAAACAGCCCCAGCCCCAGCCGCTCTCGCCCGCTGCTCTGTGTGCTGAACGGCTCGAAAAGATGCTCGCGAATCGCCTCCGGCACGCCTGGCCCGTTGTCTTCGATCCTGGCCACAACCTTGGCTCCCGCCGCGCGATAGGGTTCGAGGCGCACCCATATTACACCCTCGTCACGCTCCTTCAGAGCCTGTAAGGCATTACTCAGCAGGCAGCGGGCCACCTCTCCGACTACATGCTCTGGAACATCCACCCTCGGCGCCTCTCCGATCTCCTCTATCAGTTCCACTCCTTGGCTCTTGGCCGAAGACCGAAGCGCCGCCAGCGCCTCTTCAAGCGCCTTTTGCGGAATCGATGCATCGAAGATCTCTCCGCCGCGCTCGCGCCGCAGAGCCTGCAAGAGCGTGGTGGCGATGTTGCTCATGTAGCGCGTCTCTTTCAGCATCTGCTCCAGGTCAGCGCACAACGCCGCATCCTCTTGGCGTTCCTCGAGCAGCACCTCAATCCGCCCGGCCACAATCGCCAGCGGATTGTTGAACTCATGCATGAAGCCCGCCGTAAACTGACCCAGCAGCATGAGCTGGTGCGACAACCGCGCCTGCCGGTCGGCGGCCTGCAACTCCTCCCTGAGGCGAGCCGTGCGAAAGCGGACCGTCTCCAACTGCAACTTCAGTTGCGCAGCTTCTTCCTCGGCCTTCGCCGCGCACGCAACCAGGCGGCTGCGCTGCCAATGCGCATAAGCAACAGCGGGCAACGGCGCAAGCAGAATGGCAAGGATCGCTGCGATAGCCTTGGCGAATAGGGGACCGGAGAAACTCCAGAAGAAGAGACCCAGGATGGGCAGAACCCATGCTCCACTGATCCAGAGCAGAGCCCGGCCCCGCTCACTGGAGCGGTTCAGATCACTGTCCTCGGTCGGCTTCCTTGGCATATCGCTCAAGTGTAATGCTTCAATCGGGTTGAACCTCAATTGGGGCTGTCAATTGTCGGCTCCTCCTGCACAACTTCACCCGTTCTCAGCTCTCCAGCCAATGGAGAGATACTGCAAAGTTCGCCCCCGGCAAGAAGAGAAGGCGCGGATCTTCGCCGTTTCTCCAGCATTTGAAGGAAATACAACTGCAGTGCTAGAGCATTTTTTGCTTTTACTGTAGACCCCCGTGCCCCATCCTTTCACTTTTTTCCTGGCGAAAGGGTGGGAAACCGCGAACCCTGAAGTGCGAAATCACGAGGTAAGAGACCTAGGTAAGTTATAGGATTTAATGGAGCCGAAAGTCGGACTCGAACCGACGACCTGCTGATTACGAATCAGCTGCTCTACCAACTGAGCTACTTCGGCCTCCCTCTTGCGATTGTACCGTTGCACCCGGTTTCGGTAAAGCTCCGCACTCAAATCAGGCGGCGAGAGCGAGCAGCAGGAGGCGGGTGACGTTGTTCACGCCGCCTCGCTGCTTGGCCACGTCGATCAGGCTGGTGCGGGCAGACTCGAAGGGCGTGGCGCCCAGGATGGCGGCGGTTTGGTCTTGGCGGACTCCATCGTCAGAGCATCTTCAGCTAAGAAGGCTTGTTGCTTGTCGTGTGTATGATTGAGATCTTTGTCTTCCCGTCATCCTGTGATGCCTTTGAGGTGACCGTCACCATGACGGATTCCTGCTCACCCTTCTTGAGCGTCAAAATGGCGGCGTCTGACGTATCCATGACTGAAACATCGCTGCCAAGCTTGCCCTTGTAAAACGCAACCACCTGGTCCTTCGAATCCGTCGTCATGAAGATGCCGGACACCATCGAACCGGTTGGCAGGTTCATCTTCATGCCCCCCTTGACCGGCTGTGCGCCAGGATAAATATCCGTTCCCAGATCGGATGCGCTGTAGCTCTGATTGGTGTTGATATTGACCGTGCCGCCGGGCGTGCTCACGGACATCTTATCCCCGTTGCCGCTGACACGCAGGTTGTGCGCAACGTGATAGATTCCGTACCCGACGACGCCAACTCCGAGAATGCCCAACCCAACGAAAATGGCGACGACGATCAGGATGATCTTCAAAGCGCTGCTGCCGGAACTGGCTGGCGGTGCGATTGGTTGTTGAGAGCCCGCAACTGCGCCGACTGCGGCCGAAGGAGCGCCACATACCGTGCAGAATTGCTTGTCGGAGGACAATTCAGTACCACATTTCCTGCAGAAGCTTGCCATGACGTCTCCTTGCTTGTAGTCCGCTTTCGGGAGCTCTACGTTGCCATTGCGGCCACGAGCCAATATACCTCAATAAGCGAATGCCATGTAAGGTTTTTCCGCCTGTTTCAATCCCGTAAATATTTGAAAATCTGAGATGAATGTCTCCGGGGATATGAGCCGCTTGTACAGGCTGCGAAAAAACTCGATGCGGAGGGAGGCGGGGGTTTCAACCCCCGCAAAGACCCGCAAGATGAGTGTCGGCTTTAGCCGCGGAGGAAGGTATTCTGCACGATCACCGGAGATCCCGAGTTTTTCCGCTGCCAGTTTAGTCGTGCCGCAAACGCAACAAAACAAATGCCGGGCTTTAGCCCCTGAGGGACGCATTCGAGATTTCGCCCTCTATCATGCCTTTTTCCGCAGCTCGGCCGGAGTTGCGGAAAATACCCTCATTCAATACAGCCTTGACCTGCACTGCACGCATCGGGCACAGACCCGCTCCGCCTCCAACGCAAACGAGGGCGGGGATCGCTCCCTGCCCTCGTTTGCTAATGCCAGATTCTGCCGGACTTCGGCTTACAGGCTTAGAGCGGTTGAACGTCCGCAGCCTGCCAGCCCTTGGGCCCCTTCACCACGTTGAACTGCACGGCCTGACCCTCTTGCAAGCTCTTGAAGCCGTTTGAGTTGATTGCAGAGTAATGCACAAATACGTCTTCGCCGTTCTGCCGCGAGATAAAGCCAAAGCCCTTCGCGTCATTGAACCATTTCACAGTGCCTTGTTCCATTTTGATCGTGTTTCCTGAATTGAATTGCGCTGGATGAATCGGAGCGACCACTGGCAGAATCTTGCTTGGTTGGGCGAGTGCTGCTCACGCCCGGTTCGGCTCTAACGCTGCT
>CAYVMS010000117.1:0-10402 GCA_964452615.1 uncultured Occallatibacter sp.
CCTTTTTGTTTTTTGGGCGGGCAAGAAAAGGAAGGTGCCAAGTGAAGGTTGGAGATCAGTTGAGGGAGATATGGCGGCAGGCGACCGGGAATGGCCGCCGGACGGATTTAGCGGCGGGGGCGGGCGATGCGGAGGCGGAACGAAAGACGCTGGCGTTGCCTTCGATTCTGACGCCGGTCCAGTCTCCAGCGCAGCATCTGCCCAAGCCTACGCCGATGAATCTGCGACGGTTTGCGGAGACGCCGGTGGTGCGCCGGGCGATCAATGTGATCAAAGACCGGATCGCGGCGATGGATTGGCAGGTGCGGGTGCGGCGCGGTGTGAGGCTGGGAGATTTGGCTTTTGTTGAGAGAAAGCTGCGTGCTCTGCGGCGAACTTTGGAAGAGCCAAATGTTGCGGACAGCTTTCGGACCTTGATTGAACAGGTGATCGAGGACGCGCTGACGGGCGGGTACGGGGCGATCGAGATGGAGCCGACCGGCGACAGTGAGCGGCCGGCGATGCTGTGGGCTGTGGATGGAGCTTCGATCCGGATCAATCCCAGATGGGATGGGCAGCCGGAGTCGCCGAGGTACGCGCAGGCGCTGCCGGGGCAATTGGAGTCGAGCGCTGTCGAGCTGCGCGACGACCAACTGATGTACGTGCGAATGAATCCGCGCAGCTTTACGCCGTTTGGGCTGGGTCCGCTGGAGGTTGCGTTTGAGACGGTGAACCAGTTTCTCAGTGCTCATCGTTTTGCGGGGAAGCTGGCGGCGAACACAGTGGCGCAGTATGCGCTGTGGCTGAATGAGGCCACGCCAGCGCAGCATGACCGGCTGATTCGATGGTGGCAGGACGAGATCGAAGGAACGGGACGGGTGCCGCTGATCTCAACCGAGCAGAAGCCGGAGGTGCTGCGCTTTGCCCAGGGAACTGACGCGGACATGCGGCTGGAGTGGCAGGAGTTTCTCATCCGCATGGTGGCGAATGCTTTTGGCTTGCCTCCGCTGATGCTGGGGCTGGAGGCGGACGTCAATAAGTCTACGGCTTCGGAGATGACGGACGATGCTTTCAGAGGAGCGATCTCGCCGTTGGCGATGCTGCTAGCGGGGCACATTACGAGGGATCTGTTTGGGAAGTGCATCGGATGGCGGGAGTTTGAGTTTGTCTTCAATGAATTGAACGCGCGGGACGAGCAGACTGAGTTGGCGGTGCAGGTGCAATTGCTGGCTGCTGGTGTGTACACGGTGGACGAGGTGAGGGCGATGCGGGGGCTGGGGCCGCTGGGGAAAGATGGGTCGGTGCAGTTGGCGGGTGAAGGGACGGAACCAGGGACTGAGGGACTAAGGGAATAGGGAATAGGTTGGTCCTTCGTAGAGCGGAGAGTGGATGAGACTGGAAGCGATGGCGGTACGGATTCCCCATGTGGAAGGGCACCCAAACCGGGTGGCTTTCGAAGGGGTGTTGACGATGGTGAATGAAGCCAGCGACAAGGCTCCGGCCGGGGCGCGCGGGCACCGGGTGATACTGACGCGCGAGGCGGCGGAGAAGGCGCTGCCTTCGCTGCTGGGCATGGCAGTGGACTATCGGCCGGGGTGGGACGGGCACGATGCGCGGCGCAAGATCGGGCTGCTGACTGAGGCGGATCTGATTGGGCAGCGGTTGGTGGTGCGCGGCTACCTTTATGCGCGGGACTTTCCTGAGGTTGCGGGCGAGATCCGGGCACAGGCACCCGAGTCTCTGGGAATGAGTTACGAACTGGCCGATGCGCGGGTGGAAGATATGCGGGCCGAGGTGTGGAAGCTGACCCGCGTGACCTTTACTGGAGCGGCAATTCTGTTGCGAGAAAAAGCCGCTTATCGGGCCACTAGCTTCCGCATGGCGAGTTAGGGAAACAGCGAGTCAGCAAGTCAGCAAAGAGGCTCCGCAATGCGGAGCCTCTTTTGTCGGCGAGTCAGCTAGTCAGCACATATTGGGCACGACGATCACTGCAAATAGGAAAGGAAAAGCATGGAAACTGAGGGAAAGGATATTGCGGGCCGATTGGACGCCGCGACGACACTGCTGGAACGAACGCTGAGCTGGCTGGAGGAGCGGCAAGGCGCCATGACCGGCGAAGTGGAGAGGATTTCGGCGACCGTTGAACAGGAACGGCGCGAGACGGAGCTTGCAGAAAAACTGGCCGCGGCAGAAAGAGAGTTAGAGGAATTGAAGGCTGGAACTGCGCAGAACGCGCTGAACCCTTTGCGCAGAACGCTACCCTCAACGACCAGCGAGATGCTGGCCAAGCATGGGATTGGCGAGGGTCCGGTTGATGTGCGGACTCTGGATGCGGCGCTGGCCGGACTGAGCCTGGAGCAGCGCATCGCAGTGAAGAGCCAACTGCTGCGGGCAGGGGCGATTGCGTAAAGGCAGCCTTTAGCTTCCAGCTTTTAGCTATTAGCTAAAGGCTCGCATGAATCGCGAGTAAGTAGTGGCTGGAAGGCGACCCTGTTGGGAATTAACGGGGATCGAGTCATGACGAGAGAGAACCAACCAAAGCCGGATTCCGGCAGAACAAGCTGGCGGCGAAGAGCTGGCAGCTAGAACGGCCCCATGAAAGGGGCGGAAAGAGCCTATGAACGCAACCTTTGCAGACATTCACGCGGCAGCAGATTTCATCGGGCCGGGCGCTATCGAAGTTCCTTTGTACCAGACCGAAATCTTCGACATTTGCCGACGCTCGAGCCCCTTTGGGCAACGCATCAAGCAGGTACCTGCGACCGGACACCCGTCACGGTTCTTCGAGGAGACGGCGATTCCGAATCCGGGAGCGGCCGGGTTTGTGAATCCGCGTGCGATTGTGCCGGCAGCGGTGAGTCCGACGCGTGTGGAGCGGAGTGTTCCTCTGAAGGCTATCGTTTCGCAGATCAACTACAACCTGTTCGATGTTGAACTGGGTAATCAGCAGCAGCAGTTCGCTTATCTGCAGGCCAAAGACCTGGTGGATACGGTGAGCGGCGTAATGGTGACGCATGACGTGGCTCTGTGGAACGGCAACGACACCAGCCTGAGCGCGCCGACGACCACGCAGTACATGGGTGCAATCTCGCAGATCGAGGCGGGCGGCCTGACCACGACCATCGGCACGACGGCATCGATTGTGGACGGCATCAAGTCGGCTGTGGCGCAGATGGTGGCCAACAACGGCTACAATGTGCGACCGTCGGCGATCTATGCCAATCCGGTGCTGCTGGATCTGATCGACCGCGAGATGAAGGCCGAGTTCAACGTGGTGCTGAACACCGATAACATCACCGGCGGATTCCGTGTGAAGATGTTGTCGACGCAGGCAGGCGATCTGCCGCTGATTCCCGATTGGAGCTTGAGTTACACCGGCACGCCGGGATCGGGTTCGGCGGTGCTGCCGGCTTACATCGTGACCGAGGATCTGATCGAGTATCACTGGCTCGGCGATCCGACGCCGCGCATCTTCCAACTGGGACTGCCAAATTCACTCACTCAGCAGTATGTCGCGGTGAAGTTTGGCGGCGTGGTGGTGAAGGGCGCTAACTACGCGCACTACCAGGTGCTGGTCGACCGCTAGTTAGCAAGTTAGCAGGCCGGCAAGACAGCGGGCGGCCGGCGAATTCAGCGGGGTGCGGGAACAGGAAACTCTGTTCCCGTTCGCCGGAGAGTCAGAGAATCTCTAGACCTGCATCAGGGCAGAAATTCTCTCCGTGGCTAAAGCCGAAATTGAACTTGCTGAGTCAATGTACGGGCTAAAGCCCGTACCCTTCAAGAAGTCAACGAGATTCATTAGAAAAAAGGGAAGGGTGGGGTATGGCATATCTGCAGCCAGCGGATTACCCGAATTATGGATTGCCGGCGGGAACGACGGCGGATTGGATTACCGCCGCGACGGCATTGATCAATAGCTACTGCAGACGGCCGGATCTGAACGTGATTCAGTATACGGAGCGGTTGCGGCTAACCGGCCGATCGCAAAACGTGTTGCTGAGTTATCTGCCGCTGGCGCCACTGGGCACTGCTACAACGCCGATTATCAGTATCGAGGGCCGCTATGCAAAGCCGCGGCGTGGAGAGATGCCAGCCGAACCGCTGATGGAGATTGTTTCGGCATTTTCGCTTCCGGGACAATGGACGGCAATCGACGCCGGCTCGGTGGACTTTGACCCGAATACTGGAGAGTTGACGTTGCCGTGGAATGTGCTGTGACTGCCTTATAACGAAGTGGCAGTGACTTATACGGCAGGTCTGACGACGATTAGTGACGACGTGAAGACAGCGTGTGCGCAGATCGTGCGCAATGCGCAGTCAACGCCGGCGCTGAACGCAAGCAGGACCAAGATCGACACAATGCAGATGCAGTACTTTTCGAGTTCGCTGGTGGACGAAACGGTGCAAGCCTGGCTGCGTCCTTACGTGGCGAACAGGCTGGGGTGAGCGATGAGCGATACGGCGGCGCGCAACCCTGTGGGAGCGCCGCGGATGCTGGCCGATGCCCTGCTGCGAAGCGTGGCAGGAACGACGGCCCTTCTGCGGGTGACGGGCACAAATGCGGATACGAGCCAATCCGAGGTTGGTTTGGTGGCAACGACCTTTGCCGAAGTAACTGTGAGTCCGGTAGTGATGCGCAAGCTGCGGCCGAGCTGGCAAGAGGGCGGCGAGTCGAAGTGGGAGCTATTGGTTTCAGCGAGCGGAGTGCAGCAGCAAGTGGATGCGTTAGATCTTGAATCGGCACAGTCACTCTTTGCGCTGACGCTGGCAGTTACGGTGGCGGGAAAGGTTTACTTGATTGAATCGATCGCCGCGAACGAAGCTTTCGGTCAGGTTTATCTTTATCGGCTTCTGTTGCGGGAAGTGTGTCAGCAGGCGTTGTGAAGACAGTTGTCAGTGGACAGTGATCAGTTATTAGTTTTCGTGCTGAGGGAATAGAAGTTTATGCAAAATGCGAAAGACTCGTTCTATATGGCGCTGCGCACGCGGCTGACAGTGGTCAATTCCGAGCGGACGATCCTGCTGCGTGGCTCGCTGCGTCCAGGGATTCTGGTGGAGGAGGCGGAGGCCCCGTTCAATCAACATCCCAATGACGTGTTTGTCTTGCGTTGGCTGGGTCTGGGCGTCGACCTGGATCTCGGGTCCACGATGGTTGCAGAGCAGTGCGAGATTGTCTATCAGACTTGCGGGACACAAAGCTTTGGCGGACTCGATCGAGGGCGATCGCTGAGCGAAATGGACGAGGAGCTGGCGGCAATGGTCCAACCTCTCTACACTCCAAAACTGAACTTCGCGATAACTCCGCCATCGGCGATGCTGACCAAAGTGTTCTGGGACGTGCCGAGATTTGGGCCGATCGCGATCCAGCGGGACAGGCTAAGCCGTTCCGCGAGTGTGATGGTTTACAGCTACCAGGAGCAGGGGGAATAAATGGCAGTGAATTGGTTTTCCGCTCCCGCACCGGTGACGCGGCGGGTGCGAGCGTATTTTGCGCCGGTAAATAGGGTGGCGCAGACGCCGGTGCTCTTCGATCCGTCGGAGCAAGGAGGGTTCAGCCTCGACGCTCCACCTGCACCGTGGATCAGCCTTGGCTGGATTCAAGAGTTCACGCGCAAGCCCGCAAGCAAGACTGCTGTTGTGTTGACAGGCATTCCAGCGACAACAGCGAGCCAAGTACGCGAGACGGTCGAGGCGCAGGTAAGTCTGGAGTTTCTAAGCTGGACTAAGTTGACGATGGCTCTGGCAACTGGCTCTCAGCATATGAATGTGCTGGCTACCGCAAGCGGCGCTGCCATGGCCGCAGATGGCGCACAGGCGACCTCGGCTGTCACCACGCAGAGCGGATCGACAGCTACATTCATTGCTTTGGCAGCGGGTGACGCCGCGAAGTTTTTGGCTGGCTCGATCATCGCGCTGGACGAGGATTATGCCGGACAGACTGGCTACGTGGGGTCGCCGGTTTCTGGAGCGTACGTGAGGCAGGCACTTACGGATGTGGATTATATCCGGCGCGTGACTTTCAACGTAGCTCTCGTGTCACAGGTAACTTCCACCGGACTTACACTTGTCGAACCGTTGCTGGGCGGTGCTCCAGCGGCTGGCTCAAAGTTGCAGGCTGTCACCGGGTTTGTGGATCGCGAGGGCGGCTGCTTTTATCAGGAGTGGTCGGCGCTGTTTGTGATGGAAGGCGGCCAGGGGGAGCGAATCTTCTTCCACTATCCGCGGCTTCAGACTATGGCTGGCGCAGAAGAAGCTGCATTGCCGTTGAATGGCAAGGGCAAGGACGGGTTGGCGCGGGTGGTGCTCAAAGGCCAGTTTCTGGCGCTACCCGTGACCGATCCACTGGATGGAGAACGGGTGGTTTGCTATCGGAGTTTCCTGCCAGCGGCCAATGCTCTGGTCTAGTACTACGGTTGTATTTGCATCGATACGTTGCTGCCTTCAAAGAGGTCCGGGCCTAAAGGCCCAGTAGCTGGCTGCTTTTCAGGGCGCTAAAGCGCCCTGCTCCCTCCGGAATTTTCGATCTGCAATTGCAGTACCAGGCGAGCTAGTAGGTCAACCAATTAACGGTACAAAAGGTCAGGATGAAGATCACGATCAACGGACAAGACTACACGGCCGCGCTCGACACAGTGCGGCCTTTGACCATCGAACGCAAGCTGAACGAGCCTTCTCGATGCCAACTGTGGCTGAGCCTACCAGCCAACGGCAGTTTCGCGATGCCCTTGCGCAATCAGTCTGTGGCCGTAACCGGGGACGATGGGACTTATTACTTTACGGGTTACATTGCAGTGAGTCCTCTGCCTGAATATGCGGGTTTGGCAATTGAGGGTCCGCGTTACAGGATCGCGATTCAGGCTTTGAGCGACGAGATACTTCTCGACCAATTGCTTATGCCAGGCAGCGCGGGCATTGCAGGCGAAGGCGTCGGGGCTTTAGTGGCCGCGCTTGTAACTCGCACTGGAGTTACAAAGCTATCGACTCAAGGACTTTTGTTGGATACAACCGTGAGCCAGTTTGTCCCTGAGCCGGGCGCGCCGTGGAGCAAGAGCGCCGGACAGGTGGCAAGCATGGCCCGGGCGGCGTATCGGGCGGTCAATGGCGCATTGGCTATTTCGCCAGTGCAGAGCGTTGTGCATCCATTGAACGAGACCGACGGCAGCTTGAATCTTGCAAACCTGGCATTCACCGCTAACGCGAACCGTGCCCTTGCTAACGATGTGACAGTTTGCGGCGAACACGAGCCTGTGGCCTATGTGACTGAGTACTTCCTGGGTGATGGAGTTACAACGCAGTATTATCTGGCTGCAGATCCATTCTTTCCGGCTTCGTCCCAATCCATCATCATCAGCGAACTCTTCAACGAGGCCAAGATCGACGAACGTGTATGGGGCGACTCAGGGGGACCAGGCACTTTCTCTTTGGGCGCGGGTGGGCTAATCATGAATGGTGGCGATGGAATCGATGGGCAAACGCTGCTTGCCTGGAACGATCCAGTGGAGATGGGAGGAACGCTGCTGCTGGAGGCCGTAGGGGTAACTCTTTCCCTCGACAGCCTGGGAATCCTGGCGGGTTTCTTTGTGGGGACGGAGACGCAGGCCGCATGCATTGCGGGCTTTCAGGCTACTACGCAACGAGGCACAGGAGCCGTAACATTACAGCCGCTTATTCAAGGAAGTCCGGTGGGAACGACTTATGCAATCAATCCAGCCAACCAATACACGCTGCGAGTCCGTGTGCATTGCGTAGAAAACGAACGGGAGTTGGCACTCTATCGTTCGTTTGGCGATGGCGGGCAGATAGCATACGGCGGGCAATCGAATGACGCCTGGGGAAATGTGCATATGGAGATCCAGCAATTTGTCGACGGAGTGGGCGGAATGCCGGTGACGCTCTACGACGGTGCAATCGGTGATCTCCCAGGCGTCTGCGATGTGGTGGCTGCGAGCAGCATCAATTTGATTGGAAGTATGAGAGCGTTGAATCTGACCAATCTTGGGTCTGGATGGGTGACAAGCACGCCCCCGGGTGGCGGTCCGTACACGCGAACGATTGGCACGACGGGCGAGGCAGCACAATGCCATTTGCTGCGCACGGGCAAGCTAGTGTTTTATACCGGGTATACACCGGCTGTCGGCGAACAGATTGCGGTGAGTTATCGCACCATCGGCAGGGCTGTGGGACGAGCAGTGAACACCGCCAGTCAACAGGCCCTGGCGGCGGCGGGGATGCCGAGCGAGGCGGCATGGATCGGCTCTGTGACTAATCCGCCGGCGCGCAGCTCGGCGGATTGCCGCAATGCTGCACTGGCGATGGAGCTTGCAGCGGCGGGCGTGAGCGCGCTGTGGAGCGGCACTTACAAGGGAACTAGACAAAGCTTTGCGAGCGACGTGTGGCCTGGCGATGCGCTGCTGCTGAATGCGCCTTCCACGGACTTGAATGCGCAAGTCGTTGTGCGCTCAGTTACGGTGAGTTATAAGGCGAGTTATCCCGACCTGGTGGAGTATGCCATTGCCTTCGCCAACGACTGGGCCGATGATCTGGCTATCAAGACTAACGCAACAGTGCCAGCGGATGCGTGGCTGCCTGCGCCGGTTGCACCTGCTTATCTTGCCAATCTTAACGGACTCACAGTGACGGCGCTGAATGGAAGTACGGTGACAGTCAATGCGGGTGTGACGCCTCCTACGGGCGGAGGATTTGAGATTCGTACACGGGACTTTGTCTTCATGCCAGGCCAAGACCCAAGCTTGGTGATGCGGTCGGCCCAGCCGAATATGACCTTCTCTCGCATCACGGCTAACGACCGGTTCTATATTCGGATGTACGACGGCTCGACTCCGCCGAATTACTCGGAGTTTTCAACGGCTTTGTTTATCAACCTTCCGCTGGGATCGTAAGCGGGAGACCGATGGGCGGATGGAGTCCGATGGATGCGGATGATGAATGAATTTGAAGCGCAAGTACTGAGCGATTTAAGCGTGCTAAAGACGCAGATGACAGGCTTGATGGGCGACGGCAATGGTGGGCGGATCGCGGCTCTTGAGTGGCGCATGGAAAGGCACGAACAGAATTGGCAGCGGGCAAAGGGGTTTATCGCGGCTGTAAGTGTGGTGCTCGCGATAGCGGAAGTGGCTGTGCGGGCACTGCTGCGGCATTGAGCAGTTTCTGCGTTTGGCATCCGGCATTCGTTTTCCATATCTCGAAATCGAGATGTGGGCCAGCGATGGTTCGTAGTTTCCCACCCATTTCGCAAAGTGCGCGAAATGGATGGGGCACCCAGCTACTGTGCGTACCGTGGCTTTCGTATAATGAAGACCATGAGCGAACAGCCGTTGGTAGGTGTCGTGATGGGCAGCAAGAGCGACTATGAGGTGCTCTTGCCTGCGATTGAGATTTTGCGAACGCTTGAGATTGCTTGCGAGGCAAGGGTGTTGAGCGCGCATCGCACTCCCGATCAACTTTTCGAATACGTCGAAACGGCGCGGGCGCGCGGGATCAAGGTGTTGATCGCCGGAGCTGGGGGCGCGGCTCATCTGGCAGGTGTAATGGCGGCCAAGACGCTGCTTCCCGTGCTGGCAGTGCCGATTGCGGCCACGTCGCTGAATGGTCTGGATTCACTGCTCTCGATGGTGCAGATGCCCAAGGGAATTCCTGTCGCCACGCTGGCCATTGGGAAGCCCGGAGCCGGAAATGCGGCGTTGTTTGCAGCGGAGATTCTGGCTTTAAATGACGCGGCGCTCTATGAACGGCTGGCTGCATGGCGCGCGGCGCGGGCCCAGGAAGTGCTGGATGCCAAGCTGCCGGAGTAAGAATCTCTCTTGAAAATGTAGATAAGTTTGAGAGTTATCCCAGGTCCCAAAATCGGGACCTGGGGCACCCGTTCCCACTCAAAGCTGCCATCTTCTCCGCAGTACTTACTCTGCGTTCTTTTCCCAGCGTTTGGGGCGTTTATTTTGCTGCAGGACCCTCTTGCGCAGGCGGAGTGATTTGGGCGTGACTTCCACGACCTCATCCTCGGCAATGAACTCGATGGCCTGCTCCAAATTTAGAGCGCGATAGGGCACAAGGCGAATGGCCTCGTCCGCGCTCGATGCGCGCATGTTGGTCATGTGCTTTTCGCGCACCACGTTCACGTCGAGATCGTTGTCACGCGAGTGCTCGCCAACGATCATCCCTTCGTAAACCTCGACGCCCGCGCCCACAAACAACATGCCACGCTCTTGCAGGCCGTTCAACGAATACGTCGTGGTCAGTCCCTGGCGGTCAGAGATCAGTGCGCCGGTGGGCCTCTGCGGAATTTCGCCCTGGTAGGGAATGTAGCCGTCGAAGAGCGCATTCATGACAATGGTGCCGCGAGTCTCGGTAAGCATCTCGCTGCGCAGGCCAATGATGCCGCGGCTGGGCACGCGGAACTCCATGC
>CAYVMS010000118.1:0-10392 GCA_964452615.1 uncultured Occallatibacter sp.
GGATTTCTGCTTTGCGGCAAAGAGTGGATTGAAGGCGAAACGCTGGAGGTGCATTCGCCGTGGGACAAAGGGCTGGTGGGGCGCGTCACTGTAGCAACTCGCGCCGATGCGCGGCAGGCCGTGAACCATGCCATAGCTGCCTTGCGCCGCACGCGCGCGCTGCCTCGCTGGAAGCGCCGCGAGATTCTGGAGGACGTGGCCGCCGCGCTTATCGAACAGAAGGAGCGCTTTGCGCAGTTGATCGTGGCTGAGGCGGGCAAGCCGATTCGCCTGGCGCGCACCGAAGTGGATCGCACTGTGCTTACCTTCAAGACCGCTGCCGAGGAGACCGTAAGGCTGGGCGGCGAGAGCATCCCACTCGACCTGACCGAAGGCAACGAAGGCCGCTGGGGGCTGGTGCAACGCTTCGCGATGGGTCCTGTGCTGGCGATTACGCCATGCAACTTCCCGCTGAACCTGGTGGCGCACAAGGTTGCGCCCGCGCTGGCCGCCGGCTGCCCTGTCATTCTGAAGCCCGCGCCGGAGACCCCGTTTACCGCTCTGGCGCTCGGTGAGGTGATTCTCAAGGCCGGGTGGCCCGAGGAGGCGCTGGCCGTGTTGACATTGAACAACGCTGACACCGCCTGGCTGGCCGAAAAGGAAGACCGCATCAAGCTTGTCAGCTTCACTGGCTCGGCCAGGGTAGGTTGGGAGTTGAAGATTCACTCCGGGCGCAAGCGCGTGCTATTGGAATTGGGCGGCAATGCGGCGCTCATCGTGCATGGCGACTGGCCCGACCTTGACGAAGCGGCCGTTCGCACAGCGCATGCGGCATTCGGTTACGCTGGACAGTCGTGCGTGAGCGTACAACGAGTCTTTGTCGATCGCAAGGTCTACCAGACCTTCTTGTGGAAGGTGGTCGAGGCAACCAGCAAGTTGGCGGCAGGCGACCCGGCCTTGGAAGCCACCGAGATCGGTCCGCTCATCCGGCTCTCCGACGCAGAGCGCGTTGAGGCCTGGATCAAAGAGGCCGTCGAGGGCGGCGCCAAGCTGGTTGCAGGCGGCCAACGCAAGGGCTCCATGGTTGCACCGGCGATTCTCACCGGAACCAAGCCAGGCATGAAGGTGCGCGACGAAGAGGTCTTTGGCCCGGTCGTGGCGATCGAGCCCTACGACGACTTTGAACAGGCTCTTGCTGAGGTCAACCACTCGAAGTACGGCCTGCAAGCTGGCCTGCTCACGCGCGATGCGGGCTTGATCCTCACCGCTTATCGCGAACTCGAAGTAGGCGCGCTGATCGTGGGAGACACACCAAGCTGGCGTCTGGACCCCATGCCCTTCGGCGGTGTCAAAGACTCAGGCCTGGGCCGCGAAGGCGTTCGCTCGGCCATCGAAGAGATGACTGAGCCCCGCATGCTGGTGATCGGGGGGATCGCATGAGGCCTGTCTCTATTTTGAGATCATCTCCAGCATGGCTTTCGCGTCGGCAGCGTGTGCGCCGTCCGGGGCGAGTGCCAGATACTTCTCAAGCGCCTCGCGCGTCTCGGACGAGGCTATGACTTTGCCTTGTGCGTTGATAGGCAAATCGGCAAAGATATCTGACCCCAGGACGAACCATGCATTCGCCTTGGACGGATCCGCCTGAACGCACTTGCGGCAGGCTGCGGCAGAGTCATGTGTATTGCCGATGTTATAGAGCACGGCGCAAACATTGAAGTACGCCAGCCCCTGATTGGCTGCGAACACGGCGGACTGGTTATAAGCCTCGATCGCCTCCGCAGTGCGTTTGAGCTTGAGCAGCGCATTCCCCTTGCCGATGTAGATCTGCGACAAGCCGTCTTTCCATTTGCTCATGGCTTGATCGTCCGCGGGCTTTTCTTTTTCCGCCGCGGCCAGGGCCTGGTTGTAGGTCGCCAGGGCATCTTCCGTCGAGCCGGAGTAAAGCTGCGCACTCCCCAGCAACTTCAGGTTTAGAGACGTTGCTTTGAGCGCCACCAGTTGCTGCGCGGTAGCGACGGCGCGGGGCCACTCCTTTGTCTGCATCGACTGGTTGAAGAGAGCAGTCAGCGCTTCCGGATTTTGTTCACTGGCGCTGCCGGACACTTGTGGGGCGGCAGGCAATGCGAAGAGCAATAGCAAAAAAGCTACACCAAGAATAGGAGCAGACCGGCGCATCAACTACCTCCGTTCATTCAAGACGCTTAAGTCGCTGGCAACACATTAGACCCGAATCCGTCGTGTAGCAAGCTTTTTCCTGCACGGAGTCTCGTAGCGGAGATGGCTGCGGATAATAGCATTTTTAGGAAATGCCGTAGTCCGAAACCATGACCCAAAGCTGACGCGACCATCAGAGCGCGTAGGGGTGCACTCGGCCATCGAAGAGATGACTGAGCCCCGCATGTTGGTGATCGCGGGACTCTAGGCCAATGCAGTTGGAATGGCTGTCTTGCGGAGCTGAGTTATGAGGGCGTGAGACGCCCTCATAACTCAGATTATTTCTTGGCCTTCCGTGCGGCCCAACGCTTGCGTTGCGCGTCGGCAATTCTCTTGCGCGCCTCGGGGCTCAACACGCGACGCTTCTTCGCTTTCTTCGCCGGAGCAGCCTTGGAGGCACTCTTGGCGATGTGGTCAGTCACCTTGGCGGCAACTTTGCCGGTAGAGGCCAACAGAGCACGGACCTGGGTGAGCTTTGCGATTTCAGCGTCGATGAGGGCAAGAATGGATTCATTGGTCATAAGTCAAGAATAACTCACAAATCCCGGTTCGTGATTCATCTGGCTGATCCCGGTCCGCTACAACTCGCAGCCTCTTATTCCGGCTTCCCGATAGTCTTGTCCTGATAGGCCTTCTGCAGAATGAAAAAGGCCTGCTTCTTAATGCCTTGATCGGAGATAAGTCCCTTTCTATTGAACTCATCCTGAATACCAGCTAGAACCCTGTTCGGCGAACGGAAATCCATCAGAACCCACGGGCTCATGCCGCGAAGCTGCGGGATCCGATTGAGCATTCCTAATTGATGGCGGAAGATGCCGGCCTGATACTCCTCAGTCCAGCGCTCGTTTTCGCTGCCGTGCAAACCGGCCTTTGCTCCTCCGCCAAACTCGCTCACGATGAGAGGCTTTTGGAAAGCGATGTTCCACTCGGCCGTGTCTGCATCAGCGGGTAGTTGCTCATACCAGCCGATGTATTCGTTGAAGCCGATCACATCGAGCGTCTGGCCTAGTGGATCGTCAATGATCTTGGTGTGTCCTTGCCCGCGAACCAGCAGAGCCGCGGTAATGAGCCGGGTGGGATCAAGTTCACGCGCGTGAGCTGCCTCGGTCTGAATAAACTTCGTCCGCGCTTCGTAGTTGGGGGTTTCGTTGGCCATCGACCAAAGGATGATTGCAGCATGATTGCGCGAAGTTCCAATCTCTTCGTCCAACTGCTGCTCGGCCTTTGCCAGTACCTTGGGATTGTCAAACTCAAGCGCCCAATAGACGGGATTCTCCGACCACACCAGCACTCCCATGCGGTCAGCAGCGCGCAGCATGGTTTCATCGTGGGGATAGTGTGCCAGGCGCACAAAGTTGCAGCCCAGTTCCTTGGCCCATCCCAGCAGTTTCTCCGCGTCGTCGTCGGAGTAGGCGCGGCCGGTGCGAATCGGCGCCTCGGCATGGATCGAGATACCGCGCAGGAAGATAGGCTTGCCGTTCAAAAGGATCTCGGTTCCGCGCGTCTCAACGGTGCGGAAGCCCATCAACTCGTCAATCGAATCCTTGCCGGCGCTCACAACGACTTTGTAGAGCTTCGGCGTCTCCGGCGACCAGCGCTCCAGACCTTTCACTTCAAGCCGGATTGGTGCACGGCCTTCCGGGCCAACTGTGGCTGTTGTCTTCGCGCCCAGGTCGGGAATATTCACTTCAACCATTGAGCCTGGCTGAGCGTCCTTTACATGGACCCAGCCCTCAATGACGGAGCCTTCGCCGCGATCGAGATGCAGATCATATTGATCGATGAAGGCCTCAGGAACGTCGATCAGCGAGACTTCGCGGGTAATGCCTCCATAGTTGAACCAATCGGTCTGCAGGCCTGGAACGCCGTCTTCGAGGCGCGTGTTGTCCACTGCGGCCACTACAAAGTTATCGCCGGAGTGCACAGCCGCAGTGATCTCGCAATTGATCGCGGTGAAGCCGCCCTCGTGATCGCAAACCTTCTGCCCATTGACCCAGAACCACGAGCGATAGTTGGCCGCGCCCACGTGCAGAAATACGCGTGTATGTTCCTTGATCTGATAAGTGAAGTCTTTCTCGTACCAGAGCGGTCCCTCGTAGTAGAAGAGCGACTCGCGCTGCGTGTTCCAGTCTCCCGGAACGTTGAGCTTTGGAGCCTTGGAAAAATCGTACTCATTGAGGGACTGGTCGCCGGGCTTCAGCCTTCTGTTGATGAACCAGCCGTCCTTCTTCTCATGATGATGAAAGCTGAAAAGGCCAGAAAAATATGGATCGACAATTGTGTTCCACTCGCCATTGAGCGAAGTGGCCGGACGGCGGTCGGAGCCGGTAAGTACTATGGGCGCAGGTCCCGGATCAGCCCAGGCAGCGGACACGGCAAGCAGCGCCGCAGAGAGTACGGCAAGAATCACTCCGCGATTGAACAGTGTGTTGGTGCGTGCAAACAGGCGAACAGTCAAATTCTTCATTTAATGCCTCGGCGATAACATGGTGGGACGGACGACCTATTATAACGCCTTAAGCGTTAGCGTCCTCATTGGCGCATTCTTCATTCAATTCATGCATTCCGCGCCAGTCTCACGCACACAACAAAAAGGGACGAACCCGTTGGTCCGTCCCCATGCTGGTGCGTAGAGACTCAAGCTTGTTCGCTCTAGCTGCCTAGATATTCCACGTGCACATAGGTGCCAAGGCGCACGTTGTAAGCGAGATACCAGCCTTCGTGATCCGGGTCGTCGTAGATCACAATCTGGTCCGAATCCCAGAGCCAACCGTCGCAGAAACCTACGTCAAAAGGCGCGACGTGCCAGTACCAGTTGTTGAACCAGAACCGGTCAGGCCCGCCGCCGACAAGATGCCACACGTGGTGCGGGCCAAAGCCACCGGTAAAGCGGCCATGCGCGAAGGGATGGTCAAGATGATAGTTCACATCGCCGCGGCCGGTGTCGTGGCCAACCCAGTTCTTGCCATCCACGTGTGGGGCGTTGGGATGGCCCTCCTTGTCGCTGTAATTGCGTTTGGGGTCGGCCGCATGAGGCTCGCCCTTGTGCGCCTCGGGCCCATGCGCTGGAATCGCCTGGTGGCCTCCGCCGGGATGTTCGTCGTGATATTGGGCGAACGCTGGAACGGCCAGAACCAGCAATGCGGCAAATGCAAAGTGAATAGTTCTCATATCTCCTCCAGATGCCCGCTCGGAATTCAACAATCCTCGCTGCCAGTGTGCTTTAGCGGGTCATCACCAATACCATAGATGCAACCCGCGACCGGGAGGCAAGTTGCGCGTCAAAAAAAGTAGTACCCCAATCCTCCGCATCAAATGCAAAGGATTGGGGCACTGGGATTTAAACGGAAATTGGAGTTATGCGCCCACAGCCTGCGGCGCGCGCCGCCATGCATAAAGCGGGAACTGATTGGCCAGCTCGGCCACCTCGTGGCGAATCCGCTCCAGAGCCGCATCGTCGTTGCGCCGCGCCAATGCTTTTTCGATCCATGCGGCGATCTGGCGCATCTCGGGCTCTTTCATGCCGCGCGTGGTCATCGCGGGCGTGCCTACACGAATCCCCGAAGCCTTCAGCGGCGGATTCACATCGTAGGGAATCGTGTTCTTGTTCACCGTGATGCCGGCCTTGCCCAGCGCCAGTTCCGCCTCTGAGCCGAGGATCCCCTTTTGGAAGACATCCACCAGCATGAGGTGGTTATCCGTGCCGCCGGAGACGATGCGGAAGCCGGCTTCCTTCAACTCCGCTGCCAGCACCTTGGCGTTGGCTACAACCTGCGCCGCATAAATCTTGAACTCCGGCCGCAATGCCTCGCCCAGTGCCACAGCCTTCGCGGCCACAATATGCATCAGCGGTCCGCCCTGTTGACCGGGGAAGACTGACCTGTCGATTTCCTTGCCGATGGTCTGTTCAGGCTTGGGACCGACAACATAGTCCCTGCCGCAGACAATCAATCCCGCACGCGGCCCGCGCAGCGTCTTGTGCGTCGTTGTTGTCGTAATGTGCGCATGCGGCACGGGTGAGGGATGTACGCCGCCCGCCACGAGTCCAGCGATGTGCGCCATGTCGAAGATATAGGTCGCTCCAACCTTGTCGGCAATCGCGCGCATCCGCGCGAAGTCCCACAATCTTGGATAGGCGCTGCCGCCGCCGATGATGACTTTGGGCCGCTCACGCTCGGCAACCTCTTCCATCTGGTCATAGTCGATCAGCTCGGTGTCTTTGCGCACGCCATAGAAAGTCGTCTTGTAGAGCTTGCCGCTGAAGCTAAGCCGGTGCCCGTGAGTCAGATGGCCGCCGTGGGCCAGATCGAGGCCCAGGATTGTGTCGCCAGCCGTCAACACGGCGCCATAGGCCGAGGCGTTGGCCTGCGAGCCGGAGTGCGGCTGTACGTTGGCAAACTCGGCGCCAAAGATCTGCTTGGCCCGCTCGCGCGCCAGATTTTCCACCACGTCGGCATACTCACAGCCGCCATAGTAGCGGCGGCCTGGGTAGCCCTCAGCATACTTGTTGGTGAAGATCGAGCCAGCCGCCTCCAGCACCGCTTCGGAGACAAAGTTTTCGCTGGCGATCATCTCCAGCCCCTCGTGCTGGCGGAGGGTTTCCTGGTCCAGGGCTGCGGCCACTATGGGGTCCGCTTCGGCAAGAGTTAAAGACATCCGGTCAGTCATAGTGAAATTCTAGCGCTTTCTCCTTGATCGATGCAGCCCGATATTTTAGACATGAGCCTCAAGTATCTTTCAACTGCGGTCGATAGAGCACAGTGGAGGAGTGTGCCGCAGTTTGAAAGCAGCTGCGAACACGCACTATTTCCCAGATCCACCTCCACCCTGCCGCCTACTCGCAAGGGCGGCAGGGGGCGTTTTTAGCCCTGCAAGATCCCCCCGGCTCCTTTCTACACATGAATAAGCAACCCAGCCGTACGGAATCGTGTGTTTTCTTCGATAATGGGATCTGGCCACGATGCGAACCCACTGGAAACAATACATGCTGGCTATGGCCTTTGCTCCGGCTTTGCCGTCGGCCTTTGCGCAGACGGCGGGAATCGACCCGGCTCTGCTGGCTAAGGCAAACCACGGCGATCCTGCGACGCAGGTGCAGGTAGGTGATAGCTACGCAGAGGGCAAAGGCGTGGCGCACGATCTGAATCAAGCCGCCGAGTGGTACCGCAAAGCCGCCGACAAAGGCGACCTCGCCGGCGAGATGCATCTGGCCGCGCTCTATCGCGATGGAGGCAAGGGATTTCCCCGCGATATGGTGCAGGCCGCAGCCTGGTATCGCAAGGCCGCCGAACAAGGCGATGTGACCGCGCAAGCCACTCTGGGCCTGCTCTATTCCCTCGGCCAAGGAGTTCCAAAGAGCGACGTAGAAGCATACTTCTGGATTGACCTGGCGGCTTCAATCAAAGGCCCCAAGCAGGAGCAGTTCGCCGCCAATCGTCAGATGATCGGCACGCACATCACTACGGACGAGCAGGCCGAGGTCGAGGAGCGCGTATCCAAATGGCTGGCCTCGCATCCGAAGCCCGCTAATCCCAAGTTGGATTAGCTTCGCCCACGCGGGAGATTATGCGCAATGTATCAGGGCACGACTTCAGTCGTGCCAAAAATCGGCTTTAACGGCAAGGGGTTTTAACCCCTGAAGGATGGCAAACACGGCATGGCGGCCATAGATGAAAAGCGCTCCGGCTCAACCCGAACTTGGCTTGCGCCTCTGTGCCTGTTGACTTTGGTCTTGACCTCCGCGTCAGCGCAATCCTCGGCCGTATCGCTAACGCCCGCAGTCGTCGTGGCCGGTTCCCCCGAACTAATTCGCGTGCATCTCTCCGACGCAGCGACCATTGACGGAGAATGGCTGGGCCGCAAGCTTGAGTTTTTTCGCGGTCGAAGCGGGAACACTTGGTTTGCATTGGCCGGTGTCGACGTTGAAGTGCCTGTTGGTCCTTCGACGCTGAAGATCACCGCCCATCTGGCGCAGGGCGGCGAGCGAGACTTTAGCCAGTCAGTCGAGGTTCATGCCGCGCACTACCGCACCGGCTCGCTCACCGTCGCGCCGAAGTTCGTCGAGCCCGATCCCGAGGCCCTCAAACAAATTGAAGCTGAAGTTCAGCTTAAAGAGAAGGTCTTTGCCTCAAGCGCCTCCGAGCCGCTGTGGAAGGCTAACTTCCACACGCCGGTCGCAGCCCCGCCGACCGCAAGCTTTGGCACGCGCCGCATTTTCAACGGCACACTGGCCAGCGTCCACAAGGGGATGGATTTCCGTGCGAGGACTGGGACGCCGGTTCATGCCGGAAATAGCGGCGTGGTTGTGCTGTCCCGGCCTCTCTACTACGAGGGCAACTGTGTGGTCATCGACCACGGGCTGGGCTTGTTCACGCTCTCGATGCATCTGAGCCGGATCGACGTGCAGGAGGGCCAGCGCGTGGCGACGGGAGACCTGCTAGGCCTGAGCGGCGCCACTGGACGCGTTACCGGCCCGCATCTGCACTGGGCCGTTCGCTGGCAAGGCGCATACCTCGACCCCGCAAAGCTACTGCGGCTGAATTTGAGTGCAGTGCGCTAGCCCTCAGAGATCTCGAAATACAGTGCATGCTAGAATACGGCGAATTGGATTGCTTGAAATATATGGAGCGATAAATATGGGATTCTTCGGAACCAGGCTATTCGCGAGGATTATTTTTTCGGTACTCGCGATTGCACCAATGATTTTTTGGGTGTTTCTCTTGGATGTTGCTGAATCCTCATACGTGAAGCTGCGAACAGTTTTGCGATGGATCAGAATGCTGCGATGGGTTGCGTGGAGTGGTTCTATAGTTCTTTTTATTGTCTACGTAATCGTAGATCACGTCCAGCATTTCCCCATTTACGCGATCGCTTTAAGTACGTTTTCGGCTGGTCTGGCGGGACTAGAAGGTTGGTTGAAGCGGAAGCTCGTTCGTGCCGGCTGAACAAAACCGGAAGCACAAAACTACCGCGTCACCGCTTCCTCTTCCACTTCTTCGGTGCAACTTACCGTCGCCCCCGCAGCCTTCTCCTCGCGCAGAGCCTTGAAGGCGCGATAGACAAACCAGCCCAGATACCAGCCGTCGATGAACTTGTATGGCGTCTCGCCGGTGGTGTAGTGACCGCAAGGCAGCACGCGCGGCTCAAAGTCGAGGCCGGATTCGCGGAAGGCCTTGACTACCTTCAACGAGTACTCCCTGGGAAAGGTCAGATCGTAGTCAGCATAGACCAGCAGGATCTTTTTCTGGTCTCCCGCAGCCTCCGCGCCGGCGATCTTGTCGTAGTAGTAGCAGGGGCTGGCGGCGGCCCACAACGCCCGCACGCGGTCCTGGTCAAGCCCGGCCTCGGCCAGCGCCTGCTTCACGTGCCGCGTGCTCTGGCCCGCCCAGGTCACATCTCCAAACGCCGTTGACGCGTGGTTGAAGGCATTCACTCTCAGGCGCGGATCGTGCGCGCTGGCTAGATAAGCGTAGCAGGAGCCGAGGCTCGTTCCCAGCACTCCGAAGTGCTCGTAGCCTTGCGCCTCAAGCCAATCGAGGCAGCAGCGAATATCGACCACCGCCTGGCGGCAGGCCGAGAGCGTGCGCCCAATGTTGGCGCTGACGGCGTAGTCCGAGCGCTCCAACTCCGCAGGGCGGCGAATGTCGTGGTAAGGCATCGAGAGCCGCAGCGCCGAGATGCCCATCTTGTTAAAGATTGTGCAGAGCGAATTATGCCCCAGCCCGTCCGAGTTCCACTGAGGCAGCACCACAATGGCCTGCTTGGGCCGCGCCGGATCTTTGTGCGCCGGAGCCGGATACCAGCGGGCATTCACCTGATCGTTTTCCGGATAAGGCGTCTGCTCCGGCGAAGTGAAGGTCAGATACTGAGCCTTGGCCAGCTTTCCCTCGGCGGCCTGCTGCTTCATCGCGGCGTCTTTGGCCAGCGTCTCGGGGCGCACATTGGTGGGAAACAACTGCGGGTGCCGTTCTTCAAGGCGATAATCGGTGGGCTTTTTGTAGCCGAAGAAGCTTTCGCTATGGCTAATTAGAAACTGGTTGACGCGAACCATTGTGGCTTCAGCGGCCGCGTTGTCGCCCGCGACCTCCGGCCCCGGCAGCGCCTCTTTGAAGCCATGCTCGTGAAGAAACGGCTCGATCCACTCAAAGCCCCACTCCAGCGGACGCACCACGCGGTTCTCGTCGCGCGTAGTCAGCCGCG
>CAYVMS010000119.1:0-10306 GCA_964452615.1 uncultured Occallatibacter sp.
CCGCTGGCTTTTCAGTAGGGCGCGAAGCCTTCGGAAATTTGTTTACCGATTAATTACCTGGCAGGTTTTGAAAAAATAAGAGGGTGGGGTGGGGGTGGAGCCTCCTTTTCCTGTTCAAGGGAACGGAGAACATTAAGGACTCGCGTTTCTGGTCGTTGGTCATTCTTCGATTGTGCGGTGATGCAGGATAATTTCCTGCAAATCGATTGCGGCTGGGAACAATGAACGTCGCCAGCGCTCCAGTTGTACCTGCGTTAGACTGATGCTTTCCGGGCCTGAAGGCCCGATAATTCTGGCTGATCTTTCAGGGGCTTAAAAACCCCTGTTCCCTCCGCGAGCCTTGGTACTAGCGCGTCTTGAAAGGCCTAGCGGCGGCGGGTTGGTCCGCGCCTGCTTGGCCCGATTTGATGTCGGCGACGAAGAAGTTCTCGCCGCGCGTGGGGCTGCCGGAGAGGCGGCGCAGCATGGCCAACTGGCCCACATGCGTGAGCGCATCGGCAATTGGGCCTTGAAAGAGCTGCTCGGCCGGGGCACGGAGCGGTTGATCCGAGGCCAGGAAGGAGTCGAAGGTCTGCAACGACTGGAAGAAGCGTTGCTGCTCCTCGGCCCAGACGCGGGGCTGAGTCGCGTGCCAGCGCTCCTGGCCGATGGCCGCGCTCAGAGCCCAGTCGATGAGGTCGCCCATGTGGGCGAGGATCTGCACAGGCATGCGGCCTGCGCCGGCGAATCCGGCAAAGGAGTCGGGCGCGCCCTCCAGAGCCCGGGCAGCTCTGTAGGCGACTGTAGCCAGCGTGTGGCGGAGCATTTCGCGTTTCTCTTCCATACCGGGAACTATAGCGCATCAAGCAATCGCAGCAATATGAAATCGCAAACTCGTTCCGTCCCTACGGGACTGAGAGTTTATCAAGGGATGCTGACCCAGGACTGCGCTGCGCTTGTCCTGGGCTATTCTCCCTCCTCCCTCCGGGAGGAAAGGCAACGGCTCATTACAGTGCGTTTCAGCCTTCGTGGGTCGGCAATGCCAGCGGACGAAGGCAACAGAGCAAGATGCCTTAGGCACGGACCCTCCCATTTGTAGTAAACTTAAATCTCTGAGTCCATCAGCAGGAAAACACCATGTCCATTCATCCCGTAATGCAGCGCTTGGCAGACAAGCTCAAGCGTACCGATCTACCCGAGTTTGTCCCCGGCGACCAAGTTCGCGTCCAGGTAAAGATCAAGGAAGGCGATAAAGAGCGCCTGCAGGCCTTTGAGGGCCTGGTCATCGCCATTAACAAAGGGCCCCAGGGCACCTTTACCGTTCGCAAGATGAGCTTTGGCCAGGGCGTGGAGCGCATCTTCCCGTTCAACTCCAAGGTCATCGAGAAAATTGAGAAGGTTCGCAGCTACAAGGTTCGCCGCGCCAAGCTTTTCTATCTCCGCGGACTGCGCGGCAAGGCTGCCCGTTTGAAGGAAGTGGGCCGCGTCGTGGCCAAGGAAGCTTAGGCCGCACAAGGTTTCGTCATCATGCAACCCCGGCTCCGGCCGGGGTTGTTTTATTCTGAGCCGCTGATCGCTGTAAGCTGTTAGAGGAGCCGATGAATCCGACCGCACAAACACGACCTCGCAGCTTTCAAGAGACTCTTCTGAGCGCTCGCCGCACCATGGTGCTGAGCGAGATCTTGAAACTTGCGGTGGACAGCTTCAGTTCGAGCAAGGTGCGCTTTGCCATGACTGCGCTGGGCATGGTTATTGGCACCGCCTCGGTGATCCTGGTGGTTACCATCGGGCTGACCGGCAGGCAATTCATTCTCGCCGAGATCCAGAAGATCGGCACCAACTCGGTTGAGTTGGAATACTCTGGCGAGGGCGCCAACAACGGCGAGGGCAAGGTCTATAACGACTCGCTGACCCGCGAGGACGAGAAGGCCGTGCTGGCGCAGTTGCCAGGCGTGATCTACTCCTCGCCAGTGATGGAGATGCACTCCCGCATCAGCTTTGGCGGAGGCGTGGTCAAAGACACGCTGGTGCTGGGCGTAAGCCCGCAGTACGTCAATATTCGCAACCTGCTCATTCCCGAGGGCCGCTTTCTGGACGAAAACGACGACATCGCTCACATCAAGTGCGCAGTAGTCTCGGAGATCTTTGCCCATGATCGCTACGGCAGTTCGGATGCGGCCGTCGGCCAGAACTTTGAGATCAGCGGCATCCCCTTCACCATCGTCGGCGTCTTCAAAGAGAGCGTGGACGATTTTGGCGAATCTGAGATCGCCGACCAGACTATCCTGATTCCCTACTCGGTGGCCCGCTACTTTACCGGAACCGAAAATGTGAAGCAGATTTATTTTTCGATGCGCACGATGGACGAGGTGCCGGACGCGAGCCGCGAGATCGAGCGCATCGTGAGTGCGCGCCACCGGGCGAACTCGGTTTACAAAGCGACGAACCTGAAAGAACTGCTGACTATGGCTGACAAGATAGCCAAAGCTCTCACCCTTGTGCTGCTGGCCGTGGCCTCCGTCACCATGGCAGTGGGCGGCGTGGGCATCATGAACATCATGCTGGCCAACGTGCGTTCGCGCATTCGCGAGATCGGCATTCGCAAGGCGATGGGCGCAACGTATCGCGAGATCAAGTACCAGTTTCTGGCCGAGGCGATCATTATCTCTCTGGTCGGGGGCGTTGTCGGCACAATCGTAGGACTCTCGGTACCGTTGTCGATCCGCTTCTTTACCGACTACCAACTGCCGATCTCGATCTGGTCGGTGGTGATCGCGCTGACCGCAGCCACGGCTGTGGGCGTGGTATTCGGGACGATTCCGGCCACGCGCGCCGCGCAGATGGACCCCGTGGATTCGCTGAAATATGAGTGAGCTTGAGCGGCGGCCTAAGACGCACAGCGATGAAGAGGACGGCCAGGGTAAAGGCCTGAGCCTGACGGCAATCTATGGATTGCTGGCGCTGGCGCTGGCCGCGGCAATTGGCCTTGCGCTGATGATTGTGTTTCCGTTCTATCACCGGCGATGACGGCAATTTTATCCGCCGGGGCTAAAGCCCGAATATTTTTTGTGGAGACTTGCAGCACGACTCAAGTCGTGCCCTGTTACAGTACGTTTCATTCTCCGTAGGTGGGCAAAGCCGGTGGACGACCGAAGACACTTTCCGTCAGTTTTGCTGATTCTCTTCCAGGCCGGCGATCAGCACTGGAATACCATCCACAATTGGGTAGGCGCGCCGGCAGGAGGCGCAGAGCAGGCGCGTCTCTTCAAGACGAAGTTCGCCCAAACAAGCCGGACAGGCCAACTGATTGACCACTGTGGAATCGAAGGCAGAAGAGGCTTTGGAATCGACAGGCATGAAGGTCTATTGAATCGTTGCGTCGGGCTTGGATGCCGGGGCGGCTGCCTTATCGGTAAGCTGACTCGAAGCGGCAGCGGGAGTGACGCGCTTGGGTTGGCGGGCGAACTCGGCCTCGATGCGGTTGTTGGTGCCGGCCTTGGCGGACTCGTAGGCCACACGGATGCCGTTGAAGATGGCGCGGTCGTTTGAGGAGCCATGGCCGATAATGCAGACGCCACGCACACCGAGCAGATGCGCTCCGCCATACTCACGGTAGTCAAGCCGATGACGGAATTCGTTGAAGGCCTGACGCGAAAGCAGCGCGCCTACCTTGGCGGTGACGGTGCGGGTGAGCGAAACGCGCAGCACTTCTCGCACAAAGCGGCCGACGCCTTCGCAAGTCTTCAGCGCGACGTTGCCGACAAAGCCGTCGCAGACGATCACGTCCGCCTGGCCAGAGAAGATGTCGCGGCCTTCTACATTTCCAATAAACCGAATAGGCAGCGCCTTGAGCAGCGGATAGGCCTCATGGGTGAGGTCGTTGCCTTTGGTCTCTTCTTCGCCGATGGAGAGCAGGCCTACGCGCGGCGAGTCGATTTTGAGCACGCTGCGTGCGTAGATTTCGCCCATCACGGCAAACTGCGCGAGGTTGCTGGCCTTGCAATCGACGTTGGCGCCCACGTCGAGCAGCACGCAGGGATTGCCGGTTGCGCTGGGCATTGGAGTCGCCAGAGCCGGGCGGTCGACGCCGGGCAGAGCGCCAAGCACTCCTTTGGCGGTGGCCATGGCCGCACCGGTGTTGCCCGCAGTAACAAAGCCGGCAGCCGCGCCCTCGCGCACCATCTTGAGGCCGACGCGCATTGAGCTGTCCTTTTTGGTGCGATAGGCGTGCGCCGCCTTCTCTTCCATGCCGATGCGTTCAGAAGCATGGTGGATGACGATGGGCAGGTCTTCGTTGTCCATATATTCGTCGAGAATGTCGCGCAGCTCCGCCTCAGGCCCAATCAAGTGGACCCTAACCGGCAAAGCCTTGCAGGCGAGGATAGCCCCGCGAATCTCTGCTTCCGGAGCTTTGTCAGTGCCTACGGCGTCAAGCGCAATATCGATAAGCATGGGCACAGGAAGGCTACTTGGCTGCTTCCTTGACTTCTATCACGGCGCGGCCCTTGTACTCGCCGCACTTGGGGCAGGCGCGATGGGGCAGCTTCTTCTCGTGGCAGGCGGGACACTCTGAGACCCCAACGGCGGTCAGAAAGTCGTGAGAACGGCGAAGTGCCGTGCGGCGCGTTGAGTGGCGTCTCTTCGGATTAGGCATGACAAAAATTCCTTTCGTTTCCGGCCCGTATCAATTGGCCCAAGTCGTTCCGGGCCTAATTCAGGCCACAAAACATCCAGGCTGCCTTCCGGCACAGGCATCGGCACCCTTAATCGATCCAGATCATCTCTGGGGGCTATTTTCCTTGGACTCGATCCGGCTGCGGAGGCCTGCCAGCGCCTCCCAGCGGGGGTCGTCCCCGGCACAAGAGCATGGCTGGCTGTTGCGGTCTGCGCCACAGCGCGGGCAAAGTCCCTTACAGTCGGGCTTGCAAAGCGTCCTGACCGGCAGGGACAAAAGCACCTGCTCGCGCAGCACATCCTCAAGCGCAAGGCTGTCTCTTTGATAATACCCGATTTCTGTTTCCGGCGCAGTAATAGAGCGTTCCGTGGCCTCCGCATCGGCCTCCGCGGGGCGGAAGATAAGGTCGTAATCGGCAGCCAGCGGAATCTCGACCGGCTCGACGCAGCGGGCGCAGGGAACCTGGAATTTGCCGGCCCAGCGGCCACGAAGCCGGATGTCGGCCACGATGTCCTTGGGGCCACGGTGTTCGTGGATGACCTCGGCACGGCCTGAGGCGGCCATCGGGCCGTGCTGCTCGGCCTCTGAGCCCAGATCGACCGCACCTGGAGGCACTTGCAGATCAAAGTCGATCGGATCTTTTTCGAGTTCACTGATCTTGAATTCCATGCTTTGAGCCTACGGCGCGGAGTTCACGGCAGTCAATGCGGAAGTTGGCCCGAAATCTCTGCCCTGCCAGAGAAGCTAGAATTGGATCACCGGCAAAGTTGACCAGACGAATCCATAACTCGCCGTGTAAGATGCCATGAGCCAGAACGCAACTTCCACCTCCGAATTCGAAGCTGCCCTCGTAATTCGCCTTGCTACCGATGCCGACAAAGGCCGCTTGAATCAGTTGGTCAACACCGCCTTCTCGATCGAAACATTCCTCGACGGCACGCGGACCAGCGAGGAGAGCCTCGCGGCCATGATGCAAAAAGGCGCGATCCTCGTGGCAGAGGACTGCGACGGCCGGCTGACTGGCTGCGTCTACACCGAGGTGCGCGGTGAACGCGGCTACGTGGGAATGCTGACAATCGATCCCGCGCTTCAAGGCAAGGGCCTGGGCACCCGCGTGATGAGAGCAGCCGAAGAGCATCTGCGCAGCCGCGGATGCGCAGGCGTGGACATCATCGTCCTGAGTCTGCGGCACGAACTGCCGCCGCTCTATCGCCACTACGGCTTCGTTGAGTCCGGCATAGCGCCGTATGATCTGAACCGCACAATCACGACCGGCGAGGATTGCCATTTCATCGTGATGTCAAAGGATCTGTGAGCCAGGCGCAGCAAGGACCTGGCGACCGGCTCTAGACTAGCTTTATACGGGTTTCTGTTCGCAATTCCGCATTCCCTCGGGGGCTAAAGGCCGGCATTTGTTTTGTAGAGTTTGCGTCACGACTGAAGCCGTGCCCTGACACTATCAGACGCCTAGATCGAGTTTTTCCGCAGCCTGTAAAACTCCTCGCTCCCTCTGGAATCTCAGACCTACGGCAAGTGATAAGACAGACCTCAGAGCAGCGACTGAATGTTTCTTTTGTGTAAACTTGGAGCCGCCGATTTTCGTCCATTTACGTGGGGGAGAATTTGGAGACTCGTTTCCGCTGTCCGTGCTGCGGCCTGAAGACGCTGGAGACTCCAGGCGCGCTGGCACTGTGCCCGGTCTGCTGGTGGGAAGACGACGGACAGGAGGATGCCGACGCATCCGACGTTCGCCTGACCGTGAACGGAGAGCTCAGTCTGAACGAAGCGCGTTCATTCTACGCACGATGCGGAGCGGCTCATCCCCGGTTTCTGCCGTATGTTCGCAAGCCGCTAGCCTCCGACCTCTGATCTCCGAGCCGCGAGATAAGCCGTCGGTCCCAGGTCACCGGGCAGTCACGTGCCTAACGCGGTGCTCTCAGACGCGTTATGCTACCCCTCCGGTTTGACCCTGCCCGCAAACCCCCTTAACATGAGACGAGGGCATTCCACGGCCGCACCTTGCCGGTCTGGCCCGGTAACACCTGCCAGTTGAAAGAATGGGCTTTTTGCAGCCCGGAGCGGCAGTCTTAAGCCCAGTCATGCAGTTCATTCGGCGCGATGCGCCTGGAAGGCAAAACCTTGAGTTCTACCGATACCCTCGAGAACACCCCCCAACCTGAATCAACAGAGGCTACGAACATGAGCCTCGAAGCCGGCCACGATCATGAGGGCCATGGCCACGAAGACCACGATCATAGTCATGAAGGACACCAACATGGCCCCGTCCTCAACCCCGAATGCACCAAGGAACTAGTGCTGGACATCCCTGCCGAAGAGGTCTCCAAGGCCTATCGGAAGGTGACGGGCAACTACAAGAAATATGCAAAGATTCCGGGCTTCCGCACGGGCAAGGTGCCGGAGTCGGTCATCCGGCGGCGTTTTGCCGATGGCATTCGCAAAGACGTGATTGAGGGATTGCTTCCCGAGCGTTTCAATAAGACAGTAATCGAACTGGGCGTGAAGCCGGTCGGAGAGCCGCGAGTGACGGAGTTGACCGTCGACGACGGCCAGCCGCTGCACGTGAAAGCGGTTTTCGAGTTTATTCCGGATTTCTCCATCGAGGGCTACCAGTCGGTCACCGTCGAGAAGCCAACGGTTGAGATTACCGAAGAGGATTTCCAGCGCGAGATCGAGCAGTTGCGCGCCGCACACGCCACCATCGAGCCGGTCGAAGAAGATCGCGTGATTGTGGATGGCGACTGGGCGCAGATCACCTACACCGGCCAGGTTGAAGGCGACGAGAAGGCTGCCCCGGTGGCGGGCGAAGACACACTGGTCGAGGTCGGCGGCAAAGACACGATGGAGGCTTTCACGACCGCTCTGCGCGGCGCAAAGCCGGGCCAGGAGCTGAAGGCAGAGGTCATTTACCCGGCCGACTACGGCGAGCCCAATCTGGCTGGAAAGACCGTCGCGTACAACGTCGAGGTCAAAGCGATCAAGAAGCGCACCCTGCCGGAGATGGACGACAACTTTGCCCAGGAGCTCGGACAGTATGAGAACATGACCGAGCTGGAGACCCGCGTCCGCGAGCATATGACGAGCCGCGTGCGCCGCAGCGTGGAAGGCGAGACCAAGGACCGGCTCTTTGCCGCGCTCATCGAGCGCTACTCGTTTGCCGTGCCGGAGTCGCTGGTGCAAGAGCAGATTGACGCGCGCCTTGAGCGCGGATTGCGCGCTCTGGCAGCCCAGGGCATGAACACCGAGATGATGCGGAAGCTGGACTTTGGCCGCCTGCGCGCCGCCCAGCGTGACGGCGCCATGGCCGAGGTCAAGGCCAACATTCTGCTGGACCGCATCGCCGCTGAGGAAAACATCAGCATCAGCGACGAGGAGATGGACCGGGAGTTGCTGCTTGCCTCACTCCAGTCCAGGGAGCCGGTTGATACTCTGAAGTCGCGCCTGGCTGCCGACGGCGGTCTAGGTAGAATCCGGGAGCAATTGCGCCGCGAGAAGACGGCGAGCGCGTTGTATGAGCGGCTGCCCGCCTCGCCCAGTAAATAAGGCGGCAATCGGACGATAATGGAAGTGCGGCCCGACACAGACGACGCGGAACTAAACAGTTACAAAGGGGACGGGGAGCGAGAATCCCCACCAGAGAGCGAGAAGAAGAATCAATGGCATTGGTTCCCATGGTGGTTGAACAGACGAGCCGGGGCGAGCGCGCCTACGACATTTACTCCCGTCTGCTTCGCGACAACATTATCTTTCTGGGCACGCCCATCGACGACCAAGTGGCGAACCTGATTGTGGCGCAGATGCTCTTCCTCTCCGGCGAAGATCCGGAGAAGGACGTGCATCTCTACATCAACTCCCCCGGCGGCTCGATCACCGCAGGACTGGCCATCTACGACACCATGCAGTTCATCAAGAACAAGGTGGAGACGATCTGCATCGGCCAGGCGGCCAGCATGGGCGCGTTTTTGCTGCTGGCGGGCGCCAAGGGCAAGCGGTTTGCCCTGCCCAATTCGAGGATTCTGATTCATCAGCCGTCGATGGGCGGATTGAGCGGCCAGGCGACGGACATCGACATTCATGCCCGCGAGATCTTGCGCATCCGCGAGATCACCAACAACCTCATTGCCCGGCACACCGAGCAGCCTTTGGATCGCATCGAGCGGGACGTTGAGCGGGACTTTATCATGAACGCGCAACAGGCCAAGGAGTACGGGATCGTCGACGAAATCATCGACAGACCCCGAGGGTAACCGGAAGATCGTGCACCCGTAATTAGGACGGCTGGGTTGGCCAGCATGCGGGACCTGCAAACCTGCTAAACTGAGCGGGTCACAGGAGAAGAAACAAAAATAGAGCTCGTCCCAAGGGGAGCCGTATGATGAAAACGCGTGTGGGACCCGAAGAAGCACTGCGCTGCTCGTTCTGTCACAAGTCGCAGGACGCCGTAGCCAAGCTGATCTCGTCACCCAGCGACTATCCTCGCGCGTACATCTGCGATGAGTGTGTCGCGGTCTGCAACTCGATTCTCGAGGACGATCGCGGAGCCGATGCCGCTCATCCGGCCAACGCCGCCGGCCACCTGCCCAAGCCGCAAGAGGTCAAGGGGTTTCTCGATGACTTCGTGATCGGCCAGGACCAAACCAAAAAGAAGCTCGCCGTAGCGGTTTACAACCACTACAAGCGCATCCAGATGAACAAGATGCGCAATAACGAAGTCGAGCTGAGCAAGTCGAATATCCTGCTTATCGGGCCTACCGGCTCAGGCAAGACGCTGCTGGCTCACACGCTGGCCAAGATGCTTGATGTGCCCTTCGCCATCGTGGATGCGACGACCCTGACCGAAGCCGGCTATGTGGGCGAGGATGTCGAGAACATCATCCTCAAACTCTTGCAGGCAGCCGACGGCGACGTAACGCGGGCCCAGCAGGGCATCATCTACATCGACGAGATCGACAAAATCGGCCGCAAAGACGAGAACCCGTCCATTACCCGAGACGTCAGCGGCGAGGGCGTGCAGCAGGCTCTGCTCAAGATTCTCGAGGGCACGGTTGCTAACGTGCCGCCGCAAGGCGGGCGCAAGCATCCGCATCAGGAGTTTACCGCCGTCGATACCACCAATATCCTGTTCATCTGCGGCGGGGCGTTTGTGGGCCTGGAGCGCGTGGTTGGCCGTCGTGTAGGCAAGAAGGCGCTGGGCTTCAAAACCATTGACGCAGCCGAGGGCGACGCCGCCACTACACGGTCGCATCGCGACACCGAGCTGCTGCGCCGGACGGAGCCTCAGGATCTGATCAAGTACGGCTTGATTCCCGAGTTTGTCGGACGCCTGCCTGTTATGGGCATCCTCGACGAACTGGACGAGACAGCGCTGGTCGAGATTTTGACCAAACCCCGCAACGCGATCCTCAAGCAATATCAAAGACTGTTTGAGTTCGAGAATGTCCGCATGCACTTTACGCAGGACGCCATCGGCGCGGTCGCGCGCGAGGCCCTGGCGCGCAAGGTTGGCGCGCGTGGATTGCGCATGATCCTCGAAGAGCTGATGCTCGACCTGATGTATCACCTGCCCAACAACAAGCGTGTGAGGGATCTGGAAATCACTAAGGACATGGTTGAGCGGCGAGACCTGTCGCTGTG
>CAYVMS010000120.1:0-10286 GCA_964452615.1 uncultured Occallatibacter sp.
GAAACCTGATTGCTTCCCCCAAACCGACGGAGGTCGGATGGGTTCAGCGGCATCGCACGCTCGAAAACGCGCGATGCAATTACGTGAGAATGATCAAGCCAAACCTGATCTTTTCTCATAACTGGCATGTTCAACCTAATTGTCAAAGATCCTTGAGAGCCTTCCGCCTGAGCGGCGCCCTTTTGGATCGAGGCCCGGTGAGTTACACCAGGTTGTCCTCGAACTTGTTGCGCTTGCTAACTTCGCGTCTAACCGCAGTCGTTAGCGTTTTTGCGCGAACCTTCCAAACATATCGAAGATCCGAACCTCTGTCAAGCCCTCATTTTCACTTCGCCGAGGCCGCTCCAACACGCTGTTGGCGGTGTCTCCTCGCTTGCGAATTCTATGTCGGCTCAACCGGAACAGAACTTCTGTTCAGTAGCGTCGCGCAGCGCAAAATATCAAACATCGACCCGACTGAGCCACTAGTGGCTCACAGGAGTTTCCTCCTGGGTCATGCAATGGCTTGTTCTCTGCGGGATTCCCTACAGGGGCTTCAGGGGCTCTTGCCTCACCTGACCCAACGAACTAGCATCACAACCAGCTTCCCACTTCCCTCAACGGGGCAGGCCGTACAGGCCACCGGGAGGCTTTACCGCTCATCTGCAACTTTTTAAGAGTAGCACAACCTCTTCTCGTTTGCAAGCAAGGTGGATACCACATCCGAACTGCCTTGTTGCAACTCCGTGAGAATAGCAACCCTGACCCCTAAATGCAAGCCCCAACCCTGTGGAAAGGAGACCATTCTGTGGGAAACTCTCATTACTGCCGTGCAATCACTCCTAAGTCTGTCAGCCCATTCACAAAGTACTGCATTGCCAGCGCCACCAGTAGCAACCCCATCACGCGCACCAATACGCGAATCCCCGTCTCGCCCATCACCCGACGCACACGGCCAGCACCGGCCAGCACCCAATAGCTCACCAGGCTCGTAATCGCGATCGAGCCTAGAATCGCCCCCATCTCCCAGTGCCATAACTTCGGCGCCTGCCCCACCAGCACCATCACCGAAGAGATCGCCCCCGGCCCAGCCAGCATCGGAATCCCCAGCGGCACGATCCCTGCGTCCTCTTTGGCCGTGGCCTCTTCTGTATCGCCGTGGGCTTCCTGCGTAGCTGAGCGCTTGGCCTGCAACATGTCCAGCCCGATCAAGAGGAGAATCATGCCGCCCGCAATCTCAAAGGCCGGAAGCGTAATCCCGAAGAGGCGAAAAATCAACTGCCCGCCGACAGCGAAGCTCGTCAGTACGATGAAGCAGGTCAACGCGCCTTTGCGCGCCATTCGCTTGCGCCGCACCGCATCCGCGCTTTCTGTAATCGCCAAAAATGAAGGAATCGCCGCAAATGGATCGACGAGGAAGAAGATCGAACTGAGCGCCAGCACCGAGAAGCGCACCAAGGGCGCAGTACTCAAAGCATTCAATGCCGTCTCAGCCGGATTCGTCCAAACCATCCTATGAGGCTAGCCCATTTGCCCGCGCACCCGCCAGAGACTCCTACGGGTGCTGGACGCTGTAAGGGCCGGGAAGCACAGGTTCGGTGGGTCTATCGGCTGGCTCCGGCGCGGTGTGAACATCTGTGCGCTTTGAGAAGATGCGGAACTGCACCACCAGATCAAGCAGCACGGGGACGGGCTTGCCGTCTTTCATGGCCGGCTGAAAGTTGGCATTGCGGATGGCAGCAACGGCGTTCTCGTCGAGCCCGAAACCGATGGGCCGCCCGACCGCGATCTCCTGGGCCTTCCCGTCGGGGCCGACGACGGTGTGATAAAGAGCCATTCCGGCCACGCCATTGGCCTGAGCGAACTCATTCGAATCCGGCTCGAACCTGCTCAGTAGCAGCGCCTTCTTGTCTACCGAACTCTGGCGGAGGATAGCCGAGTCTTTGGGACGGTAGTCGACTTTAGTGGCCGCCGCTTCGTAATAGAGCTTCCAGAACTCCGGCATGGCAGCCATCATCCGGTCGTCCAGGCCCTGAGCAAAGATCCTGTCCAGAGCGTCCTTGAGCAGCTTCTTCGCATGCGCTGGCGAGGTGGTCGTGGTTACGCTACTAGGGTCGGCCGGACGCTCGGCCTCGGGGGCAGCGGCGATTGAAGCCTTCAACTGATCGGCCTCGCTCAACTCGCTCTGCTCAGCGCTCGCCTGGACAGGAATCGCTGCCGTAGGGGCTGACTGTTTGGCATTCTTTTCCTTACCCTTCCGAGGTTCCTTCATCTTTTTGGGTTTCACCACGATCTCCCGGTCGATGGTGATGATCACTGCTCGCTTTTTGGGGGTGATTCTGACCCGGTCGAAGGCCGTGGAGGAGTCCTCGGAGGCAAGCTGGCCTATGAAGTGAAGCCCATATCGGACGCCTTCAAGCTCCACCTTGTGCTTTGTCAGTCGCACCTTGTCGATCTCGATGGCGCAAAGTGTATAAGACCCCTGCGGCGAGTGCCCGATGAGGCGGCCATGCTCGTCAAACTTGAGGGAGTTATCCAGATAGCCGTCTCGCAGGTAGAGCGCCTTGCCCACCAGAAGTTGCTTTAGATCTTCATCGCTGATGCCACCCGACTTGAATCTCCCCTGATCTTTGGCGACCTCTTCTGCCGATTCCGACTGCGTTGCGGCCGATGTGGCCACGGGCGCAACCTGTGCCTGAGCCGCATCGGGCTGCGCAGCCTGCGCGGGTTGCTGTGCCTGCGCGGAAAAAGCCAGAGCCAGCGCCAGAGCCGAGCAGCAAGCGGCGGTACAAAACCGGGTCGAAGCCACCACAGAAAGCGTATGAGTCCGGAAAGCGATCGCGAGCATGAAGAGAGACCCTTGAGCGAAACTTTAGCAGGATTTTCCATTCGTGGCGAAAAGAAACGCTGCCGCCCCTCACCCCTGCCCATTCTTGTCGACCGGCGTGCGCTTGAGCCGCCAGAGAATCCGGCGGAAGATGCCTAGGATTCGGCGCGTGTCGTGGGTGGAAGGGGCAAGCCGCCGTAGGAGGAGGCGCAGGTCGTGGTGGTTGGCCGGGTGCATCGCAGGCGGAGAGTAGTCGGCTGCATCCATTGTCTCCTGGATCACGCTGGCCAGCAGTTCGAGGCGTTCGGTGGTTGCCGCGGGCTCGGAGTGCGGTGAGCTGGCTTGGGATTGCGCTGCGCGGGTTGCCAGTTCGTAGAGGCAGACGGCAACGGCCTGGCCCAGGTTCATCGAGGGTTGCTCGGGATCGGTCGGGATCTCGACCAGAAGATGGCAATAGGAGAGGTCTTCGCGGGTCAATCCGTGCTTCTCCGAGCCAAAGACGAGGGCGATGCAGCCTCCCTTGTTCAGCTCCTGCCTAACCAGAGGCGCGAGCAGCGGCAGCGAGACTACAGGCTGCTCGGGCTTGCGATAGGTCAGCGTTCCGGTGCCAACGACCAGAGTGCAATTGGCCACAGCCTCTGCCAAGGTCGCAGCTTCAACTGCATCAGAGAGCAACTGTGGCGCGCCGACCGCCGAGCGTGCCTCGCGCCACGTTGGATCGAAGGCCGCAACGACTGAGAGGTTGTGGAAGCCGAAGTTGGCCATCGCCCGCGCCGCCGCGCCGATATTGAGAGGATTGCGCGGCGAGACCAGCACCACGTCGAAGCGTTCGCGTTGGCCTTTATCCAGCAAGGACATATTGTAGTTTGTCGCGGTGAAGCGCACGCTTGGCTGGAAGGGCTCGAAAACGCGTAATCTTAGGCTCTGAAGGTGGTGTTTTCGGCAAAAAAAGAGGGCCGAACATAGCTCTTGTGTTTACTGATAAGTTTATAAGCATAAATTACAACATGTTTCCTGTCATCTATTTACAACCGGCAAAAGACTCAGAACGAGGTCTCCACAGCGGAGAGGGGGTGGGGTAGGGGGTGGGGTAGGGGGAATCTTGGCTTGATTTTGAGCCCCGCATTGGCCTGAATGAGGTTTGCATACAGACATTCTGCGCTTCAGGCGCTTAATCTTCTGCAACCACCAGCGATGGGGTCAGCGGCCTTCGGTTGGGAGGTCGAGGCTCGCCGAATCCCACATCTGGCACGGTAAGGCTGCGCCAGATATGGGGCACCCAAGTGCTTATGGTGTCCAGCATCGCCACAAGTGAAAAGGCGCGGCGGGACACGCGCCGATTGTGTTCTTGCAACGGGCTACTGAGTGGGGACAGCGCGACTGGCTTTGCGGGCGGCTTCGAATTCGTCGCCGGGAAGCCACTCCACTGTCTTCGGCTGTTCGCTGGCCAGCCAGCCGAGCACAAAGCCGAAGCGAGCCAGCTTGGCGTTGCCTCGGAAGTCCCAGTCTGCACGGTATTCATCGGAGGGTTGATGGTAGTGATGCTCTTCATAGTCCTCGACCTGATGCTTTCCCCACTCCGGGGTGCGGCCCTCGAAGAGATCGCCCTGATCGACCGAGAAGGCTGGAACGCCCACCCTGGCCAGTGAAAAATGGTCGGAGCGGTAGTAGTGGCCAGCGCCTGGACTCGGATCGGGTTCGAGAGCCAGATCGAAGTCCTTGGCGACCCTCTGGACTGTGGGCCAAAAGTCGATGCGCTCGGCGCCGCCGAGGGAGACGGCGCGGGGAATTCCTATGGGAAGCAGCATGTCGAAGTTCAGGTCGAGCGCAATCTGGCTGGCGGGAATCGGCGGATGCATCCCGAGAAACTGCGAGCCCAGCAGACCCTGTTCCTCTGCGGTGACAGCGGAAAAGTAAATCGCGTGAGGCGGAGGCACGGGGGATTGCGCAAAGGCCCGGGCCAATTCGAGGATGATCCCGCAGCCGGTGCCGTTGTCGGCGGCTCCGTTGTAAATGTTGTCGCCCTTGGCGTCGGGGTCGATGCCGAGATGGTCGTAGTGGGCAGTATAGAAAACGGCCTGATCAGTCTTGCTTGCCCCAGGCACGCGGCCTACAACATTTGAGCTGACGTAGCGGCGAACCCGGCTTTCGATATGCGCACGCAGGCGGACGGGCAACTCGACGGGGTGAAATGCGCCGGGCTTGCCTGCAGTTTCGATGGCTTTGTCCAGATCGCCCAGGCCAGCCAGTGTGAAGAGCCGCTGCGCGACATCGTGCTGAATCCAGGCCGCAGCGCGCAGAGTGGCCGACGGATCGCCGTCAAGGTAGCTCTTCTCGACGGCCTGCGAGTTGCGCACTACATCCCAGCCATAACTGGCCAGATCGGTGCGGTGAATGACTAGCACGCCCACGGCTCCGCGGCGCGCTGCCTCCTCATACTTGTAGGTCCAGCGCCCGTAGTAGGTGAGCGCCTTGCCTTTGAAAAAGTTTGGATCGTCTGAGGGCGGCTCGTTGACGATGATGAGGGCGATCTTGCCTTTCAGGTCGATCTCCTTGCCGTTCGGGCCTGCATAGTCGTTCCAGTGGTACTCCGGCGCATGGATGCCGTAGCCGACAAAAACGATGGGCGCATCGAAGTCGGCCGTCTCCTGCCCGGTCTGATCTTTGGAGACGATGTCAGTACCGTAGTTGAGATCGATGGGCTGGCCGGTGGCGGGCACGAGCGAGAACTTTGTCTTGTCCTCGATGGTGTGCACGGCCACGAGCGGAACGCGCTGAAAGTAGCTTCCGTTGTCGCCGGCGGGTTCGAGGCCGGCCAAGGCAAATTGCGTGGCGATGTATTCAGCGGCCAGCTCTGCGCCACGCTTGCCGGGACCGCGGCCCTCCAAAAGGTCAAGCGAGAGGAAGCGAACGTGGGCGCGAATCTTCTCCGGATCGATGGCAGCGGCGGCGGCGCGCGCGGCTGGGGGAAGGCCGGCAACCTCGGGAACTGGCATCGCGGAGGATTGCTGAGAGCGGGCAGGGACGGCCGCGATACAGGCGGCCACGAAGACAAAGACCAGCTTGCGATTCATGATATCTCCCTGTTGAGAGCAGGCACGTCGAACGTTGCGCCTGAATCGACCTTCAGAGTACGTCTTTCTCCAGTTGTCGAGCAATGGTTTTACGGTTTCACGGGCAGCAGATGGGCGCGGGTGAGCACTTTGCGCGCCAGGCCGGTAAGGGCCATCTTTGCAGCCTCGTCGAGCGGAACCCAGCGTCGTTTGCCTCCGGCGACGGTCATGGCTTTCACGTTATTTTCAGCGACGGTGCGGATGCGGACGGAGTAGTTGACCAGCATGATGGCATGACGCAGGGTCATGCGCAGTTCGTCCTCGGGGACGGCGGGGTCGGCGAGGCTGGGCAGTTCCCACAGCCCCGGCATCACGGTCAGCGTAGCCGGGCGCTGCTGGAGCAGAACCTCCCAATTTGCCCGGCTGGCAGCACGCCCGTTGCGCAACGAGAGCGCATAGGCTGCCTCTTGGCTCTGCATTCGTTGACGAGGCATGGTCTGATGCTCACCCTGAGTCTTGCAGTCGGCGAGCACAGGGCAGGCGGCACACTGAGGATTGCGCGGAAGGCATAAGGTCGCCCCAAGCTCCATGAGTGCCTGGTTTGAATCTCCGGGATGGAGCGGTGAGACTAGTCTCGCGGCCAGCTTCTCGATTTTGCGCTGGAGCTGAGGGGTGCGGCTGGAGCGCCTGCCGGCCTTCCAGCCCTCAATGCGACAGAGGACGCGCTCCACGTTGCCATCGACGACGGCTACCCGCTCGCCGTAGGCGATGCTGGCCACCGCGGCGGATGTGTACGCACCGATTCCGGGCAACTGGCGCAGTTCCTCGGCTGTATTTGGCAGGCTGCCCTGAAGATGCTCGGCCACAAACCGCGCCGTCTTGTGGAGCATGCGCGCGCGCCGGTAGTAGCCGAGGCCGCTCCACAGGGCAAGGACATCTTCTTCGCGCGCCTGCGCTAGAGAGGCTAGATTAGGAAAACGAAGCATAAAAGCGAGGTAGCGTTCAACTACCACTGCAACGCGAGTCTGTTGCAGCATGACCTCAGAGATCCAGATGGCGTAGGGGTCATCGCTATGGCGCCAAGGCAGGTCGCGGCGGCTGCGATCGTACCACTCCAGCAGGCGATTTTGTACTCTGACAATCTTTTTCGCATCCCAATCCTGCCTGGCCATTCGCTCAGATTAACAGGCGGCGCGGATGGATGCCGGAGAGGCCGGGCCGGGCGGGTCGTGGCTTTAGCATGGACTCACTTTATTCATGAAAATCGTCTATTCCCGACATGCCCGCATCTGGTATTGTTTTGCCCTGGAGGTAACAAAATGAAACTTCGCAATGTATTTTTGAGCAGCGCGCTGGTTCTCGGATTGGTCGCTGGCGGCGTAACCGTTGCCCAAAACGTTGATTTTGGTCGGCACCCGAATCTGGCAGAGGCGCAGCATCTCATCGACAAAGCCTACGAAAAGATCTCTGCCGCACAAGGCGCCAACGAGTTCGACATGGATGGCCATGCGGCTAAAGCCAAGGATCTCCTGGAACAAGCGAACCGCGAGATCAAATTAGCGGCCAGGGCTGCCAACCACCACGAGCACTAGATTCTAGAAACAGTTTGCAAGATCCTGCAGAATTTCGAGGAGGGGCGTTGCCCCTCTTCGACTCCCCAGATCCATCTGAATCGGCCGTGCTTGATCAACTTTGGCGTGAGTATAGTCAGAGCCGCCTGGTTCCGGTAATGGCGGGTGAGGGGATTTGCGCCTCTTTGAATTGCGTCGGAAATTGAAATCAATCGCCAGCTCTTCATCATTTGAGACCGGAACGAGCGCTTACCTGCTTGTTTCCCCAGCGGCGGCGAAATGCTATAGGCTCATAGATGTATGGAAATCACCTGCAATCGCTGCCACCAGGCCGTCGAAGCCGAGAGCTGCTACTGCCCCGCCTGCGGCCTGCCGCAACTGGTGTACGCAACGGACGCCCCCGCCGGCCAAGCTCAGCCGGAGCACGGAAACGAGGCGCCGCGAGATGCAGCGACCATCGATTGGAAGCCGGCCTTGCGCGCGGCACTGCTGATGGGCATTCCGGCCGGAGTGCTGTCGAGCGAGGCTTCGCCGCTTGGGGCTCTCGGACTTTTTTGGATGGCAACAGCCGCAGGATTAGCTGTGATGCTCTATATGCGCGGTCAGCGCCCGGCCTGGATCACGCTTGGAGCCGGCGCGCGGATCGGCCTGGTCACCGGGCTGCTGGGCGGATGGCTTTGCTTCGGCGTTAGCGGCGGCGCGCTGCTAGTGGAGCGGAATTTCCTTCATCAGGCAGGCCAGATCGATGGGTCGTACAAGACTTTTGTCGATTTGCTCCGGCAACAGACCCATGACAAAATGTCGGCGATGGGACCGGCGGATGCCGCGGAGTTCCAGCGCCAAATGGCTCCGTTCAAGGCCGTGATCTCGTCGCCTGAGGGACCTGCAGGATTCTGGGCCTTCGCTTACGCAAGTTACTCGGCATTCCTGCTCTGCTTTGCCGTGGCTGGCGGCGCATTAGGGGCGCGCCTTCAGGTCCGCAGTCGCAAACCGGAGTTCTAGACAGCAGTTTTCCGGCCGCACAATCCACTCTTCCGGTTCGGGGCATCGCGCCCGATTCCGCCCGATTTCTTCACAACTTGCCCAGAAGCCCGGAACCCTCGTATCATCCTGCGAGAGACACGCCGCGAGAGAGAATTGATGAGCGAAGCCCAAAGCAAACCCTCCCTGCGCATCAAGGGAAGACTGATGTCCGCCTCTGAGATCGAGCGCACGCTGGTGCGCCTGGCCCATGAGATCGTCGAAAAAAGCAACGGCAGCGAGAACCTGGCGCTGGTCGGCATCAAGCGCCGCGGTATTCCGCTGGCCGAGCGGCTGGCCAAATTGATCTCCGGCATCGAGAAGCGCAAGGTCGACACCGGCGTGCTCGACATTCAGTTTTATCGCGACGACCTGTCGACGACCGGCACGCGCCCTGTGGTCACTCCGGGGGCTATTGGCTTCAATATCGACGGCCGCGACGTGGTGCTGTGCGACGATGTGCTCTATACCGGGCGAACGATCCGGGCCGCGATGGACGCCCTTTTTGACCATGGCCGTCCTCGCCGCGTGCAACTGGCTGTCTTCATCGACCGAGGCCATCGGGAGCTGCCCATCGAGGCTACCTACATTGGCAGGCGTGTGCCGACCAGCAGCAAAGAGATCATCGAGGTCAAGTTCCAGGAGGTCGACCGCGACGAGCAGGTTCTGCTGGTTGAGCGAGTCGATTGAGAAAGTCAGCCTTTAGCTGTTAACTCTTAGCCTCCAGCTAAGAGCTAAGAGCTAAGAGCTAAGAGCTGAAAACTATGAGCCCGACCGTGACCGCAGCCCGCCGCGCACTTCACACTCCTCCAGTCGCCGCATCGCCGTTTCCTTTGAACCCAGGATCGCTGCTCTCCTGTCAGGATCTGACGCTGGAGGCGCTGAGCCATCTGCTCACCCGCGCCACGGCCCTCGAAAACCAAGACCCGCTGACGCGCTCCCGTATCCTGGCCAAGCGCCGCATCGCACTGCTCTTCTATGAGTCCTCCACGCGCACGCGCACCAGCTTTGAGCTGGCCGCCAAAGGGCTAGGCGCAGACACGACGCTGGTCTCAAGCCTCTCGTCGAGTATTGAAAAAGGCGAATCGCTGAAAGATACCGGCCTGACGCTGCGCGCTCTTGGCGCCGAGGCCATCATCCTGCGCAGCAACTCAAGCGGCGCGCCCTGGCTGCTGGAGGCCGAGACCCGCCTGCCGGTGCTCAACGCCGGCGACGGCATGCACGAACACCCAACCCAGGCGCTGCTCGATCTGCGTACCATGCTTGCTCATATTGATCCCCCAACTAAATCATGTCATCCTGAGCGAGCGCAGCGAGTCGAAGGACCTGCGGTTCCGGTGGAGATTACCGCAGAAACTCTGGCCGGGGTTACGGTCACAATCACCGGAGACATCTTGCACAGCCGCGTGGCGCGCTCGAATATGCTGCTGCTGCCGAGGCTGGGAGCGCGGGTGATTCTCTGCGGGCCGAAGGAGCTGTTGCCGGAACTGGCGGCGCAGGCTGGGCCGGGGATCGAGATCGAACGCGATTTTGAAGCGGCGCTGCGCCAGTCGCAGGTAGCGATGATGCTGCGCATTCAGGCTGAACGGCTGGCTGGGTTGCAACTGGACCTTGAAGAGTACAAGGCCGCCTACCAGCTCACCGGGCAGCGGCTGGCCGCGCTCGCGCCGAAGGCTCTGGTGCTGCATCCGGGGCCGATCATTCGCGGGCTGGAGCTGACGGCGGGCGTGGCCGATGGACCGCAGTCGGCGATTTTGGAGCAGGTCAAAAACGGCGTGGCGATTCGCATGGCGGTGGTTGAGCGGGCGTTGCTGGCAAAAGATTTGTCTACATCCG
>CAYVMS010000121.1:0-10188 GCA_964452615.1 uncultured Occallatibacter sp.
TACATCATTGCAGGCGCCACTCACCCTCATGTCAGGCTTTGCGAGGGTGATCAATACCGGTTTCAGTTGCAAGATCTGGCAAAGAAACTTGGAGTTGAGAAGAACGTGATTTTCTATAACCGATTCGTGAGTCCTCAAGAAATGGCATCACTGGTAACTTCGGCCGACATTTACATTACGCCCTATCGATACGAGGCGCAGGCCGTATCGGGAACACTTGCATTTGCTCTTGGCGCCGGGAAGGCGATCATCTCGACTCCCTACTGGTACGCCACGGAACTTTTGGCTGATGGGCGTGGAGCACTGGTTCCCTTTGAGAACTCGAGTGCTATAGCAGAAGCGACAATCGGACTTCTGGATGACGATGCAACTCGTCAGGCGATGAGCAGACGAGCTTACCTCTATGCGCGTCGCATGGTTTGGGATCGAGTGGCACAGTCTTATATGCAGACATTCGCAGGTGCTCGCATCAACTGCATGCAACCTGATCGCTTGGGATTTTCTCTACAATCTGTCGAAGGCAGCAATGCGCGCCGACTCGCAAGTGCCTGAGTATTTTCTCATTGAGGAAACCTATGACCTCTGTTCCGTCCGATCAAGTGAGGTCAGCCCCCCGGCCCAGGCCGCTGTTGTCTTGCCTATCCGGTAGATCGGTTCTGAAACGCCACAGGATCAGGGGGCCTGAGAATCCCTGACCTGGGGTACGGGCGCTATGGGCAATTGGGGTCAAAATCGTTTGCAAATCAAGCTTAATCGGCCAAATGGCCAAATTCAGGTTGTAATGACACACTTATTCCTCTGGCACTGTTTCGGGATTGTCGAAACGCGTGAAGCGGGAGACGAAGTTGAGGTGAATGGTGCCGGTGGGGCCGTTGCGCTGCTTGGCTAGGATCAGTTCCGACTTGGCCTTGTCGGCTTCGCTCATCTCTTCGTCGCGCTTGTAATAAGACTCTCGATGAATGAAAGCGACGACGTCGGCGTCCTGCTCGATCGAGCCGGATTCGCGCAGATCGCTGAGCAAGGGGCGCGGATCGTCTTTGCGCTGTACGCCAGCACGCGAGAGCTGCGAGAGCGCGATGACAGGCACATCCAGTTCCTTGGCCAGGGCTTTGAGACCGCGTGAGATAGCCGAGACCTCTTGCGTGCGGTTCTCGTAGTTTCTCTTGCCCGACGAAGGCACGGAGGCTGTCATCAGTTGCAGATAATCTACCATCACCAGATCGAGGCCGCCCGAGTTCTGCTTGAGCCGGCGCGCCTTGGCACGCATCTCAGAGAGCGAGATGCCTGCCGTGTCGTCGATGAAGAGGCGCGTTTCGACTAACTGGTCCAGAGCATGAACCAACTTGTCGTGGTCTTCGCGGCCGAGGAAGCCCTTTCTGAGTTTCTGTTGATCGACCCATGCCTGCGAAGACAACATGCGGCGCAGGAGCGATTCCTTGCTCATTTCGAGGCTGAAGACGGCCACGATAGCCTGGTGGTTAATCGCCGCATTCTGCGCGATGTTGATGGCCAGCGCGGTTTTGCCCATCGATGGCCGCGCGGCGATGATGACCAGTTCGCCCTTTTGCAGGCCGCTGGTCATGATGTCGAACTGCGTGAAGTCGGTAGCCAGGCCGGTGACTTCGCGGCTCTCTTTGTAGAGATTGTCGATGGTTCCGAATGAGTGCTCGACGATCTGGTCGAGGCGCTGAAGGCCCTGGGTTACGCCCTTCTCGCTGACCTCCATCAACTGCGCTTCGGCGGCGCCGAGCACGTCGAGAGCGCTCTCGCCCTGGTCGGCGGCGCGCGCAATGGCCGTGGAGCAAATCTGCATCAGCCTGCGCAGCAGGCTCTTGTCTTTGACGATGCGGATGTACTCTTCGATGACCGGGCGGCGGGGCAAACCCTCGGTGAGTGAGGCAAGATAGGCCACTCCGCCGACCGACTCGATCTCTTTCATCCGCGCCAGTTCATTCGACAGGGTGATGATGTCGACGGCGCGCGACTCGTTCATCAACTCGGTCATGCGCAGGAAGATGCGACGGTGCGAGTCGAGCGAGAAGTCTTCGGAATCGAGCTTTTCGGCAGCTTCGGCGTGGGCCGCATTGTCGAGCAGGATTGCGCCGAGAATGGTTTTTTCGGCGTCGACGTTGGCTGGTAGACCGGTGTCGAATGCCAGGTTGGAGATCGTGGCCATATCTGATGAGTTTAGGACGAGAGCGGGCTGTGCAGAAGGCGGACTTTTTTGGAAATCTGGAAAAGGTGGTCCACGCCACCAGCCACAGACACGAAGACCCTTTGGCTCGAAGCCAAAGGGTCTTCAATCAACAGCAAGCCAGATTATGCAGTGACGGTCCGCGAGGGCTTGGAGCCCCACAGCCCGTAGTAGGCGATATAGAGGTAGCAGAAGATTGGAATGACGAAGGAGTTCTGAATGCCCGCCTTGTCGGCAAGAGCGCCGATTAGAGCTGGAACGATTGCTCCGCCGACGACCGCGGTCATGATGAGTCCGGAGCCCTTGCTGGTCATCGGTCCCAATCCCTTCACGCCGAGCGCAAAGATGTTGGGGAACATGATCGAGTTGAAGAAGCCGCAGAGCACTACGGTCCAGATAGCCACCTGCCCGCTGCTGACCATGGAGATGACGAGCAGCAAGGCCGCAGAGAACCCGAAGGCGCCGAGCAGCTTATTCGACTTAATCTTGGTCAGCACCCAAGAGCCGAGCAGACGGCCAACGAGCGCACCGGCCCAGTAGAGCGAGACAAGGAACGAGGCCGTCTTGGCGCTGTCGACGCCCTGGGTCTTGAAGTAGTTGACGGCGATGGAGGCCAGTCCGACCTCGACGCCGACGTAGAGAAAGATTCCGATAGCGCCAAGAACCGTGTGCTTGTAGCTCCAGATGCTGGTGCTTGCCGCTGGGCCGCTTTGTTCGGAACCCTCAGGCTGCTCGATGTGGGGCAGGTGCAGGAAGGCCACGATCACGCCGAGGACCAGCAGTCCAGCGGCAATGGCAATGTAGGGGCCGCGAACAGTGTCGGCTACGGCTGCCTTCGACTCAGTGGCGGCGGCGTCTGTGAGAATGTACGCTCCGGCAATGAGCGGCGCGATGGTTCCACCAAGAGAGTTGAGGGCTTGAGCCAAGGTCAGGCGGACAGGCGCGCTGCTCTCAGGACCGAGGATGGTCACATACGGATTTGCCGCGGTCTGCAAGGCGGTTACGCCCGCGCCCACGACAAAAACCGCGGTGAGGAAGAGCGGGAAGCTCACCATTTTGGCTGCGGGAACGAAGAGCAGACAGCCGACAACCTGTACGAAGAGCGAGACTACCATCGTCTTTTTGTAGCCGATCATTTCGATCAGCTTCGAGGTTGGTGAGGAGAAGACGAAGTAGGCCAGGAAGAAGGCCGATTCGGCCAGCATGGCCCATTTATAGGGAAGATCGAAGATCGACCGCAGGTGGGGCACCAAGGCCATATTCAGGTTGGTGATGAACCCAAAGATGAAAAACAGAACTGCGACGGTAATGAACGGGCCTAAGTAGTTGGGCGCGCTCGGCGCAGTTTTGGTTGTGGGTTGAGTAGCCATAATTTTTTGTTCCCCGCTTCCTCAATAGAAATCGCCCGTTTAGGGCTTGGTGCATTGTCCTGGGCGCTAGAGGCGCACAAGACTGCCGGCCCTCTTTGGCCGGAGGATCAGATTGCGGCCGGGAATCCCGGATTTTCGCTGCACACAACACTAAATGCTCAACCCTGCGAAAGGGAAGCGGGCACGAAGACGGCGTTTCAAACCCCTACCGCCAAAGCCCCGGATTCGGCTATTCTCAAGGAACATCGAGGAGACGGATATGCCAAACGCGACGTTGAACAGCGCCAAGCTAAAGAAGGTCTTAGAGGCGCTGGAAGGCAACTGGCAGGCTGAGATGGAGGGTTACCACACCTACATGACTCTTGCCGACCGGGACACGGACCCGGTGCGCTCGCAGGTACTGCGCCATCTGGCCGGCGCCGAGTGGGAGCATGCCGCACTGTGGCATGGCCGCATCGGCGAGCTGGGCGGCCCAGAGCCGGTCTACCGGGGCAGCCCTGCCGGCGAGGCCAATTCGCTGGCCAACCGCGCCGGCGGCGTGCGCATGGCCCTGCGCCGCCTGGAGATCGAAGAAAGCCGCCACATCGCCAACTACGGCTCGCAGTTGAAGAGCCTGGGCGACGAAGATTCGATCGCCATCCTCGAACACGTCATCGAAGACGAAAAGGATCACCATCGCGAGCTTGGATCGCTGCTGCGCGGCCACTATCAGGCTCCGGCCGGCGCGCCGCGAATCGATCCCAAGGCAGTTCTGGAGGAGTTGCTGGCCAAGCGCAATCAGGGGCGCAAGCAGCCCGGAAGCTGGATCGGGGATGCCATCTACGGCGTGAACGACGGGCTGGGCGCCATCTTTGGCATCGTCAGCGGCGTCAGCGGTGCTACCGCCGGCGACAGCAAATATGTGCTGCTGGCCGGCCTCTCGGGACTGATCGCTTCGGCGCTTTCGATGGGCTCGGGCGCTTATCTTGCCGCCAAAAGCGAGCGCGAGATCTATATGGCCGAACTGGCTCGGGAACGCGAGGCGATCAGGATGAACGGCCCCGAAGCGCGCGAACTGCTCTCGCTCTACTACCAGGTGAAGGGCCTGCCCGAGGCCGACGCCGACCACATGGTCAACCACATCGCCAGCGACCCAGAGCAGATGCTGCGCGTGCTGGCCGGCGAGCGGCTCGGCACCAGCGAAGAGGCGCTGGCCAACCCGCTGGTCTCGGCCGGTTCGGGCGCGCTCTCGACGGCCATCGGCGCAGCCATCCCGATAATTCCCTTCTTTTTCATGCAGGGGATCGAGGCTGTGATTGCCGCAGCCGTGATTTCGCTGGCCGCACACTTCGCAGTCGGCGCGGCCAAGTCGCTCATCACCGTCCGCTCCTGGTGGTCTTCGGGCCTGGAGATGACAGCGGTTGGCGCGGTGGAAGGCGCAGTCACCTACGGCATAGGGTTTCTGCTCGGCAAGGGCGGTATGTAATGAATCGCCGGGAATCGGTTCAACCGCATTGAGTTGGCACAAGTCCGTAATGCTCTGCCGATTTCCCGCACAATCCTTCTATTTGATTAGCTCCACGCCGAAGGACCATTTCTTGGTGCGTGCATAGTTGTTGGCTGCACTCACAGAGTCTGAGTACTCAATTCTGAATTGAGATTGAAGGGCATCCTTCCCGAAGTCCACAAAGGAGAGAGGTCTCTGAAAGTCCGTCACTGGGATCAAGAAGGACACATCGCCATATCCTTCTGCGCGCTGGCTGCCTCGAGAAGTATCTTCGAGCGGTAGATACCACAATCCCCAATCCGCTTCCAGTCCCAGGCAGAGTTGCGCCGAGTTAGGCTTGGCGCCTGGATTAGCCCATCTCTGATACTTGTCACAAACACCCTTCAAGAGCGTGGCGTGTGCCATGGCTAGCGATGGATTAACCGCAAAATCATTCACCGGTAGCGGCTTCGCCTTTCCGGTCACATACTGATTGATGCGATGTGTATAGGGGAGTGATATTGTCAGCGTCGGAGAAAGAGGTATCTGAAACAGCCAGTTCTGCAAGAGCGCGCTCGTGCCGTCCCATTTGAATTCCGTGGACAGATTTGCAGAAGTCACCGAGGACAGATTTGTCGCTATCTGATTCCCTTGGATGTCCTCTTCAAGCTTAAAGGGAGCGTACCAGCGCCCAAAGGCAGCCTCGTAGCCAAACCCTCCCGAAAAGGCGCTCTTCTTGTCGCGCTCATTGGAGGAGATTATGTCGGTACTATTCAAATACCAGACCGCCCCCTCCACTGGAGCACGCAAATTCTCAAGTGGAACGACCGCGCTCAAAGCGAGCTGCTCGACCCCCTTATAGGTTCCGTCAGACAATGGCTCGTTTGGAACCGATTGGGGAGTCATGCTGACGACGGTGGGAATTTCTTTCGGACCAAACTTTGCACTCGCGTCCGTTGAAGCGGAAATCGAAGAGATCGTTACAGATTGGTCAGATTTGTTTGTAACATTCAACACATCCACTTTATAGGAATATTTGCTTGTGATATTGGCTCGATCCGCCAGATAAAGCTGCACCAGTTGGATACCGCGGTCCTTGTCACATGGAGGCCCAGTCACATGGTCAAGCTCAACTTGATGATCGGTCTTGCTTCCAGGCTCGGTGAATGTAACCTTGTAGTTTTTGGTGCTGAAGCAATTCCATCCTTTTGATATTGAGCTTTCCAGGTCGTGCTCAAGCGTGTATCCCGACTGATCCATCGCAAATGGGTTACCGCCGAATTGGACTGATATTATAGCGGTCACCTTCTGGAACGACGGATAAACGTAGCCTGCAATTGGCTTGATGTCGATAGTGAAAGCCGGTGTGTCAGCTTGAGAATCCGCGTTCTTTGCACCCGTCGCAAATAAGCTCAAGCATGCTGCTAAGGCAATGGAAGATAACTGGAAACGCATCGAAGTCCTCGCTGAGTACGTCCTAGATTTTCGAAAGAGTCTTGACAAGGTCAGCGAGAGTTGCAGCGCTCGGCTGAGTCACTTGCTTATTGGCGTCGCTCAATGCCGTTGGCGCCAGTAGATTATCTAAATTACAAGCCTTCACTTCGTTGATGAGCGTCAACCAATTGGGGTCTGCTGGACCGCCTGGAAAGGCAATCGCTAACTTCGTCGTCCCTAAAAGGCTGCCCTGGGCATTGAAACAGCTATCTGGACAGACGCCCTGGACCAGATCAAAGACGGAATAGGTAAGATATCCGACGGTATCGTTCGTGAAATCGGCGAAAGTGTCGGTCGGAGCAATCAATCCATCCACCGGGTAATTCGAGAGACCGTTCGCTAAAAACTGGGTCTTCATCGCTGCAAGGAAATTGACTTGACTGGCCTGGCCTGGCAAAAGATCGCTCACCTGCGCATTTGCGAAGGGATTCCAGTGCATTGTTTTCGCTCCCGTGTTAATCGTCCCGCAAGCGGTCCAGATTGATCGGAAGGCTTTAATCCAGATGTTGAGGCTATCGGTGGGAGAAGACATGATTCCTCCAGGTGAAGTTGAATGTCGATACAACAAGGCATCCGTCTGTCCTCTGGCGCATTCCATGGTTGACGTAGAGCGCCGATTCCTGAGATGCACGGCATGGCGAACACGTTAGGGAACGCGTTCAGTTGCACGTAGCGAATTTGCATAGCCATGCTCCCGCTACTGATTTGTGGCCCTGGGTTAGGATACTGGAAATGCCGGACACCAATGATACAGGGAAGGCATCCACGCCGGATTCGTGGTCGAGCCATTGGAAACAAGATTTGCAATATCGGCGGAGAATGTCAAGATCTATTTCTTTATTTTCTGCGCCATGCGCCTATCTGTTTACTACAAAATAAACCCTAGCTCCGCCCTGACGAGCTAACAAGCTCTCTTGCAGCATGACGCCCCAGGCGAATGCAATCCGGAATACCGATGCCGTCGTAGGCGTTGCCGGCCAGTCTAAGCCCTGGGAGGGCGGCTACCCGGCTGGCGATGCGCTCCCTGCGCTCCTCATGGCCGACGGAGTACTGGGCCATGGCGCGGGGCCAGCGCGAAACTTGCGCATGCTCTGGCCCGGCCGCTTGCGGAATTACTGAACTGCCAAGAATCTCGCTCAATTCACGGCGCACGGTGGCCAATAACTCGGCGTCCGATTTGCCAATCAAGGATTCGTTCTTAATGCCGCCTAGAAATGCGCGGAAGACAACCTTACCCTGCGGCGCGCGGCCTAGGAATTTCCTATGTACAAAGGTGCAGGCGAGCATGGTGCGACCCTCCACGGCTGGAACCAGGAAGCCGAAGCCATCGGGCAGCAAACCTAGTTGAGTCTCGTCATAGACTAGATTGACGGTGATCGACGAAGAGTATGGAATCCCACTCAGATCCTTGCCCAGCAAGGCATCCACTGGGGTAAGCAGAGCGCCAGCGGCCCATGCGGGCGAGGCCATGATGACCGCATCGTAGTGCTCTTTAGCGTCACCCGACTCAACCCTCCAACTATTGGCCAACCTCGCGACGCCGGTGACTGGCGTTGAAAGTCGTACAGATGCTGGGTCAAGCCGCGCCATCAAAGCATCGACCAACTGCTGCATTCCGCCATGCAATGCGGTGAAGATCGCCCGCGGCTTGCGAGTGGATAAGCCGCTTCTTCCATCCGCGGAGATGGCTGCCTTGGCGCGCGCGCGCATCTTGCGGTGAGCGGCCAGCATGCCGAGGGTAAGCGAGCCGTATTCACTCTCCATTTCGACCAGGCGCGGCAGCACCGCCCGGGCGCTGAGTTGCGAGGAGTCACCGCCAAAGATGCCCGATAATAACGGATCGGCCAGTCGTTCGACGGTCTCACGGCCAAAGTGACGCTCGACGAGCGACGCCACCGACTCGTCCTGACCCATGGGGCGCGGCGGCAGCAGCAGTTCCAACCCCATGCGCAGCTTGGTGGAGAGGCTGAAGAGCCGCGTCAGCGCGGTGGGTATCAATTTGGTGGGCACGAGAAACATCAAACCATCGGGCAGGGGGATAAGCCGGTTGCGGACAACGATGTAGGTTTTGCGGTCGGCGTCGTTAGAGGGCGTCAGCTCGGCTTCGAGTCCCAGTTCGCGGCAAAGCTCGGCACCCGCCTGCTTCTCGGTTAGGAAAGAATCCGGGCCGCGCTCGAGGACCGCGCCGTCGACGATCTCAGAGGCCAGGCAGCCGCCGACACGCGCGCGCGCCTCATAGAGCGTGTACTCGACCTCAGCGCCGGCGTTGCGCGCCTGCTCCAACTCAAAGGCTGCCGCCATGCCTGCAATTCCACCGCCGATAATCGCTACGCGCATGGCTCGCTCCAGACCTTATTAAAGCAGTTCAGGGTTGAGACTGGCGTTCGGAAAGTGAGGCCTTCGTTGCTCGCGGGAGCTGCGACTGAACGCAAGGGGAGTTCTGGCCGATACAGTTTGCGGCCAAATGATCTTTGTGCGTGTGTGCGCCCGAAGGTGATGTGATATAGATCACTTTTTTCTCAAATTGGTGGCGGCAGAATGAATCATTCGATGGCACGAGCTTCGACTCCGGTCCCGAGAGTGGTTCAGCTTGATGTTCAGCGGGCCATACTTCCGGGAGAGAGGAATCCACATGGCAACCCAAGTTCTCAACAACACTGAAGTTGAGTCGACTAACGTCTTCAGGCTCGGGGACATTCTTCCGAAATCGCAATGGGCGCCTTACGGAACCGCCACACCCGCCTTCGTCAAGGGATCCGAGCGTGGGTCCAACGCCAGCGCAGGAGATGGAGACTGCCTCAATGGCGCGATTGTGGCGCTCGGTATGGAGGCCATTGCGGCGCTCGTCATCTACGGTGGATTGCAGCTCTGGCATATGGTCCGCTAGGCTCGACCAAGGGACATCCAACCGCAAAAAGTCTACCAAGTATCCTCGAAAACAAGGCGTTTTGTGCCCAAAATTGCCTGTTTGGGCTTAAATGCGGACAAAATCCCCGGTTTTCAGTTACTGGTTCGTCAATAGGAAATCATTGCAATCTGTTTATTTCGTTCACCTTACAAGAGGTTTGAGGGTCGAAGTATGGCCTCCACAGGGTAGAGGGGGGTAGGGGTACCTGCGTCTTCTCGCAGAGATCACGCTGACGGGACAGCACGTGCGCGGTGGGAGGCGTGGCTTTCATGGATTCGATTGTGCGCCTCGGGAGCGAAATGATCTGCAACCCCTCCTTCGGTGGGGCCAAGCGCTCGCTTTTTGCTCGCATAGGGTTCGTGGTTTCCCAGGTACCGAATGTGGACCTACGGCACCCGCAGTTTGTCCGTAAAGCGTTTTCTCTCTGCAATGTTCCCGTATGGCAGTGGCGTTTCCGTAAAGTTTGCCGCACCCTGTAGGCAGGAGCGGCAGCAATGGAGTTTCAGCTTACATCCGATCAAAGAGCATTTGCCCGGCACGCTGTAGAAACGGGACGGCTGAGCCGCGAAGAAGATGCCATTGCGGAAGCTCTTGCTATGTGGGAAGAACGTGAGCGCCGGCGTGTGGAGTTTCGCGCCACCATTGATGAAGCACGCGCCTCCCTGGCGCGTGGCGAAGGCCGCCCGATCACGCAGGAATCCATGCGGGAGCTTTCCGCCGGGGTAAGAGCGCGCGGACGAGCCCGGCTGATCGCGGA
>CAYVMS010000122.1:0-10170 GCA_964452615.1 uncultured Occallatibacter sp.
ACTTGGAAAGGCAGGTTGGTTGAGAAGGAAGCAGATCAGTCGATCCTGAAAAAGATAGTAACTATATGTTTAATAAACAGCACATACTGCTAATAAGCTCTATAAGTATCCTAGAAAGAAGCTCAATCCGCCACATAGCTTGGGGAAAAACCTATGCGTCCGCAGAGAGACAGTATCAACCGCAGCGCGAGTTGTTTCAAATTGATTTGGAGCAGTTGATCGACTTGAAACATCCTCTTGTTCAGTTGGGGATGCGCATCAATTGGGAATCGTTTGAAGAGGCGCTGGGGGCGCAGATGAGACAGGTCAAGAGCATGATCGGGGAGCAGGTCGGCGAGGTACATGTGAACAAACGAAGTAGAGGCCGGACACCGCGAACGCTCTGGCGATGGATAAAACACCGCGCCGCCGCCGAACCTTGCATCGGGCATCTGAAGGCGAAACATCGGTTGGAGCGCAACAGGCTGAAGGGCACTTACGGCGATGCGTTCAATGCCGTGCTATCGGCTGCGGCAATGAACTTCCAGAAGCTCCTCGAAGCTTTTTGGCGCATTTTTACTGCTCCGCCTGATGCGCACCTGGGGATGGATTCCGGCCCTACAAGAGCAACTCCTCCTGCAAACGTAGTCTGCAAATGCCTGAAAGCGACTTATTCAGGATCGACGAGTTACTTTCCGATGCAAAACGTGGAAAAGATCAGATTCAAAATATCGTCTGGAGTGGTCTGGCCAGTTAGCGAGTCAAGCGCCCCCAGCGCCCGGTAGAGGTCGAGCAGGATCATCTCGTGCGGTATTGCGTCTGCGTTGGACTTTGCGGCGTCTGCCAGAGCCACCAGAGCTGCGGTAATGGATTGCTGGTGGCGTAGGCTAGTCAGCATTCCCGGCTCGGCGGCTGCTCCGCCGGTGGCCAGTGAAAGAATCCGCTCACGCAGCGCCGGAATGCCTTCGCCCGTAAGCGCCGAAGTGGCCAGCACGGGCAGGTCGCCGCAATCGGGCAGAGAACGGCCACCGTGAACCAGATCGCTCTTGTTCACAGCCACCACGGCGGGACGACTTTCGACGGCAGCCAGCAGCCGGCGCTCCTCGTCGTTGAGCGGCTCCGTTGCATCCAGCACCACCACTACCAGTGCGGCGTCGGCCAGCGCCTCTCGGCTGCGCGCGATCCCCAACTGTTCCACTTCTTCGGCAGCGTCGCGCAGGCCGGCTGTGTCCATCAGTTCCAGCGGAATCCCGTTGAGAGATATCCTCTCGGCAACCGTGTCGCGAGTTGTGCCTGGGGTTGCAGTCACAATGGCGCGATCGCGCTCCGCAAGGCAATTGAAGAGCGAGCTCTTGCCGGCATTGGGCCTTCCTACAATGGCCAGCGTCAAGCCGTCGTGAACGATGCGCCCACGGGCAAAGGATGCTTCGAGACCAGTGAGCGGCGGCATCAGTGCATCGATGCGGCGAGCGATCTCGGCCTGTGAAGTGACATCAACATCGTCCTCGGCAAAATCGATGCCTGCTTCGAGCAGGGCAACGAGTTCCACCAGCGCGTGCTTCACCGGCTCCACGCGCCGGCTGAGCGCCCCGCCCATCTGGCTGGCGGCCAAGCGGGCCTGGGTGAGCGTCTGCGCAGCGATCAGGTCGCGCACAGCCTCGGCCTGAGTGAGATCGAGTTTGCCGGAGAGAAAGGCGCGTTGAGTGAACTCGCCCGGCTCGGCCAGACGTGCGCCCAGGGCAAGAGCCCGGCCCAGCAACAATTCCAGCACCACCGGCGAACCATGCGCCGCAATCTCGACCAAATCTTCGGCGGTATAGGAGTTGGGCGCGGCAAAATAGGTGACCACAGCCTCATCGATTCGCACTGCATCTCTGATAGAGTCCTCGTCCAGCACGTCGGCCAGCCGCGCACGCGCGTGTTCCAAAGGCTGGCGCAGACGCACCAATTGCGTGGCGATCGAGGCGGCTTCGGGGCCGCTCAGGCGCACAATCCCAATGCCCCCGCGTCCAGACGGCGTTGATATAGCGACGATAGTGTCGTTGCTCATTTTCTGACGGCTCATAGGTAGTGTAGAAGCTGTCGCTCCTGTGCCATTTTCAGGGGAATGATCAGCACGCAACGAGATCCTGCGGCTTTTGCGCAAGACACCTGGGTTCGCGTTCACCACAGTCCTGATACTGGCCACCGCTATCGGCGCAAATACCACCAACTTCATAGCCGGCGAGCGCGGGTCTATTGCGCGCCGTGATCTCGAAGCAGTTGCACCACCTCGGCCTTGCCGTTCTTCATCGCCAACATCATCGCCGTTGTGCCGTCGTTGCTCTTGGCGTCAACCTTTGCGCCCTTGTCAATCAACAGTTCTATCAGATTCAATAAGCCGCCGCCTGAGGCCGCCATCAGCGCCGTGAACCCGTTTTTGTCCCTTAGTTCGGTATTTGCGCCGTGATCGAGCAGCAGCTTCACAATCTCCGCCGAGCCGGAGACGATCGACAGCATCAGGGGAGACAGTCCGTCTTCCTCCTGGAGATCTACATTAGCTCCCTTATCCAGCAGCAGCTTCACCTCGTCGATGTTGGCAATCATCACTGCGTAATTCAGCGCCGTGTCGCCGCGCTTGTCCTTGAGGTTGACGCTGGCGCCCCTGTCCAGCAGTTGCTTCACAGCGTCGATCTTGCCCATGGCAGACGCGGCAATGAGGGCTCTGATCCCGTCTTTGCCCTGGGCATCTATATGGGCACCGTGATCCAGCAGTTGAACGACCGAGGTAAAATCCCCTTTTTCAATAGCCTGAGACATCTGATCATCCGGGCTGACGGCAGGGGCCGGTGCAGCCTTGTCGGCCGGAGTCTGGGTCGCAGCCGGCGGATTCCACGACAATGCAATCACGGCAAAAACCACAACTGACAGAACTCTCTTCATGCTTTCCTCCTGACGCCGGGAACTTGCTCACGCACAACCTCAGCAACCCGTTGTCAAGTTATAAAAATGAATTCTACTCCGGCTTCCGCTCATCCACATTGCGGCCCATTCAATCCGCTTTTGTCCCATCGTCGGAAAGGTCACGCACAAGCGTCGATCTGCCCGTGATCATTTTTCCGAAGCCAGATCGAACCGGCAGAATGGTACACTCCGGCCAATGGTAGAGCCAAAGGGGAGATACTGATGAAAGCAACGAAAATCGAGTTTCGCCTGCGCATGGCGATCATGGCGGTCATCATTACGCTGGGCTTTACTGTGCCGTGGTCGGGGCTGCACAGCATTGGAACACGCTTACCGCTACTCGATTGGCTGCCGCTGGAACTCAGCCGGCACGGTGTAATCACCTTCTTTGCAGCCACTCGCCTTGTGATTGTTCTTGCCGCACTGATCGCCGCGAAGGCTATGGTATTCAGGGTATGGGGCGCGGCCTATCTTGGTCCCTCCACTGTGATCCACCGCAACATGAGAGGTGATGCTCTCGTTGCCAGCGGACCTTATCGCTACGTGCGCAACCCCCTCTACATCGGCCTGTGGGCAATGACGGGTGCGTTGGCCTTCCTCATGCCGCCCACTGGAGCGCTCTTTGTGCTGATCGCGGTCCCGCTCTTTCTGCTGCGTCTGACGCTTGGCGAAGAGGCTTTTCTAACCGCGAAACTCGGGCAGCCCTATCTCGAATATTTGCGCGACGTTCCGCGCCTCGTTCCTCGCTTGCACACCGCTCTGCCGCCCGCCGCCGGCAAGCCGCAGTGGCTCCGCGCCATCTGCTCGGAACTCACTCCCATCGGTGTCTTCCTTGCTCTGGCCGTCTTCTCCTGGAGCTACAACAACCTGCTCGTGGAGAGGGTGATCCTTGTCAGCTTTGGAGCTTCGCTGATCGTGCGCGCGCTGTTGCCAGGAATAAAGCAAACCGCTCCGACAGAGTAAAACGCTTCGATTTTTTCATCGTTCAAGGGTCTGCCGTCAGCGCAAAAAAACAAACGGGGAAGAGCCGGCAGGCTCCTCCCCGTTTTGTTGTCCGCAGTCCGGAAAGCTACTTCTTTGCGGGGGCGATGACGTCCTTGGCGGCCTTGGCCACGCGGAACTTCACCACGGTCTTCGCCTTGATCTTGATGGCGGCGCCGGTCTGGGGGTTGCGGCCGATGCGGGCCTTGCGCTCTGCCTTTACCAAGCGGCCGATGCCGGGAATTACAAACACGCCGTTCTTCTTGGTTTCCTTCACGGCGGTCTCCGCCTGCAGGTCAAAGAAGGCAGCGACTTGCTTGTTGGTCAGTTCGAGCTTCTCGGCCAGAAGCCGAATGAGGGCGGTCTTCGTCAATCCTGTTGCCATTGTGCTTTTCTCCTTTTTTGGCGGACCCTCGGGTTCGCCTGTGTTGCCTGAGTTTCGTCAAGTTTCTGTTGCGAGGCACATACCGCATTCAGGGGGTGCCAACCGGGCAACACTTGCACGAAACCCTGTGTTCATGCGGGCTCAGAGACCCCGTCGTTCGTTACAATGCGGCTTTGAGGTAGGCAAAGTCAATGGAAAAACAGCGATTTCCACAAATTTGTTAGGGTTTTGTTGGTTTTTTGTCGATTATTTGCTATTTTTGCCCAGTTTTGCACGGTTTTTTCGGGGTTTGTCAGCCCAAGAACTCGCTGAGGACTATGGGTGCCCCACCCTCGCCGCGTAGTTGTTTTTTGCGGCTAGGGTGGGGATCAGTGACGGTCAATCCAGCCCGAAAAGCACCTTTTTCTTCGGCGCGAGAGAGGCAAGGATCGGGGTGTTCAGCGCATCCACCACCGGCGCGGCCAGTTTGAAGTGGCGAGCCAGGGTCGCGGCAAAGTTGGCCTCGAGTGCCGTCGCGGCGGGCAGCGTCGTGGACAGCCCCCACTGACGGCAGCGAATCAGATCCATGGCCGGATGCTCTTGAGGGAAGCCCTTCGGCGGGCGGGTCAGCGCATTTCCTTCAAATTCGCTGAAGGTCTTACGAATGGCTGCCGTCTGCAAGACTTTGCGAAACTCAATATGATTGTCGAGCAGCCAATGGCGAATGGCGGCCAACTGCTCCTTCTCCGGCATCCATGCCCCTGCGGCGATCACGGTCTCTTTCGCGCTGACATGAAAGTAGAACCCGGCGCCGGAGGTCTTCTTCAGCCCTTCAAGCATCCACCAGGCGGCGACGTGCGTTTTATAGGGCTTCTTGTCGGCGCTGAAACGCGTGTCGCGATAGATACGAAAGAGGCACTTCTCCGCTGGCCGCACATAGGCCGGAGCGAAACTCTCCATTGCCTCGGAGACTTTGCGAATGATCGCCAGCATCGGCTCTTTCAGCTCAGCCTCGAAGACAGCCTTGCGTGGCGTAAACCATTCGCGGTCGTTGTTGCGCGCAAGATTGCGCAGAAAGGTAAGCCCCTCGGGGCGAAGATGGGCGGCAGCACTCGGCGTTTTTGCTTTGGAGACCATAACAAGAGGAGTGTAGCGTAAAGACCTCTAATAAAGTTCACGCCGTTGCGGTACACCCAGCGCGAAGTACTATGAGATCCGGCCACGACGGGCAACGGGCGACGGGGGAACCAACTCGGCGACCTTTTCCGCACACCAAAGTTTGATAAGCGATTGATACGGCACATCGAGCTTGCGCGCGTGGCTGCGGATGGTGTTCAAGACATCTTCCGGCATGCGCAGCGAGATCGTCTCGGTGGAGGGCCGCAGCTTGGGAAAGGTCACCAGCTTTGCCTTGCTCCAATCGACATACTCCGTGCTATCGTTTTTGGGCGATTCCCAGAAGGCGCGCTCCTCGGCTTCGCTGGCGAACTTAGGAATTGGCTTGAACGGCTTGCTCATAGTAAGCTCTCTCCTTCCGGCTCATTGCCCGCGCGGATATAGGGCGAATGAGCGTTCCCTCTCCTCGCACGGTAAACGTCACGTGCAACCAGCGATCTTGGTCGGTCCGGCCCAGCGCATGAAATCGCTGCTCCCGCTTGCTGTGCTTCAGGTCATCGGCCAGCAGCAGGGGCATATTGAGGAAGACCTGCTCGACTTCGGATTTGGAGACGCCGTCCTTTCGTTCTTCCTGGCGTTGCCTTCGTCCCAGTCAAACCCGGTGTAGAGCACGGACATCCTCTGTATATGTTTGCATATATACAGTTGATCGCAGACCGGTCAAGCGTCGCGATCCTTACCGGATCACCTTCAGCGCGCCGCGGAAGAGGCCGTCAAAGTCGGCGGCTAGGGCTGCATCTTTAGCGACGGCCTGTTCGATAGCCTTCTCGGCGGCGGGGCGTTGATAGCCCAGATTCACGAGCGCAGAGAGCACATCGTCCACCGCGGCCCCACGGACAGTTGATTGAACAGGCGCAACAGCAAAGTCGTCCAGCTTATCTTTGAGTTCGACCACCAGCCGCTCGGCCAGCTTCTTGCCCACGCCGGGTATGCGCGTCAGTTGCGCGTGGTCTTGGCCGCGAATGGCTTGTACAGTTCGTTCGGGGGAGAGCCCGCTCAGCATCTTCACGGCCAGTTTGGGCCCGACTCCGCTAACGGTGATCAGCCGCTCAAAGAGGCGTTTTTCCTCGCGTTCGAGAAAGCCGAAGAGGGCGATCTGGTCTTCGCTGACCTGGGTGTGGATGTGCAGCGCGGCCTCCTGGCCCACCGAGGGCAGCGCCGTAAAGGTCGGAATGGAGATCGTGACGTCGTACCCCACCCCGGCCGCCTCGACGATGGCCTGGCCGGGCTGCTTGTAGATGAGCTTTCCGCGCAAGTGAGCGATCATGGTGCCTTATTGTAGAATCCCTGCCTGCCTGGGGAACACTTGCCCGCCTTGATCGCGTCCAAAGAAGGGTCGGGTAATGGCTCCAATCCACCCTCGCCGGATACAATAGGTGTTGGGCTGCGGCAGGCCGCAGCCAGACGATTTTTGACTACTGAAGCAGGTGCACGTGAGAGGTATTCTTTGCCGCGGTCTGCGGCTTGAGTTGGTTGCAGGACTTGGACTTGCGCTGGCGATGCCCGCATTTGCGGCGCCGCTTCCGGCTACGACAACTACGCTCACCACGCAATCCAGTACCGGGAGCTGTCCGACGGCCAACCTGTCGGTTACGTTGACTACCCTCTCGGTGTCCGTGACCAGCACTGCAGGCGTGCCAGCCGGAACCGTCAGCATTGTGGACGGAACCGGGAGCGGCCAGGTCCAATTGGCCAGCGCGACGCTCGACGCAACTGGCAAGGCCAGCTTGGAGCTTTACCTGGCAGATGGCTCTCATTCGCTGAGCGCCGTCTATTCCGCCAATTCCACCCTCTCCGGCTCTACCTCCACGTCTGTGCCGGTAGCGATCAGCTCTCAGTGCGATTCCGCGTTTGTGGTCACCGTCTCCAACCTGACCCCCGCAAACACGCTCACGGCCGGTCAGACCGGTACCGCTGTTGTCACCGTCGTTCCTTCCCAGGATTTTGTCAGTTCACTGGGAAGCGCTCCGGGGTTCATTACCCTCTCTTGCTCGGGGCTTCCAGACCAAGCTTCATGCGGCTTCACGCCAGCAAATCTGGAGATCCCGTCAGGTCAGAGCGCGGGAGTGGTCAGTACGATGTTGATTGATACCTACGCTGCCTCCACGACCAAGATCTCGCCGGCTACCCGGCCAGGCAAGAGCTCCACGCCAATAGCCTGGGCGTTTCTGCTGCCAGGAACCTTGGGGTTTGGAGGCTTGGCCTGGGGAGTGCGCCGCCGGGAATGGCTTCGCCGGCTTTCACTTGTTGCGCTTGTAGCAGTTGTAACGCTGCTCGGCGCGACCGGTTGCAATCCGCGCTACAACTATGAGAATCACGGTCCTGTCCCCAACCCGGCTACACCGGCTGGAACCTATACCGTGAAGGTCATTGGCCAGTTCAGCAACGGCGTCACTGCAACCACGAATAGCACGACCATGACGCTGACGGTGAATTAGCTTCAGGTCGATTCTTACGATCTGGCGTCCCCACATAGAGACAAGAAATCCCAGGCCTCGACTACGAAACCTGGGATTTCATGAAAGACGATCTTTTTTCTATCCGACCGAAGGCAGCCCCGCCAGCGCCATCGCGATCTCTTCTGCCGGATACTCGTAGTTCTCCAGCTTGCCTGCCTGATACGCAATATACGATGCCATGTCGAAGTGGCCATGTCCGCTGAGGTTGAAGAGAATCGTCTTCTGCTTGCCCTCTTCCTTGGCTTGCAATGCCTCGGAGACAGCCGCGGCTACGGCGTGGTTCGACTCTGGTGCGGGAATAATCCCCTCCGAGCGGGCAAACTGAATTCCTGCGGCAAAGGCGTCCAACTGCTGCACGGTTACGGCCTCGGCCAATCCCAGGTCCAGCACATGCGAGACCAGCGGCGCCATGCCGTGGTAGCGCAGCCCGCCGGCATGAATTCCCGGAGGAATAAACGTGCTTCCGAGCGTGTGCATCTTCACGAGCGGCGTCAGGTGGCCGGTATCGCCGAAGTCATAGACGAACTTGCCCTTGGTCATGCTGGGGCAGGCCGCCGGTTCCACGCCCACGACGCGCGCCTTGCTTTGACCCTTGAGCTTGCGGCCAATGTAAGGCATTCCCAGGCCGGCAAAGTTCGATCCGCCACCCGCGCAGGCGATCACCACATCTGGATCGTCGCCAGCCATTTCCATCTGCTCGATCGCCTCCAGGCCAATTACTGTCTGGTGCAGCAGCACGTGATTGAGCACACTGCCCAGCGCGTACTTGGTGTTCGGATCCTTCGCTGCCACTTCGACGGCCTCTGAGATCGCTATGCCCAAGGAGCCGTTCGAGTCCGGATGTGCGGCGAGAATCGCACGCCCTGACTCCGTCTCAATGCTCGGGCTGGCAGTGACGGACGCTCCAAAGGCCTCCATCAGCGCGCGGCGATAGGGCTTCTGGTCATAACTCACGCGCACCATGTAGACCTTGCAATCCAGGCCGAAGAAAGCGCAAGCCATCGACAAAGCCGAGCCCCATTGACCCGCACCTGTCTCGGTCGAGAGGTGCTTGGTGCCGTCCATCTTGTTGTAGTAGGCCTGCGGTAGCGCAGTATTCAGCTTGTGCGAGCCGGCCGGGCTTCCGCCTTCATATTTGTAGTAGATATGTGCCGGTGTATCGAGCGCCTTCTCCAGGCGGCGTGCGCGGAACAACGGCGAGGGGCGCCACTGTGCGTAAAGCTGCCGCACTTCGCCGGGAATCTCAATCTCCCGCTCCTGGCTTACCTCTTGCAGAATCAAGCTCATAGGAAACAGCGGCGCTAGATCGTCCGGGCCCAGCGGCTGAAGCGTTCCGGGATGCAGCGGCGGGGCCATCGGCTTGGGCAAGTCGGCGGCGATGTTGTACCAGGCAAGGGGAATCCTATTTGGCGGCAGGTTGAACTGAATTGTGTCCATGCGGAAAATTCTATCAGTAAGCACGGCAGTGCTGTGATTCTGGTCGCGGAGGGGTTTGCGCCTTGCCTCAGGGTTGCGAACGCATGGCGATGAACTGGCCTGTCCAGGGGCCATGATCCAGCGTGATGCCGCCGATTACTTTGCCGTTGTCGGAGATAGCCAGCCGATACTGGTCGGTAGCGATAATGTTATTCGGATCGTCCTTGCTCTCGCCGTTCAACACCAGCAGGCTATCGCCTTTCATCTCGCCCTTTACGAACTCCGTGGCTGTCATGCCGATCTTGGCTGCGTATGGGGACTCATTCGTGGGCGCTTTCCGCAGCGTCCATACGATTTTGCCGCGGATTGATCCGTCGCCGATCACCGCGCAGCTCTTGCAACTTGGGCTCGTCTCCAACGACATGGAGGCGCTGAAGACATACCCTGATGGATCGGTCCAGATGCCGCGCCACTCCCCGGCAACGCTGCCCGTTTGAGCGAAACAAGCCACTCCACCAAACAACAGCACGCCTAACAAGATTGCGTTCGCGAATAGAACCCGCACTCTCATAGCTCTCCCTTGCAGCAAAACCGGCATTGTTTTCATGCGCACGATTTTACCAGCGAAGCTCATCTGTTCTTCAGGATCTGCGCTGCCCGGCTATAAGAGCCGAGGTTAAAGGCATTCAAGTAGCCCAAGGCAATCAGCTTCTTCCTGGCCTCGGCGCTGCGTCCGCCGGCCTGACAGTGGAGCAATAGCACCTGGTTCTTATCTTTGACCCTGTGCGGAAGACTCTTCTCGATCTCGCCGAGCGGAAGATTGATCGTGTCAGGCAAATGGCCAGAGGCGAA
>CAYVMS010000123.1:0-8539 GCA_964452615.1 uncultured Occallatibacter sp.
ACCACGAGCCTCAACCAGCGCGTTTCAAAAAGAAGGGACCAACTTGCAGATAATTACCCTCGCACGGCGTACAGTAGAGAAATGAGTGGAACGCGCCTGACTGACTACTGTCCTCTGTTCACTATCCACTGACACGGTTCACCGTCCACAGAGCAGTGCCCACCCCCACCCCCCTCCTTTATATTTCCAAAAACTTGCAGGTAATTATATGTGCAACACCGCTAGATGGCAGACCGTTCATTGGACTGTCGAAGCAGGTACCGCTGCTGCGGTGGCCACAGGTTCCTTTACCAGCACTGCAAAGCGCGGAAAAGCAAAGCTTCCTCCCGCATCGTCGATTACATTCAACTGGCAAAGATACTGTCCCGGCTTCAGCCCGCTGAGCGGCACATCCAGTTCAATGGCCACTGCATCGCGTCCTTCGACATTCACGGCCTTGGCCTGCACCAGCGGCGTCTCATAAACCTTTGTCGCTCCTTGGATCAGCTCAAGACTGCTAAGCAGACTGATCCCCGGCTTTGTACCTTTAGGCTGGTTTTCAGCCGGTTTCTCGCGAGCAGGAGCATAAATCTCATAGAGTAGATAAAGGTGCTGATCCTGCCGGAAGACGTGACTGATGTTAGGCACGTACTCCTGGCCGCCGCGTATCAGAGGGCTGGTCTTCTTGCTCGGCTGGCGCATCGACGCTAACACAATCGAACTCATCTTGAGCGGCGTCTTCTTCATCTCAGGCAGCGTGATCTCGGCCTCAAACGAGCCCATGCGCCCGGTCTGGTTTTCGCGAACAACGAACTTAAGCCGATACTTGCCCGGCGGCAGGTTAAAGCTGGTCGTGTACTGAATATTCTTTTGCCGCGCCTGCAAACTCGGATCGAGATTGAGCTTGACCGTTTCGCGCGCCTGACCAATGGGCCGCTTAGCCTCGTCGATCACCGTGCCGATGATGTCCAGCGTGGCCTTGTCTTTGTCGCCGCCCTTTACAAAGGGAATTTGCGAGCCCGGGACAATCAGCGAAACCGGCACAAAAAATCTGTTCTCATCCAGGCGGAAGTAGAGCGCATCGAGATACACGGCCATGTCGGTCGCCGGTAAGTCGCTGCCTAACTCATCTTGTAAGTCCCGCTCGCGGTCTTCCTTGCCGGAATGTTTGAAATCCGCAGGTGCATAATATCCAGGCCTGTATTCCAGCTTCACTCCGGGCCGGTTGATCTTGATGGTCAGCTTGCGGTAGCGGCCGTCGCGTGCCAAATTCGAGCTATGAAAACCAATGGCGTAGTACGCCGAATTGTCGCTCTGCACTCGAGCGAAGGCAGGAGCAAAATCGTTGGAGTCGAAGAAAGCCTTGCCGCCCGTGTCGGAGCTGAGTGTAGCCATCACCTCTTGCGTGGCAAAGTTGGCATTCATGTTGTTCGTCAACGCGCCGCCGTTGTAGGCTCCCGTCCCGCGCAGGCTGCCCGTCGAAGCGTCACCGAGCGGAGAAATCGCCTGCAATCCGCGCGTATCCACGCTATAGATGGCCAGGTTAGCGCGTACCGCCGCGTTGATCGCGGCTCGCAGAGATGCCTGATTCTCGATGCCGTCGCGTGAGATGCCGCCTGAGAAGTAAAGCAGCGATTTCTTCTCGGTAATTCTTTCGAGGGACTTGGAAATTGCCTTGAGTGCGAATAACTCACGATCGGTGTTGAGATCGTTATATTCGCTCTCGTCAGGAGAGTATCCGGTTGTATCCTCTGTCTGGTTTGAGTTAGCTGTCGCGCCTTGCGCAAATCCTTCGCCCTCAGTGCCGTTATAGACAGCGACTTCACGGATTAGCGCATTCTTGTCGGCTGTGAAGTCCTGGTCCACTTTGAGCGTGTCGTCTAGCGAAACCAGCGCCACAAGGTCGGCGCGCTGCATCTTGGCGCGCAAGAACTCTTGCGCCGCCTCAACGCTGCGGTCAAGGTCCTCGGGCTGCATCGAGGTCAAGTCAAAGAACATGACGATCAGACGATGGTTGCGCAGGTCCTCTGGGCGGGCTACAACGACAGCCCTGCTCCCGCTGGCCCCCGCAGCCAACCCGCTGACGGTGGCCTCGTTCAGCGGCGTCGCCATCTCTACGCTCTGAAAGTCGAAGGTCGAGATCTGTTGCTCCTTGCCGCTTTCATACACCGTGAAGTCACTCTGCTTGAGCCCGCGCACAAACTCGCCGGTCTTCGAATCGCGCGCCACCACGTTGGTTAGCACCAATTCGCCGCTCATCTTGAGCACAAGGCCACCCTGTGGCGTAGAAGATACCTGACCCTGCGCGGAAGGAGCAGGTTGCGTAGAAACCTGAGCAAAACCCGGCACAGGCTGCGCGCCCAGCAACACTAGCGCCAAGGCCGCAAACCCCGCTCCGATCTTTTGCGCCAAGTCTCTCATGTGCCTCCATTCAGCGATATTTCACTAACTCCGCCAACTCTGCTAACACACGCGCAAAGCGGCTAACTCCGCTGCCCTGCTAAAACCTGAACCTGCTCGTAAACTGAAATGCTCGCATTGATCCTGCCGAGATCACCTGACCGAAGGTCGGCGAAGCCGCGTTGGTATCGACGCCAGCATACTGAACAGTGTTGAAAACATTGTTAGTCGTCGCGCGAAACTCCATGCTGCGCGTGTCGCCCAATTGCATGGTCTTCGAGAGCGACATATTGTTCTGAATCGTCCCAGGTCCTGCAATAGAGTTGCGCGACGCCGTCCCAAAGGTGCCGGCGGGCTTTACAAAGGCTGCGGTATTGAACCACTTCTTCTGTGAGCCGGCTCCAGCCGTTAACGAAACTTCCGGCACGCGATCCGGGCGCAACGTTCCAGCGGTGCCGCGCGCCACATCCTGAACGGCTGCCTGATAAGTCGGCGTAAGCGGCGTTCCAGTGGCAAAGGTAAAGCTGCCGGAGACTGAAAAACCTTCAAGAATATGCGAACCGACTCCGCCAGTAACCCAGAACTTATCCTTTCCAAACGGTAACTCGTAAAGATAAGTCCCGCTGACCTTGTGTCGCACGTCGAAACTCGAGTTACCCTCCTCGGCGGCGAGGTCTTGCCAATTCTGAGCCACCGCAGTCGAGGTTCCTCCCACAGAGCCTGCATCGTCGATCGAATGCGAGTACTGATAGTTCGCACCCAGCGCGATGCCGCTCGAAAGCCGCTTGTTCACGCGTAGCGTTCCGGCATTGAAGCGTGAGAAAGCGCCAGACTGTTCATAGTTGAAGATCAGATTCGCGGGGTCCGTGTTGGGACTGCTTGCAGACGAACGCGGTGCGCTGGTGATGTCCAGGTTACTGCCCTTCGATCCGTTATAGCCGGCGTTTAGCACAACGCCCCAGCGCAGTGTTTTTTGCACATCGATGTTCCACACCTGCACATAGGGCAGGTGATAGTGCGGATCTAACTCATAGCTGCCCGGTGTCGCGGTGGTGGCGGCAGGGCAGAATCCATTGGCTAGCGTGAGTGTAATGCAAGCGGCCCCGGCCTCGTTCGTCTGTTCGTTGACGAACGAAGGCTGATTGGCGATTGGCTGGTGAGCCAAGGTCGAAGCAAATGTAGCGTATTGTCCGACAGTGTAGTTGATTCCATAGCCCGCTCTCAGCACGGTTTGCTTGGGCAGCCGCAGAGCTATGCCAAGTCGCGGCGCAAAAGCTGTGCGATAGGGAAAGACCAGCGAATTCGGGAGTCTTCCGCTCGAAGACGAACCTCCGGGAGCAACTTCAACGGGGCTGCCGGTAAACCCTGCGCCCGAATTGGTGTCCACCATGCCGAGGCGGTTGTATTTCTCCGTGTACGGCGCGAAGAATTCGTAACGCACTCCGTAGTTCAGCGTAAGATTGGACCGGGCGCGCCAGTCATCCTGAGCATAGACGTCCATCACGTTGTCTCGCAGGTAGCTCTTGCCCGCAGCCGCATCAATGGTTGTCTCCTGTGGCAGACCGAGCAGAAAATCCGCTAGCGATGAGCCGGTAAAGACGCCGCTGAAGATGAAGGTTCCGGTCGAGTTCGAGCCGCCCAGGAAATCCCGGTGGACGCGGCGATAGTCGCCGCCGAAGCGCAGATTATGCTTGGCGTGAATCCAACTCAAGGTTTCGGAGGCAGATATGGTCTGCGAAAGCGAAAAGCGGGGCTGCTGTTCGTTGAGTCCCTGAATGTTGCTAAGAACCACATTGGGCAGGCCGTAGTTCCTTGGCGCGCTGTTGATCCCATTGATGCCGACGCTGCTTGCGATGTCGTTCTTATTGGTGAAAAAGTTGGTTGCCTGGCTTGCGCTGCGATTCCAGTTCGTGTTGAAGATATTTGTAACTTTGTGATAACCGATCGTATAGCCGGCTTGAAGCGAGTTAGAGTGCGACGAAGTTTTCCCTCCTAACTGCGGGAAAAGATTTACATTGTCCGATGCCGAGTCAGTCCAGTTGTAGTTGAGATTGATGCTCTGACGCAGGCCTTGATTCTGCTGCGATCGGCGGCCTCCGCCACCTCCGCGGCCACCACCCAGCAGAGTGGCGTTCTTGCCCAGGCTGCGCATGTAGCGCACGCCAGCTTGCGTAGAGTTCGACTGCGCAGTGGTCAACAAGTGATAGTTTTGCACATCGTTGACTAATGACGGCGTCGGCTCGGGGAAGAATTGCAGCAGGTTAATGGCTGCCTGGACAGGCGTAATAGTACCCAATCCCGGAATTGCGCCCGCCCGCTCCGCATCCGTCGGAACCGTGGCGTACTGATCCACCGGACTCGAACTGCGCGTGCCGGAGAGCGTCAGGAAGACGGTGTCTTTGCCGCTGGGTTTGGTCAGGTGTGGCAGATAAGGTGCGCTCATAAAAGTGATGCCGAAGCGGTTGGTTCCAGAGGCCGGTTGCTGCTGGGGCTGACCGCGAAGCGAAAACGGCTCCGCGTTGATTGCCGCGTTGCTGCCAATCCAGAAAATGGCTCCATGCGGCTGGCCGGGGTTAAAGCCACGAAAATTGCCGCGCCCGCCGCCTCCAGATCCACCGCGCCCGCCTGAACCGCCCCCGCCAAATCCTCCCCCACCGAATCCCCCTCCGCCACCAAAAAGGCCACCGCCCCCGCCGCCCAAGCCCCCAAAGTTTCCGCCGCTTGCGTCTCCATTTTGCCCGCCCGGCAAGGCCCCCTGCGCGCGAAGCGTCTCAACAGCGTCGCGGACGCGGTCCATGTCGACGCCAGCCAGCGGACTGACCGCTCCCGCCTGGCCGCTAATGGCCACCGAATCGCCGCCAAAGTCGGAGTTGCCGGCAATCGAAGGCAGGGCAGCTCCCGCCGCGCCCGGGTTTCCGGCCTGGGGCTCAGTGTCGGCTCCAAGCGCACTCAACAGGCTCAGGTTTTGCGCGCCGTTCGCCGCCAGTTGCCGGATGGCCTCCGCCGCCGGCGAAGCTTGTGATCCTTGGTCTTCGCGCTGCGCCTGCTGGGCTGCGCGAGAGGCCAGCACCAAGTCGAAATTCACCGTCTGATCGTGGCTGGCAGCGTTGAGGACAGCCTCTTCAGCGCCAGGCGCAAAGGCCGCGAACTGCGTGCGAATGACATAGCGGCCATTCTGGGGCAGGTTCATCGCCCAGGCGCCGGTGATGTCGGTCGTGGTTTGGATGCGCTTGCCGGTCAGCGTGTTCTGGGCGGTTACGGCGACACCAGGCAGCGGAACATTACTGCTCTTGACTACGCCATGCAGCCGTCCGCCGGTCACAGCGGGTGTCTGCTGAGCGGGTGTAATGGTGGCGGGCGCGGCGGGCGTGGCAGACGACTGGGCCAGGGCGGCAAGACCGCCAGCCACAAAAAGTCCCGCCACAACTCCCCACCGCTTGCTCCATTGCCGCATGGTTGTACCCTGCCATTCTGCGCTCGTACTCATTCAGACGACCCATGAGCTGCGAAGGTTTACGAATTCACGCGTTTTTCACCGGCGACCGGCGATTCTGATCGTGCGAGCGCGAAGAATGTCCTTGCATTTCGTCGCGGAGCGTGTTTACTATTCTGACAATAATTAATTGATTGCTACCTTGCAAGTAAACTTGCGTGGCAATCGAACAGGACGGGTTTCATGATCAAGATCGGTACCGCTATCCGCGCGCAAAGGCTGCAAAAGGGGCTTTCCCAGGGCGACATCGAAAAGAAAACCGGGCTGTTGCGCTGCTATCTATCGCGCGTGGAAAACGGCCATACCGTGCCATCGCTGGATACGCTGTCGAAGATAGCGCGGGCTCTCGATCTTCCCATCACCCAGTTCTTCGCCGACGAATCTCTGGGTCGCCAAACAGCCCTGCAAAAGCTCACTGACGAGGAGTTGCGCTTTCTGACCCAGATCCGCCGCTATTCAACGAACCTGAACGATAGTGATCGCAAGCTGCTGCTGACGATGGTGAAGAAGTTCGCCGCTACGGCGACGCGGTAGCCTACGCACTATTGCCCAGGTGAAAGATCGGCTCGGCGCCATTTCCGCTGGCGAGTAGAGTTTGCTCCTCGGTCGCGCTCAGCGGCTTGTAACTCTGAGCCACATCCATCGCCAGGCGGAAGTAGCGTTCGTCTCCCGGCGGAATGGCGGCAGTGATGGGGTGTCCGAGGGTCCAGCGCAGGCCGAGCGAGGCCTCATCGGGAAACGCTGCCGGCTGATACCAACACTTGGCGATGGGATGATGCTGCCTTTCGCTCTCCGGCCACATGCCTTTGGCCATGGCCTTGAGGGCCAGAATGCCAATCTTCTTCTCCTGCGCCCGCTTGAGAATCTGCGGCCCAAAGTTGGCCTGGGTGAAGAGAACCCAGTTGATGGGGAAGAGGATTGTGTCGAAGTTGTAGCGGTCCATGGCGGCCAGCGCCGTCTCGGCAGAGTGGACCGAGAAGCCGATGTAGCGAATCTTGCCTTCTTTCTTCGCCTCTTCCATGGTCTCGATTGCGCCACCCGGACCGAGCGCCTTTTCGAGATCCGCCATTTTGGTTAGCGCGTGAAATTGGTAGAGGTCAAAGTGGCCGGTCTTGAGCAGCTTGAGAGAGTTCTCAAGGTCCTTGCGCGCCGCTTCCTTGGTAAGACCGTCTGTCTTGCAGGCCAGAAAGCTCTTATTGCGATAGGGCGCCAGAGCCGGCCCCAGTTTCTCCTGTGCGTTGCCATAGCTGGGCGCAACGTCGAAGTAGTTGACGCCGCGGTCGACGGCCTCGGAGACGATGTTCGCCGCCGCGCCGGTCTCCTCGTTCATCACGACAATTCCGCCGAAGCCGATGATGGAGAGCTGTTCGCCTGTCTTGCCGAGCGGGCGGCGGGCGATGGGGAGGGTCGGAGTCGAAGCGTTCACGGCGCTCGTTGATGCAACCGCCGCAGCGGTGATCGCGGCCTGCTTGATAAAATCGCGACGTTCCATGGTCTGCCTCCGGGTTGGAATTTAACGGCACGCTTGCGAGTAATATTTTCGCACAAAGTGCGCTCTCCAATGCGCGTTATCCCGGCAGCTTAGCCAGGTAGAAACCGAACAACACCAGTATCCCCACCACGATCAATACGGCTATCCTGAGGCGGAAAAGAAACTGATCGCGTGGCGCGCCTGGCCGAGGCACCATCGGCGCAGCGAAGAGCAAACCGCAGGTGAACCCGCCCAGGTGGGCCATGTTATCGATCTGCAGCCCGGAACCGATAACGCGAGTCCCGAAGCTGATGGAGAAGCCGATCACGAGATTGATGGCCGCAAAGTAGATCACTGACTTGCGCAGCTTGTGCAACTCCAGCGGAGGCACCGGCAACTGGTGAGACTTGAGCAGAATGATCAATGCCCCAGCGATGCCGAAGACGGCTCCCGAGGCGCCCGCGCCAGCCGGAAAATACACCGCTCCAGAATCGTGTAGCGGCCATAGCCAGTTGTACAAGGTAGACAGCAGGTTGCCTGCCGCACCGGTGAGGATGTAGACCGCAAGGACGCCCGCCGAACCCATCAGCGGCTCGGCCAGCAGTCCGAGGTTCCACAAGCACCACATGTTCGTAGCCAGGTGCAGAATCCCCACATGCACAAACATGGCCGTTACGATCCGCCACCACTCGCCGCCAAGCAGCACATTACCGGCGTTGTCGGCTCCCCAGTGCATCAGTTGCTCGGTCGTGGGACTCATCGGGTTGACTCCGCGCACCGTCATCGCCAGAAATACCAGGCAATTGATTCCAAGCAACACGTAGGTCGCCGGAGCATAGGACCATGACGGGCGCGGCTTGCGCACTGGCTCGACCGGCGGAGCAAAACTGCCATCCGGCGAGAGAATCTCCGGGCGGGGTGTCGAAGCTTCGCGAAGGGGTAAGTATTCGCCCGAGGGTGAATTGGAGGGGGAAGATCCCATTCTTCAACTCTAATGCATTTCTAACAGTCTCGCAGCCTGATGCCTCTTCAAATCATGGCGATCGCATGAACATTAGCGAACCTTAGATGGCTGTTCAATCAATTGCCCTGCCCTTCAATTGGACTCGTGATGCCGAAGTACCATTATGCGGTTTGGCATGTGGCTTTGCCTCTCGCCATGCCCCACGTTGTAGTCTGTTGTTTGGACTTTGCAT
>CAYVMS010000123.1:8639-10133 GCA_964452615.1 uncultured Occallatibacter sp.
GCGGGTTTTGGCGTGGAACTGGTTTCGACCGGCGGAACGGCGCGGGCGCTGCGCGAGGCGGGCCTCACCGTCAAGGACATTAGCGAACTGACCGGCTTTCCGGAGATGCTCGACGGCCGTGTGAAGACCTTGCATCCCAAGGTGCACGGCGGCCTACTCTACATTCGCGGCAACGCCGAGCACGAAGCCGCCGTCGCGGCCCATGGCATCGAGCCCATCGATATGGTTGTGGTCAATCTCTATGCCTTCGAAAAGACCGCTGCTGTTCCCGGCGTTGCTTTTGGCCACCTGATCGAAAACATCGACATCGGCGGTCCGTCGATGGTGCGCTCGGCTGCCAAGAACTTCGAAAATGTGGCCATCGTTACGCGCGTCGCTGACTACCCCGCTCTGATCGAGGAGTTGAAGGCGAACAGCGGCGCATTGACTCGCGCAACTCGCTGGCGGCTGGCCAGGCAGGCCTTTGCGCTCACTGCAGCCTACGACTCAGCCATCGCCAACACGCTCGACCAGATCGCCGAGGCTCCCGAGCCTTCAGCGCCAGCCGAACTGGATGCATCGAGCCTGCCGACGACTCTTCGCATCAACCTTCAGATCGCTCAATCGCTACGCTACGGCGAAAATCCCCACCAGCGCGCCGCGCTTTATGCAGACGGTTCTGTCCTGGGCATTGCCGGTGCAAACCAGCTTCAGGGTAAAGAACTGAGCTTCAACAACCTTGTTGATCTAGACGCCTGTTGGGAACTGGCTCAGGAATTCGACGAGCCCGCGGCCATCATTGTCAAGCACACAAATCCGTGCGGCGCAGCAACTGGTGTGACGATCTTAGAGGCCTACAAGAAAGCACTGGCGAGCGACCCCGTCTCGGCCTTCGGCGGGGTCATAGGCATCAATCGCGAGGTAGGCGCCGAGGCCGCAGAAGAGATCGCCAAGCTCTTTGTCGAGGCCATCGCAGCCCCCTCCTTCAGCGCCGAGGCACGCGAACGCTTCGCCGCCAAGAAGAACCTGCGCCTGGTTGAGGTTCACGCCGCGCCAACGAGGCCCGTCGTGAAGCACGTGTCTGGTGGTCTATTGATCCAAGACGCCGATACCGGCCGCATCAGCGCTGCAGAACTCAAGGTCGTCACCCAGCGTCCGCCCACCGATGAAGAACTGCGCAGCCTGCTTTTTGCATGGCGCGTCTGCAAGCACGTCAAGTCGAATGCCATCGTCTATGCCAAAGACGGACAGACCCTGGGCGTTGGCGCAGGCCAGATGAGCCGTGTAGACGCCGCCCGCTTCGGCGCAATGAAGGCCGCGCTGCCGCTCAAGGGCTGCGTCGCCGCATCCGACGCCTTCTTCCCCTTCGCAGACGGCCTTGAAGCGGTAGTTCAGGCCGGAGCCACAGCGGTCATTCAGCCCGGCGGCTCGATAAAGGATCAAGACGTCATTGCCGCTGCCGACAGGCTAGGCGTGGCCATGGTCTTCACCGGAGTGCGCCACTTCCGGCATTGA
>CAYVMS010000124.1:0-10120 GCA_964452615.1 uncultured Occallatibacter sp.
TTTCCATTCATTGTTTTTTCAGTTTACCGGGCCACCTGCGGTGGGGCCAACTGCCACCTGCGGTGGGGCCAACTGCCCGCTTTTCGCTCGCTTGGGGTTCGTGATTTCCCAGGTCCCCAAATGCGAGGGACCTGGGGCACCCTTCCAAAGGTTTGTGGTTTCCCAGGTCTGAAAGTCCAGACCTGGGCCACCCTGGGTCTTGTCGATCAGCATGGGTTAAATTCCGATGGTTTAACCCTTCTAACGGTTCGCTTACCTCTGCCTGATTTCTGCGTCTATCCCAATGCAGAGAGAGTTCACTCTCCGGAGCAGAATCCATGACAGCGGATGCGGCGATCTACCCCAGTTCCCCTGCTCAATTGCGGGACGGCATAGCATGGCCGGCTGGCGGAAGGGTACAATCCTCCCCAGGGATGGCTGCGACCAGGGCAATCAACGGACAAAAGACTGCAGAGGAGCGCGCGCAGGCGCGCGCGCCGGAGATGGAGCTGATCCGCGAGGCGCAGGCGGGGTCGCGTGCCGCCTTTGACACACTGGTCCGGCAGTATGAGCAGCAGGTGCTGCGGCTGGCGCTGCACCTGACCGGCAGCGAGCACGACGCCGAGGATATCTACCAGGAGGCTTTCCTCAAGGCTTACCGGTATATCGGGAATTTCCGCTTTGAGTGTTCGTTTTATACCTGGATCTACCGGATAGTGACCAATCTCTGCCTGGACCAACTGCGGCGGCGCAAGACGCGGCGCGAGGACCACTCGGTGGTGGTGAACCACTCAGGCGATGAGATCGACATCCTGGCTTCGGTGTCAGACGACCGGTCGTTTTCAAATCCGGCCAAGGAACTGGAGCGCAAGGTGCTCGGCGAGCGAATTCAAACGGCTCTGGAAAAGCTGACGCCGCGGGAGCGGATGGTTTTTGAACTCAAGCACTATCAGGGGCTCCGCCTGCGCACGATTGGAGAGATGTTGAGCACCACGGAAGAAACCGCCAAAAATACGCTCTTCAGGGCGACGAAAAAGCTGCGAATGCAGTTGGCGGGATTGCGGTAAGTTGACCGGCGGCAATGCCCTGCGGGCGGCGGAGTCCAGGTCGAGTATTGTGGCACTTTTGGGGGCTGGAAGGACGTAGAGCTATGAATTGCGAAGTAGCAAATGAGCGGATCGTGGCGGCGGCCTATGGAGAACTGGCCGACGAACAGACGCATGAACTGGAGCGGCATATGGCAGGCTGCCCGGAGTGCCACAAGGAGCGGGAGCAACTGCTGGCGCTGAAAGTGCTGATGGAGGCCCACCCGGTGGTGGAGCCAGATGCCAATCTGGTTGCGCGTTCCCGGCTGCGGTTGGAGGAGGCGCTTGATGCGCTGCCCCCGATGCGCTGGTTTGAGCGCCTGGCCCAACGGCTAACGAACAACTTTGCCAGTCTGCAGGCTGCGCCGGTGGCGGCGGCTCTGCTGTTGCTGGTTGGGGCAGGGGCGGGTTCGCTGGGCGGCTATCGAGTTGCCGAGAATCGCGCGGCTCGCGTGGCGGCGAACCAGGCTGCTCAGGCGCAGATGCAGCAGGCAGTCGTTTCGACGGCGGGAAGCGCCGCGCCTGCGGAGATTGCCAACATTTCAAGCATCGTTCAGCAGCCGAACAGCCACATGGTGGAAGTGCATTACAACCAGGTAGTGCCACAGCAGATCGAGGGTTCGCTGGATGATCCGGCGATCCGGCAATTGCTGATGCTGGCCAGCCAGAATTCGGCTTCGGCGGGGGTGCGGGACAACTCGGTGGGGCTGCTGGCGGCTGAGTGCCGTGCGGGACATGGCTGCCCAGGGGTGGGGATTCGGGATGCGCTGATGGTGGCACTGCGCTATGACAGGAGCGCGGGCGTGCGCGAAAAGGCCATGCAGGGGCTGGAGCCTTATGTGGCTCAGGATCAGCGGGTGCGGGATGCGATGCTGGAGGCGCTTTTATACGACAGCGACCCGAAGATTCGCACTGCGGCGATCAATATTCTGGAGCCGGTGGAGGGCGATACGAGCGTGCGGCAGGTGCTGAACTCGGTCGCCAACTCGGATCGGAGCCCTTATATTCGTACCGTTTCGAGACAGGTTTTGGACCGGGTTCCAGAGATTCAGTAAGCGAGTATTACGTTCCGGGAACCGCATCGTCAGAAGAGAATGCGGGCCGGATGAAGATGTCGCGGGAGATGGAGCGATGAAGGACATTTTGAGGCTATATCGGGCTGTTGCATTGGTATGTGCGGGTGTGTGTCTGACGATGGCGTCGAGCGCGGCTCTGGCGCAGGGGCGAGGAGTTGTCCAGTGGTTTGAGGAGCCCAGTCCGCTGGCGCTGCACTCGAACTCTCAAGGATATTTGGGGGTTGACTTGGCGGACGTTGACCAGGAAAAGGCGCAGGCGCTGAAGCTCAAAGAGGTTCGCGGTGCAATCATTACGCTGATCGATCACGACGCTCCGGCTGGACAGATCGGACTCAAGGTCAATGACGTAGTGGTCAAGTTGAACGGGCAGCCTGTCGAAGGCGCCGAGCAGTTGCGGCGGATGCTGCGCGAGATTCCAGCAGGCCGCAATGTCAGCATTGAAATCAGCAGGGACGGAAACCTCCAGACGCTGGCAGTCAAACTAGCGGATCGCCAGGTAATGGAGCACGACGTGTGGACCAAAATCGGAACGGGCAGCGACACCTTTGCGCAGGGGCAGGGGATGGGAATGCTCGCCGGCGGGGGCGATGCGCCGCTGCCGGGAGGCTTCCATATGCCGTTCTTTGGCAGCAGCCTGAAGGTGGGCGCACTGGTGGAGCCGCTGACTTCGCAGATGGCCGAGTATCTGGGCGTGCCGAGCGGACTGATGGTCAAGCAGGTGGCGCGGAAGAGCGAGGCTGAGGCAGCCGGATTGAAGGCCTTCGACGTGATCCTCAAGGTGGGCCCAGACGCCATCTCCACTGTCGCAGACTGGGACCGCTCGCTGCGCTCCAATCAGGGCAAGCCCGTGCAGGTAACCGTGTTGCGCGACAGAAAACAGCAGATTTTGACTTTGCAGGTTGATTCAAAGCACCACGGCATGATCGAGTTTGAGGGCGTATTCCCTGGTGACGATTGCCCGCTGCTGATGGCGGTTCTCGCACAAGGGACAATGCCCGATAGTTACTAGCTCGCAACGCATTGACTTATTGAACGTGTCTCTGAACTCCGGCTAATTTAGCTGGGGTTTTTCAGCATCCAGTAATGGAAGCCGTCGACGATGGCCATCAGCGCGGCTTGATTCAAATCGCCGCTGACTCCGGCGGTCGTCCAGGGTTCGTGGCCGTCGGCATTGAAGCTGACGGTGACTCGAACGTAAGCCGCCGTGTCGTGGGCGGAGACATCAAGGGCCGTGACACTGAATGTGCCCAATCGCATCTGCGCAATTGACGGATGCCACTTTTCCAATTCGCGGCGCATGGCTTTAGTGAGCGCATCGACGGGACCGGCTCCCTCGGCTCGCGTTGTAACTACTGTCGAATCGCCCACCGACATTAACATTGAGGCCTGAACGTAGCGGTTCCCGGTCTCGTCCGATTCATCCAGCACTCGCCAGCTCTTGACGCTGAAACGATCATGCAGAGTTCCGAGCACTTTCATGCAGGCCAGCTTGAACGAGACTTCACTCACCGTGAAGCCACCGCCCTCCATCATTGGCTGGTTGGCGTCCATCAATGCCTGTGCCTGCGTTGAATCCAGTGGAACGCCGAGAGTTTGAGAGAGCATCACAATATTGGCTCGTCCCGATTGGCCATTGACGCCGATGACCGGGCTGGCGCCGACGCGCGCCGGATCGCACCAGAGATATGCCCCTGGGTTTTTCTTTTCGCTGCTGCCGTGCATTCCGGCCCAGGTGCCAAATGCGCCGGGGCCAACGATAGGAGTGCCGTGCGGCGGCTCCAGACCAAAGGCTGAGTAAGCCGAGTTAGCGAGGCTAGTTAGTCCGGCAAGTGACTCGGGAGTTACAAACTCGGCTTCGCCTCTTAGTTGCATGCTGCCGATGACGGTGGTGAGATTAACATTTCCGCAGCGTTCGCCGGTGCCAAGAATCGTGCCTTGAATCTGGGTGGCTCCGGCAAGAATCGCGGCGCGGGCGTTGGCGACTCCCAGACCGCGATCGGTGTGGCCGTGAAAGCCGAAGTTAGCGCCGGGATAACTCCGCACCAGGCCTTCAATTACCTGGCCGACCTCTGTGGGGTCCGCGCCGCCGGTGGTATCGCAAACCACGATCCGGCTAACTTGCTGGCGAGCGCATTGCTCAACCATCTGGTGAAAGTAGTCGACACTCTGCTGGCTGAAATCGGAATCGCACTCGTTGCCGTTTTCGCGGCGTCCGCAGGCGGCGTCCATGGCGTGCTCAAGGTCGACGATGACTTCAAGACCGCTGTCTTGAAGGCACTCGACGGTCTCGTAGGCCATTAGAAGGTTTTCTTCAGGAGTGGTCTCGAGCGACTTGATGACATCGAGCAGGCGGGATTTGACGACGATCACAGCGACCGGAATGCGCCCTTTGTGCCCAATCATGAATTGCGCGTCGGACCAATCCTGGACCTTGGTTCCGCGGCCGCGTGTCCTGCCGAAGAGGGCCAGTTTCATGGCTCCCGTTTTGACCGGAAGAAGAGCGGCGGTCAAATCCGTGACGAATTGATTGGCGCCAGCAAAACCAATCTCGGCATAGTGGACGCCAAAGGCGGCCATGTGCTGGAGAAGGCTGACGGCATTGGGCACGGAGATGTCGATATTCGGTTGCTGTAACCCGTCCCGGAGGCTTGTGTCGAAGAGCTCGACTCTTCCAGTTTGTGATTCGTTCATTTGTTCCTGCATCGGGGTGATGGAGATATCCTTTGCGTCCGGTCTCGTTGGACGAGACGGACAAAATACCATCATACCTGTTTCGATGAGTGGGTCTCCGGCGTTAGCTGGTCAGGTTATAGATCATGCCGTATGGATCTTTGACATAGCAGCGCGGAAAATCCGGCTCATTCTTGATGACTTCACAGCCGAGCTTTATGAGCCGGAGACGGGCGGCTTCGACGCTGTCCACCGTGACTTCCAAGACCGGTCCCAACGCCGGACCGCGCTCGATGAAGAGGTTGATGTGGCGGCCATGAAGGCTGATCATTTCAGGCTCTTCGCCGGTGACCTCAAAGCCAAGATTTTCGACATAGAATGAGGCCGCCTTCTTCGGATCTGGAGCTTGAATAAGAATGTCTCGACCAAAAGTGTTTGCCATGGGCGCACCCTCGCGGCTTTGAGTCTGTCCTGTCCACGCGTTTGAACAGCCGTCGTGAATGGGCAAAGTTTAGCACTCATTGCGGAGAGGTAGTTTGAAACGGCACAAGTTCAGACGAGACCGAAGCGCGGGTTAGCCGCGCCTCTTTCCGCCAGGTTTGCCGCCTGGGCGGGAACCTGCGCGTTTGGGGCCGGATGGTTTGCCTTTGTAGCCAGAGCTCTTGAAGCCGCCCGGCTTGGGCCCGGAGCGCGAGCCGGAGGCCGGTTTGCCTGGACCGCTGAAGCTGGGCTTGGGCTTCCAACCGGTGCCGGTCCTTCCCTCGGGGCGCGGAGCGAATGAGCGAGACGAACCCGACGGACGCGGCCCGGAATCCGAACTGGGCCGGGGCGTAAACGATCCCGCGCCTTCGTCGCGCCGGAAGGTACGCTTGGCCGGGCCAGCCGAGGAACGGCCTTCAGGCTTGTTTCCGTAGGATTTGAATCCACCCGGTTTAGACGAACCGGGCTTGGTAAATTTTCCAGGCTTGCTGCTGGGCCGTGCGCCACCTGCGCGAGGTTTGCCGCTGCTGGTGGTGAAGGGTCGTGCGAGGCCGCCTTCCCCTCGGAAGGGCTTGGCCGGGCTGAAAGGAGCGGAACTGGACCGGGCTGAGCTGCGCGGGGCCGAGGATGTCGGCCTATCGAAACTGGAGCGGCCCGATCCACCACTTGGGCGATTAGGGCCGCTTGGGCGGCTGGGCCTGGGCCGGTCCGTGTAGGGGCGAGGCGAGCTGGAGCGTGGTGCGCTCGGGCGGGCATCGAAAGAACGCGGCGTGACAGGGCGCGGCTGGAACGGGCGTGCTGTGCCGGGCCGCTCGGCCGGGATCTCCTCAATGTGAAGATTGGGCGGTCTCACCGGGCCCAGATCTTCGTCGAATACTCGGGCTTCACGCTTTGGAGCCTCGCGGCGGGGCGGAGCAGAGCGCTGGAAAGCTGGCCGGTCTGGGCGTCCGGGCCGGTCAGATTGTTGCGGGCGCTCGGGCTTCTTCCATGCGGGCTTGTCGAATTTGGGTTTAGCGGTGAATGGCCGTCCGGTGCCGGTTCTGCCTGTCCCCGCTGAGCCGGGCCTGGGAGCGCTGGCGCTGGGACGGTCGTAGGCTGGCCGGTCAAAGCTGCGTCCCGCGGGCCGGGCGGAGCCAAAGCTCTCTTGACCGCCTGTCCCTCGTTGGCCAGGACGCTCGTCTTCAGAATGGGAGAAGCTCCGAACTGGATTGGGGGCGGAGGTGCGTCCGGCGGAGGGGCGGAAGCTCTCCGCACCGCCGCGGTCTGGCCGGGCACGCTCTGGGCCGCCACGGTCTGAACGGAAGGGCTTGGTCGTTGCGTTCTTGCTGTAAGGGCGGCCAGTGCGACTGGGGCGTTCCGGGCGGCCGGGGCGGTCCGAGGCATTAGGCCGGTAGGCGGTTGGCCGTTCGGCAGCAGCGGCGGGCGGGGCCGATTGGCGCGGACGGCCGCTGGGCTTGGGAAGGACCGTCGGCAACAGGCCCGCATCGGCGGCGTTGCGGCGGCGGATGTCCTTCGATTTGGGGGTGCGCAGCTTGCCTTCGGCAGCCAAGCGCAGCAGATCCAGCTCGCGCGGTTCCAGTTCGCGGAGGCTACCTGGCTCCAGGTCGAGAACCAGCGGGCCGTAGCCGGTGCGCCGGATCTTCTCAACAAAGTGGCCAATCTCCTCGAACATCTTGCGCAGCTCGCGGTTGCGGCCCTCGATGAGAACCACTTCATACCAGGGATTGTCGCCCTGGCGCACCTGGCGAATGCGGGCTGGGGAGGTGCGTATCTTGGCCGAGCCGGGGGCGCCGCGATCAATGGCTACGCCGCCGCGAAGAATATCCAGTTCGGCTTCGGTAGGCTGTCCGGCAACCTTGACCAGGTAGGTCTTTTCCACGCCCGACGCGGCCTTGGTTAGGCGGTTGGCCAGTTCGCCGTCGTTGGTGACGACGAGCAGCCCCTCGCTGAGGTAGTCCAGACGGCCGACAGGGTAGAGGCGCTCCTTCATCTTTTCAAAGAACTGCATCACCGTGGGCCGGCCCTCGGGGTCCTTGACCGTTGTGACGAAGCCCCTGGGTTTGTTGAGTACAAAGTAGCGCAGCCGCTCGGCGCCTTGCAGCAGCTTGCCATCCACGCGGATGTGATCGCGGCCGAGGTCGGCCTTCGTCCCAAGCACCGTGACGACCTTGCCATTGACCTGGACGCGGCCCTGCTCGATTAGCGACTCGGCGGCACGGCGGCTGGCAATGCCTGCGGCGGCAAGGATCTTCTGCAACCGTTCGAGCTTGGCTGGGGGACGCGGCTTGGGCGTGAGCTCAGGTTCGGAGTCGTTCTCCGAGTCGTCATCCGATTCCTGCTCAGGGCTCTCATCTGACTCGGGCTCAGGGCTGTCTTCGGCTTCAATCTCAGTCTCAGATTCAGATTCGGGCCCGAATTCAGGTTCCGCTTCGAGGGCAGCTTGTGCCTCGCCATCGGTCAGATCGCCGATCGGGTCTTCGATCTTCTGAGTTTCAGGTTCGGATGCGGTTTCCAGGTTCAGTTCGTTGGTTTCGGTTGCTTCGGTCGGGATCTTAGTTTTCTTCTTCGCCATGGGGAAGTGTCTCGATTTCTGCCTGCTCTGGTGCGGGAGGCGCAGCAGGAGCGGCCTCTTCGGGGGGTGGAAGTTCGTTGCTGACCGCCGTCTCGGCGGTCCCAGTGGATTCTGAGAGTTCTGTTGGCGCTTCCAGGTCTTCGGCGGGTGAGTCTTCCAGCTCTTCGCTGGCTGATTCATCGAACTCCGGACCTTCTGGAGCTAATGCAGGATTGGATCTCTGCTCGGATTCTTCGCCGGATGCGGTCTCCGGCTCGTCGAGTTCAATTGCGGCCAACTTCTCGAACTCTTCCATCGAGGGGAGCTCGGAGACGTCTTTCAGGCCAAAGCGAAGCAGGAATTCGCGGGTTGTTTTGTAGAGAATGGGCCGGCCGATGACCTGCTTGCGGCCTGCCGTGGCGATGAGCTTGCGGGCCAGCAGCGAACCGAAGACGCCGGAGGAGTCCACGCCGCGAATCTCGTTGACCTCGGGCGCGGTCACGGGCTGCTTATATGCGATAACGGCCAGGGTCTCAAGGGCCGGCAGCGAGAGCTTGAGCGCCGGCTTGAGGCTGCGTACGAAGAGCCGGACGGCGTCGTGACACTCCGGTTTGGTGGCCACACGGTAGCCGCCCGCAATCTCGCGGATCTCGACGCCGCGGCCGTCGGAGGCGCAGGACGCAATGAGTTCATCGAGAAGCTGGCGGAGGATGGCGCGGACTTCGCGGTCGAGCTGGCGGGCCTGTCGGCGTGCCTCTAACTCGGCAGCCTCCGCTGAAAGTACGGCCTCTTCGCCTGCTGTTGCGGCTTCGACTTCCGATGCATCGAGGGAGGCAGAATCGGGGGCCGCAGGGTCGCCGGTTGACTCAGTCACAGGAGCGGTCTCTACAGCGGCCTCGGCAATTGGCTCCGTGCTGGGTTCCTGGCTGGTCTGTGGGCTGGATTCAGGGTTAGGTTCCGTAACCGTTTCGGAGCTTGCTTCGGGCTGTGGCTCGATGGCTGTTGCGGCGGACTCGCTGACCGGCTCGGACGCAGCGGGATCAGAGGAGACTGGCTCTTCGTCCGCAGAGGCGATGTCTTCGGTGAGATCTTCGCTTAGCCCGAGGGGCAGAGTTTGGGCGGCTTCGGCAGCGCTGGAGGCCTGATCGGCAGACACAGCTTCCTGCTCCGCCTTCCATTCAAGGGCTTCGGCGGCAAAGAGGGCGGCGAGCTGGGTCAGAGTGACCGGCTCTTCCGCGGCATAGATGACAGCTTCCAGCTTGGCTTTCAGGCTCATTCTGTAATAGGTACCTTAAGTATGGTATCGGATGTGGGGCCCGGCTGCGCGCCGATTGGGGTTCGATGGGTAATATTGCGGCATTTTTGGGGGAGAACTGCCATTGGACCAGGAATAAGTCCCAAAAATCGAGTAGTAGTGCTGTCTCCGGTTGGCCGGTAATCCAGGCGGAACTGCCTATGAGGCGGCGGTCATTCTTCGTTTGCGTTGCACCAAATGAACTAACTTTTAGAAGGAATCGCCCTTCCACTCGCGGGCCCTCCGCAGCCATGCCAAAAGACGGTTGCCCCAGTTCATTTCCGGCTCCGCCGCGAGGGAACATTCCTCCCCCAACACTTGGATGGCTACTAGCGCCAGTGCGATGAATAGGAAAACCTGGGGTACATTGATGATGATCGTGTTCACTGCTGCAGTTGCATTGCTTTCCCATTGGTTGTCGAGTATGACGTTGGCTTCAGTTTTACCAACCAGGTATTGCAGAGCCAGCGAGCTTGCTGAGGTGGTGACCGCAAAGACTGCTCCGATCTTTCTGCCCTGAGCCAAGATAGTCGAACTTTTCGGTGGTTGTAACAATCGAATCGCAGCCGGCACCAGCAACCATGCAAGGCAACCCTCCCCTATAAGGACGAAAACGCAGAGGAATATTTTTGATGAGAGAAGTTCGTGAAGGTGCTCAGGGCTAAGTGGTGAACTGGCCAAGCCAAGAAGGATTCCTCCGAGCATAGCCATCACAGCCATGTACTTGAGCGAGAACAGCAGAACCTCCCGATACCGAGGTACAATCCCTCGCATACTTGAAACAACGTCAGGCCGCCGCTCATCGAGAATTGTTTGAACCAGGTTCTTTGTAGTGATGAGAGCCACAACAAACAATAAAATCTCCAGAAAGTCTTTCAGGGTTCCAAGGGGATAAACGATCATCATCACTCTATGCTGCGCTTGAGTCAGGTTCGACGATGGCACTTCCCCACCCAACACGGAATGCTGTGCTGTGAAGTATCGA
>CAYVMS010000125.1:0-10105 GCA_964452615.1 uncultured Occallatibacter sp.
TCGTCGAGAAGTCAGGCGCCTGGTACTCCTACTCAGGGGAGCGAATCGGCCAGGGCCGCGAGAACACCCGGACATTCCTCAAGGAGAATAAAGAAGTCTTCGCGAAGATGGACGCCGAGTTGCGCAAGAAACTGGGGATCGGCGGCGCTAAAGCCGATATTCCTGAAGCTCCCGCCACCGGCCACGCCGAGGCCAAGGAAGCCGTTCGCGGGCGTAAAGGTTGATCAGGCAGGTTGAAATTCCTGCTCGCTCAAGACTCAAGAACGGCTCTTGGGCTGCGTTAGGCGGTCGGCTGAATGGCTGTTTTTGAGCCAGAGCATCCTGCCATGCAATCAGGCGAAAGGGGGTCTCTGCGAGTTATGACCATTGCGACTCGAATCATTTCTGTGGTTGTAATTATTGTATCTTGCGCTTTCTCAGACATCGCTCAAACCTCGTGCGGCAAGCCAGATTCAATTGCTGTGAGTCTTACAACGTCGCTCTACGACGATAAAATGCCGCTTATTGTCTTATCGGCGAAAAACATAAGTGGCCGAACGATGACATGCGAGGAAATGGAAAACACCGGTGGCTGGTTATTTTCGAAGTTTCACATCGAGGGTGCTCAAGGTATGCCATCGAAGTCTATATGGTTTCGCAGACTCAGCCACGAGTATAGTTATCCTGAGCTAGGGATCACTCTAAATGCAGGTTGCGAGGCGAGCTTAGGTAAAGCTCGGTTCGAGCCCGGTGAGAGCGCCTTATTCAAATATCCATTAACTGCTTATTACTTCATTGACAAGCCAGGGAAGTATTCTGTGTACCTCGATGTTCACGATCCGCTAGACAACTGCGAATCAAACCCGAAGTTGTTGCGCACAAACACGGTGCAATTAGAGATCTCGCCGGAACAGGCAGCGGTTTGGGAGGCTAAGGCCGGCACGCCGCGCCTCCATGCGGCGATCAACACGCAGCAAGCCGTAATTTCACTTCAGCAAGCTCCAGTGATTCAAATCGAAATGCAAAACAACGGGTACACAAGTTACGATGGCGATGACTTTTTCCCACACGTTGAACGGAATTCCGTGGAAGTCGCCAAGACAACCTATTTTTGCGAACGTCTCCACGAGCCGGGTTCACGACAATATGGACTATGGGAAGGACCGAAGCCAGATTTCCCAGAGACCACTAGGAAGAGTTATTCATTTGAAGCGCATCAGTCGTCGGTGTGGCAAATCGATCTACGGAATTTTTACAAATTCGACATCCCTGGTAAGTATTCCGTTTACTTGGAGTTTCCCGACTTTTCGGGGAAGTTGCTGCGTAGTAATACCATGGAGTTCGAAATCGCGGCAGTGAAATAGGCCGGGGGCCAGGAGCCTGGTCCTCAAACCTGCCGTTATCCAGTTCTTTCGAGAGCATCACGGAGGGAGCAGAAGCCTTCACGCCCCTGAAACCGCCGAATCGAATCGATGGGGCCTTTAGGCCCGGGCATTCTTCCGAGCAAGACTCCGCGGCTGAAGCCATTGATCCTGAAAACCTGCATTCAGAGGCCTAAAGGCCTCTGCTCCCTCCAGATGAACCGTGGCCGATCTGAGTCCTTCACCGCCGCCCGTGCCCATGCACGAAGGCGAGCATTCGTAGAAACAATAATAAGATTGCAAAGGCAACCACGCATGCCAGGAACAAGCGAGCAGAGCGAGGCATTCTTTGACGGGGCTTTCTTTTTGCGGTCATGTCGAGGGCCAGAACGAAACGAAGCTCATCATAGTCCGTTTACATACAGTTCGAAGTTCGGGAACTTGATCCTTGACCGGAATTGCGAGTCTTCAGAGAGTGCGGGAATGATGTTCGCAACTTTTTGGATAGTTTAGGTTTAATACTAAAATAAGGCTCGGAACATGGCGCGTGGTGTCTCCGCGCTCTGGCAAGCCAATGAAATCAATCAGTAATTCACAGGAGCGTCTATGCAACGCACGCGCATCTTCCTGGGATGTTCTCTCTACTTGACTCTGGCTGCTCTGACTTTGTCGAGCCAGACTCTAACCGCGTCCGCTCCCCACTTAGGTCACAGTCAGCACACCGCCGCGTCTCCGCAAACCCTCAATGACGACGAACGTATTCTTCACGCTCTGAGCCGGTTTACCTTCGGTCCGCGCCCAGGCGATCTGGAGAGGGTGCGTGAGATAGGGCTCGACCGGTGGTTTGAAATGCAACTGCACCCGGGCACGCTAGATTTCTCTGAACTGGATCGACGGCTTAATGAGTTTCCTGCCATGCGGTTTTCAACGCCTCAGTTGCTGACGGCCTTCCCCAGCGGGGCAATTCTTCGTCAGACCGCGGACGGAAAACTTCCTGTGCCGAATACGCCAATCCTGCGAACAATCTATAACGATCAAATCGCATTCCAAAAGGAACGGGAGGCCAAAAAGGCCGAGAAAAATGCAGAAGCTGCAATGCTCCCCGCGCCGGCCAAAGACTCCTTACCTGCGACGATGGGCTCGCCCGCTGGATCGGAGATGAGTCCAGAGACGAAACAGGGGATGGGGTCTGAGATCACCACCCAAACGATGAATGCGGCGAAAACCACCATGGCCACTGAGACTCAAGCCGAACCGGCAGCCGCATCCAACACGATGATAGTTCCGACCAGTTCAGCCAAGCCCGTCGAATCGGCCAGCGCGCGGCCCTCCCCGGCGGATGCGGAGGTGCTTGCGATGCTCACTCTTCCTCCGAAGCAGCGAGTCATGCGCCTGCTATCCATGACGCCGGAGAAGCTTGAGAGCTTTCGACAAAACCTCAAGGGACCGCAACGCGCTCATCTTACGGACAAGATGACCCCAGGAGAGCGCGAGGTTGTTGCCGACCTTGAGAACCCCAGCAAGGCCGTCGTAGACGAGATGAAGGAACAGCGGCTGACTCGCGATGTCTACAGCCCTGCACAATTGCAGGAAGTCATGACGGACTTCTGGCTTAACCATTTCAATGTGTTTCTGCATAAGAACGAGGAGACGCCCTATTACCTGGTGAGCTTCGAGCGCGATGTGATTCGCCCGCGAGCGCTGGGCCGGTTTGAAGATCTGCTCGTGGCTACGGCGGAGAGTCCGGCGATGCTGCTCTATCTTGACAACGCAAGCAGCATGGGGCCGGATTCTGTAGTTGCTGAAAAAGACAAAGAGCGCGCGGCAAAACAGAGCAAGCCCGCGCCTCCCTCCGGGCTGAATGAAAACTATGCGCGTGAACTGATGGAGTTGCATACGCTCGGCGTCGATGGCGGCTATACCCAGCACGATGTTACCGAGATGGCGCGCGTTTTTACAGGTTGGACCGTAGACAAGCCTGCACGCGGCGGCGGGTTCATCTTTGATGAGCGAAAACATGAACCGGGAACCAAGAAACCTCTCGGGCTAAAGGTCAAGGACGGCGGGCAGAATGAAGGGTTGGAGATGTTGCATAGGCTGGCGCAGCGACCGGCTACTGCGCAATTCCTGAGCCGCAAGCTTGCCATTCGTTTTGTGGCCGACGATCCGCCGCAGAGCCTTGTGAATCGCATGGCCAAGAGTTATCTCGCCAGCGATGGAGATATTGCTGCCGTCCTAACCACCATGTTTCACTCGCCCGAGTTCTGGCAGCGCAATGTCTATCGTGCCAAGGTCAAGACGCCGCTCGAATACGTCGTCTCGGCAGTGCGCGCAAGTGACGCGGAAACGGGCAGCCTGATGCAGTTGTCGAATGCGCTCGATCGCATGGGAATGCCGCTGTATGGCTGTGTTCCGCCGACAGGCTACGCGGCAGATGCGAAGGCATGGGTGAACACCGGGGCATTGGTGAGCCGCATGAACTTTGCGCTGAATCTTGCCTCGAACAAGCTGGTCGATATTAAGACCGCATGGCCGTTCGATGCCGGCGACGGCGATCTGGCGCATGAGGTGGCCGCGGATCAACCGCCGGTCGATGCGACTGCCGATGAGCTGCGATTGGAAAATAGGCTGATTCAAGGCGAAGTGAGCAACCAGACACGCAAGACGCTGCTGGAGCAAGTCGAGAGTGATGCCGAATCGCGGACGGACAATGCAGCATCTCAAGATGCGTCTGCAAAACCAGTCAACACTGCCGCTGAGGTCTCCGGTAAACCGAGACCGTCCAATCCATCAATAGCACCGGCAGTTCGCGAAAAGCAGGATGCGTTGATGGCGGGGTTACTGCTGGGTTCTCCGGAGTTTCAACGAAGATAGCTGGCCCATGGATACGATACGAACTGGCGAATGTACACGGATTGAGACGAGGTCAAGATGAGCATCACGCGACGTATTTTTTTGCGCGACGGCGCACTGGCGATGGTCGGCAGTTCGGTAGTTCCGGCTTTTCTTGCGAGAGTCCTCTATGCCGAATCCGTAGCCCAAAATGCCCACGGCAAGCGGTTAGTAGTGATCTTTCAGCGTGGCGCTGCTGACGGGTTGAATATTGTGGTGCCCTACGCGGAAAAGAACTACTACGCGATGCGGCCGACCATCGCGATTCCGCAGAATCAGGTGCTCGATCTGGACGGTTTCTTCGGGCTGCATCCGTCCCTTGCATCCTTTGAGCCGCTCTATCGACAAGGACATCTCGCGATTGTTCCGGCTGCAGGATCGCCTGACACAACGCGCTCACACTTCGACGCGCAGGACTACATGGAGTCTGGCACTCCGGGCAACAAGGGCACCCAGGATGGCTGGCTCAACCGCGCCTTGCAATCGGAAGACACATGTGCGGACGCCCGTCATCGCATGGAGCACACGGCATTTCGCGCCATTGCATTGGGATCACAACTTCCGCGCACACTCATGGGCAAGATCGAAGCCACCGCCATCGGCAATGTGATGGACTTCAACGTCGGCGGGCGCGGTCCAACTCCGGCGCCGGCCGGCATTGCGTTTCAGTCGATGTATGACGAGTCGAGTGACTCCCTGCTACACACCGCCGGTGAGTCAACCTTTGAGGCCGTGAAGATGCTGCGCTCGACCGATCCAGCCCACTACTCTCCTGCCGTGGGAGCAGTCTATCCGTCAACTCCGTTCGGCAATGGCATGAAACAGATTGCTCAGTTGATGAAGGCTAACCTGGGCGTCGAGACGGCATTCACCGACATCGGCGGCTGGGACACGCACCACAATCAAGGCAGCGTGAATGGCGACCTCGCCAATCGCCTCAAAGACTTCTCCGATGGCATCTCGGCCTTCTGGCGCGATATGGGCGACGATGCGGAAAAGATCACGCTGGTCACCATGAGCGAGTTTGGCCGCACCGCCGAGCAGAACGGAACCGGCGGCACCGATCATGGCCACGCGAATGTCATGTTTGTGCTGGGTGGCAGCGTCAAGGGCGGAAAGGTCTATGGCAAATGGCCAGGGCTGGCCAAAGAACAATTGAACGAAAACCGCGATCTGGCAGTAACGATCGACTTTCGTCAGGTGCTGGCCGAGACGATCAGCGGATCGCTGGGAGCCACGAATCTGGAGTTCGCGTTTCCGGGCGCGCAGCTTCGCAAGGACAATTTCCTGGGTTTGATTTGATGGGCTACAGGCTCTTCCGATGGTCCGATGGCTCGGCGCTACCCTGGTTGCCGCCCATCCATTTTGGATAGGCGGCAATCTCAGTATCCAAGCTCTAAAAGTCAGCTTGCTCTAGATGTCGAGGTTCTTCACATCGAGGGCGTTGTCTTCGATGAACTTACGGCGGGCTTCTACGTCTTCGCCCATGAGAGTCGTGAAGATGGCCTCGGTTTCGGCGATATCTTCAAGCTTCACCGACAACAAGGTCCGCCGTTCGGGGTCCATGGTGGTTTCCCAAAGCTGAGTGGCGGTCATCTCGCCCAGCCCCTTGTAGCGCTGAACGTCATAGCCCTTTTTGCCTTGTTCGACGATGTAGGTGAAGAGTTCGCGGGCAGTCTGCTTTTCCACTGGCTCTTGCAGCGCGCGGGCTGCACGGCGGGCCTGCTTGGCCTCTGCCTGCGCTTCCGCACCATCAACTTCTGCACCCTCAGCCACAACTTCGCCTGCGCTGGGAGCGGCTTCAGCGGCGGGAGTCTTAGCCGCGTATTCGATGAGGAAGGGCGGCTCAAGAAATTCCTTGATGAGCGTGTATTTGGCCATCATCTGGCGGAACTCAGGGCTGGAGGCGAGCGTCCAGTCGATGCGGCGCTCTGCGCCCTGCGCATCGGTGAAGCTGATCGACCATGTGTGATGCTCTTCGTCCTCGACCGGCGCGCCGAGAGCCTTGAATTGGAAGTCGGCGTCGCGTTCGACGAGATCGGCGTGGAGCTTGGCAAGCTTCGGCGGAACGTCGCTCTCGGACTTCGAGGCAAAGTCGGCGCGGTGCACGAGCTCGGCGCGAGCCAGTAGTTCGGTCAACTTTTCATTGCGAATGCGGCGGTCCACCTTGTCGAGGAAGGCCAGGTAATCGTTGAGCGTGGCCATGAAACGGGTGAGGTCTGCGCCCTCGATATGGCTGGCGGTCTCGCCGTGGCGCACAATCATTCCCTCGGCCGCGCGGTTGACCATAACTTTGACGAACTCGCGCTCGTCCTTGATGTACTCCTCGCGGCGGCCCTTCTTGATTTTGAAGAGTGGCGGCTGGGCGATGTAAATGTTGCCGCGCTTGATCAGCTCCGTCATGTGGCGGAAGAAGAACGTGAGCAGCAAGGTGCGAATGTGCGAGCCGTCGACATCGGCGTCGGTCATGAGGATGATCTTGCTATATCGGATCTTGGTGGCGTCGAAGTCGTCCTTGCCGATGCCGCAGCCGAGGGCGGTGATCATGGCGCGGATTTCCTCGTGGCCGAGCATCTTGTCGTAGCGGGCCTTTTCAACGTTCAGGATCTTGCCTTTGAGAGGCAGGATGGCCTGAAACTTGCGGTCGCGTCCCTGCTTGGCTGTGCCTCCGGCGCTCTCACCCTCGACCAGATACAATTCGCAGCGTTCGGGGTTGCGCTCGGAACAATCGGCCAGCTTGCCGGGCAGGCCGCCGCCGTCGAGTGCGCCTTTACGGCGCGTAAGGTCGCGGGCCTTGCGTGCGGCTTCACGGGCGCGCGAGGCCTCAATGGCCTTGTTGATGATGCGCTTGGCGACGGGCGGATTCTGCTCGAGAAAGGCTCCAAGCCGCTCGTTGACGAAGGCCTGCACGGTGCCGGCGATGTCGGAGTTGAGCTTGCCCTTGGTCTGGCCCTCGAACTGCGGCTGCGAGAGTTTGACGCTGACCACGGCCACCAGCCCCTCGCGGACATCGTCGCCGCTCAGGTTTTCCTTCATGTCTTTGAAGAGGCCAAGCGACTGGCCGATGGCATTGACGGTACGCGTAAGCGAAGTACGGAAGCCGGAGAGATGCGAGCCGCCGTCCACTGTGTTGATGTTGTTGGCAAAGCTGAAAACCGTCTCGGAATAGCTATCGTTGTACTGGAGGGCAATCTCGATCTCGACATTGTCGCGCATCGCCTCCATCATGATGGGCTTGTCGTGAAGCACGGTCTTGCCGCGATTGAGGTGCTTGACGAACTCGGCAATGCCGCCGGCGTACTTGAACTCAGCACGGCGGGCTTCGCCGGTCTTGGCATCGGCGGTGCGCTCGTCGGTAAGAGTGATTTCGAGGCCCTTGTTGAGGAAGGCCATCTCGCGCAATCTCTGAGCCAGCGTGTCGTAGTTGTACTCGGAGACGGAAAAAATGCTCTTGTCTGGCAGGAAGTGGACTTTGGTCCCGCGACGCTTGCTGGTGCCGGCCTGGCGCAGTTCGCTGACCGGTTCGCCGCAACTGAAATCCATCTCCCAGGTGTAGCCGTCGCGCCAGATCTCGACGTTGAACTCCTGCGAGAGAGCATTGACGCAACTGACGCCCACTCCGTGCAGACCGCCTGAAACCTTGTAGGTGGAGGCGTCAAATTTTCCACCGGCGTGGAGCTTGGTGAGCACTACCTGCACAGCAGGCATCATCTTGCCATTGGACAGAGGCATCATGTCCACCGGGATTCCGCGGCCGTCATCGACGACGGTGATGGAGTTGTCCACGTGGATGATTACGTCGATTTTCTTGGCATAGCCGGCCAGCGCTTCGTCCACCGAGTTGTCCACCACTTCGTAGACCAAGTGGTGCAGACCCATCTCGCCGGTCGAGCCAATGTACATGGCAGGCCGCAAGCGAACGGCCTCAAGGCCCTCAAGAATCTTGATATTTTCGCCAGTGTAGCTGCCGTTGTTGCCGTTGCCGCTGTTCTCGTCGTCTGGGGATGGAGCGCTGTTCAGTACTTCAGTAGCCATAGTTTTCCGTTGGCATTTCTTTCGCTTTTGCTCATCTGGGAGCACGGCGCGAGGGATGCTATTCCAGGCCGGAATTCGGGGGTCTAACCAATTGAAAGACAGAGGCTTTCAAGCGAAGTTTCCTAGGCTTATTTTACCATGCGGGGAGGGCCGGAACGACGGTAATTACAAGCAGTCGAAGGCAGGCAATTCAGGCAGACTATGCGGGAGAGATAGCGCATTAGTAACCATTAAGGTTACTGACCGTTTATGCACATGAATCAACTTGACTTATAGTCCATGCGGATTCTAGTATTCCCTCATGCAGGAGAGGATTTTCTTGCTAATTTGGTAGTCGAAAGGTTACTAACGATGAAATTCGCCATCCGTGTCTTCGCCCTGTCCCTCGTTATCGCTGGCGCCGCTGCCGCTGCTACCACGTCCAAAGCCGCACCGGCCCTCCCCAGCCATCAGTCGGCTACAGACAACATGCCAGGGCCAGGATGCGGACCACACATCCCTTGCCCGGTTCAGCCTCCTTCAGGTAGCGACAACTAGTAACCAAAAGTAATCCACGAAAGTACTGGAAGACAGGAAGACAATTCGTTTTCTGGTTGAGCGGCGTGTGATTTCGCGCTATTCTGAAAGTGTTCCCGGAATAGCGAGGCCCTCATGTCTTCACAGACTGCGATGTCGTTGATGAGCTTGGTCGAGTTTGGGCTGTGGGTCGCTCTTGCCTTCCTCTTTTGGGGCAAGAATCTGGATCGCCGTTTCCCGGCAATGGGAGCCTACCTTGTTTTGCGGGTGGTTTCGACCCCGGTGTTACTCGTGCTCTTTCAGGGCCAGGCACGGCACTGGTTCAACGACTACGCCTACTCGTGCTATTTCTTCGCTTATTGGGCGGTTTACGTCGCTAGCGCAGTAATTCTGTTTTTTGTTTGCCAGGAGGTCTTCCGCTCCGCGCTTTCGGCCTTCTCCGGGCTCCAGAGGCTCGGAACCATCGCCTTTCGCTGGGTTGCATTGGTCTCAGCCTTCATCAGCCTGTCGACTCTCTCCATCCAGCATATGAACATCTTCTTTATTCCCGCCATCGCCTACAAGCTGATGCGGTCAGTAAGCATTCTGGAGCTCTGCCTGCTTGCCTTCCTCTGCCTAAGCATGAATGCGCTGCGCCTTTCTGTTCGTAATATGGCGTTTGGAATTGCCCTGGGTTTCGGTGCGATGGCCTCGAGTGACTTCATCCTCGCTTCATTCTGGTCTCGGAACACTTCACTGACAGATCCCTTGCAGTTTGTCTCCCAGTCCGTGATTCTGGTCGCGCTAGTAGCCTGGATCGTCTACGCCTGCCTTCCCGAACGGGCTCAGCAGCCGGTCGTTATGCCGGTCAACTCCGTCGTCCTTCGGTGGAACGAGATCGCCTGCGCTTTAGGCCACACGGGAACTCAGGTTGCCGTACAGCAGCCAGCCAGCGGCTTCTTCCTCAGCGACGTGGAGAAAGTGGTGGAAGAGGTTCTCACCCGTAACCTGAAGGGCAGGGAATCGGAGTCTTAACAGAGATCAGCGGTCAATCTCAACAAGAAGGCCACGGCGATGCCGTGGCCTTCTTATATTGAAGTTGAAATTGAGCCGAACTTACTCGGCCGCTACAGGCTCGATGGAAGCAAACCGCCCGCGATTGCCGTGGTCGGTGAACTTTACCCGGCCGGTAACCTTGGCGAAGAGCGTATCGTCGGAGCCGATGCCTACGTTTACGCCCGGCTTGATGCGCGTGCCCCGCTGGCGCATGATGATCGTGCCACCGGTGATCAGTTCGCCGGCAAAGGCCTTTACGCCCAGCCGCTGTGCATTGGAGTCGCGTC
>CAYVMS010000126.1:0-10061 GCA_964452615.1 uncultured Occallatibacter sp.
TCTCCCCCGGCGACAAGCCGCTGGTGATGCGCGGGCCGATGCTCCACCAGATCATCCGCCAGTTCTTGCAGCAAGTCGAATGGGGCGAACTGGATTACCTCATCGTCGATCTGCCGCCCGGCACTGGCGACGTGGTTATCTCATTAGTTCAGACCGTCCCGCTGACCGGCGCCGTGGTCGTCTCCACGCCCAGCGACGTGGCCCTGCAAGACGCGCGCAAGGCTCTGGAGATGTTCGCTCAGGTCAACGTCGAGGTGCTGGGTATCGTCGAAAACATGAGCCACTTCACCTGCCCGCACTGCCACAAGGAGATCGACATTTTTTCAAAGGGCGGCGCAGAGCGCACGGCAGCGCAGTTCAACGTGCCATTTCTTGGGTCGATTGAATTAGTGCCCGCCATTCGCGAAGGCGGCGACCGTGGGCTACCGGTTGCGCTGGCCGGGCCGAAGAGCCCGCAGGCTGCGGAGTTCTATGGCGTGGCAGAAAAGCTGATGGAGCGCGCCGAGGCTGCCGCCGCTGCTGCAACTGATGTAATCGAAATCAGCTAGCCACCTGCGGTGGAGCCAACCGCCTTCGGCACGGCCGCGCCAGAAAAAAGCGCGGCATCGGAGATCGAGGAAACTCAGGCGATCCAAAGATAAAAGCGGGGCTTGCGCCCCGCTTTTATCTTTGCGAGATTACTATTTACCGCCAGTGACCTTCGACCAGCACCCATTCGCCATGGCGATGGACCCACTTGTGGGCGACCCAGTGAGCGCCGGGATGGGGCGGACGCTCCCAGCGGCCAGGAGTCCACACATAGTGGTCTCCCTCATAGCGGTGATAGCCGTCGATCCATACGAATCCACGCTCGGGCGGCTCGCCCCGGCGCTCAACCACCGGCGGCGGCGGACCGATGCGAATCGAAACCTGCGCAAACGACGCCGCAGGGCAGAGAGTGAGAGCAAACAATAGCGCCAATGCAATCTTCTTCACCATAAACCGAATCCTCCAGGACTTGTGTCTCTCCAGAGCTTTTGAGTGTTCCGGATCGTTGAATGTTTCAACGTTGCGCGGCGCAAATAGTTGCGCGAGGGACTGCACGCCGCACCCACATCCTTTCTACTCTCCCTGGTTCCGTATTCGATGTATAGGATTGATCAAACTGTGCCGACGGAACCGGCCACGGTCATCCTTTCTCGCTGGCAGTTATGATGGACGCATGAAGCGAGTTTTATTGTCCTGGAGCAGCGGCAAGGATAGTGCGTGGGCGCTCCATCTGCTGCGGCGGCAAGCCGACATCGAAGTAGTGGGTCTGTTGACCACGTTGAATGCTGAATTCCAGCGAGTTGCCATGCATGGAACGCGCCTCTCTGTGCTCGAAGCCCAGGCTGAGACCGCTCGATTGCCGTTATGGATCGTGCCGCTGCCCTGGCCTTGTTCAAACGAGGTATACGAGCAGCGCATGAGCGAGGCCTGCGGACGCGCCATCCGCGAAAAAGTGAACGCCATCGCATTCGGAGATTTGTTCTTGCCGGATGTTCGCGCCTATCGCGAGACGCAATTGAAGGCCACGGGACTTGAACCGCTCTTTCCCTTGTGGGAATTGCCAACCGCCGAATTGGCGCGCACGATGATTGCAGGCGGCCTTCGCGCCAAGCTGACGTGCGTGGATACAAAGCAACTGCCAGGCGCCTTTGCAGGCCGCGAGTTCGATGCGGCGCTGCTGAACGATCTGCCGCCAGAAATTGACCCCTGCGGAGAACGAGGCGAATTTCATACTTGCGTCTACGACGGACCGATGTTCGCGAACCGGCTGAATCTGGAGGCTGGGGAAGTCGTGGATCGCGATGGATTCATGTACGCCGACTTCCTGCAAATGCCTGCGCTGATGAACAAGGATTGATCCTGGTCGCAGAAAAGCCGCGCTCAGGCCGCCCCGATCTCCTGTGCCAGCGCCTCGGCAACAGTGACACAGGCCGCGCGATCCACGTCGAGATGCGTTACGAGCCGAATCGCATCCAGCGCAAAGGCGCTGACGAGGATGCCGTGCGATTTGAGCCGCGCCACCACATCTGCCGCGCTGATGCCGCCGGTGAGCCGGAAGATGATGATGTTGGTCTCGACCGCATCGAGGTCGATCTCCACGCGCTCGATGTTGGCGAGCGCCTCGGCTAGCAGGCGCGCGTTGGCGTGGTCCTCATGAAGGCGTGCTGGCCCATGTTCCAATGCGATCAATCCCGCCGCGGCAAGTACGCCGGCCTGACGCATTCCGCCGCCGAGCGCCTTGCGAAAGAGCCTCGCCCGCGCCATCAGCTCTGCCGAACCAACCAGCATCGAACCCACCGGCGCGCCCAGTCCTTTAGAAAGACAAAACATCACCGTATCGAAACCGTGGGTCAGCGCCTTTACATCCACGCCCAGCGCCACGGCCGCGTTGAAGATGCGTGCGCCGTCAAGATGAGTGGGCAGCTTGCGCTCTTTTGCGTTGGCCCAGATCTCTTCGAGAACCGGCAGCGGCGTTACGGTGCCCCCGGCGAGGTTGGCTGTGTTTTCAATCTCGATCAATCCGGTTGCGGCGCGAAAGGCTCCACGCTCATAGATGGCCGGGGCAATGTGCTGCCAGGTAAGAATGCCGCGCTCAGCGGGGACGGCGCGCACGAGACAGCCGGAGAAGACCGCCGTGGTGGCCATCTCCCAATCGAGGATGTGGGCGCGCGACTCGGCGATGACCTCCTGGCCGGGCTGTGTGTGGAGGCGAATGCCGATTTGATTGCCCATAGTGCCGGTAGGAACGAAGAGCGCGGCTTCATGACCGAAGGTAGCTGCTGCGCGAGTCTCCAGGAGGTTGACAGTGGGGTCTTCGCCATAGACGTCGTCGCCGACCTCGGCCGCGGCCATGGCCGCGCGCATCTCGGGTGTGGGGCGGGTAACTGTGTCGGAACGAAGGTCGATGATGGCTGGCATTGGCTGTTCTCCGAATCGAATATTTCCAGAGACGAGGGCGTCTCTCGAAGATGGCAAGCGAATAAGGTGTGCTCCCTCAGGGGCTGAAGCCCGTCATTTTTTGTTGCGTTTGCGGCACGACTAAAGTCGTGCCCTGATACAGAGCACCTATCTCGCAACAGGCTCCGACCTTCCAGATGCACTGTTCCCTATTCCCTATTACCTAGTCCCAATTCCCTGCCTTTACGGTATCTGCGCCATGGGCAGTTCCAGCACCGGGGAGCGCTTGCCGTCTTTGACAGCGTAGGCCCAGAGGCCATGGAAGCTCGCGCGCAGGCCCGGCTGCGCCTTGAGCAGCGCGGTCAGAACGGCAATGGCCTCAGTGCGCTGAGCAGCTGGATCGGTGATTCCGGTCGACTCGTAGACCACGCCGAGGTCGGCATGCAGCAGCGTCGGGTCAAGGTACACGGTTTCGATCTTCCAGGTGCGCGGGCCATCGGGGAGCGTCAAAGGGAAGGCGTCCTGTGGAGAGTTCTTGAGCTGCGACTGCTCGCTGCCGAGTTTATCTAGGTTCGGAGACGAGAGGAAATCCACCGGCACGAGCAGCATCCGCGCGATTTCGTAGGAGTACCACGCGGGCCACGAGTTGGCCGGGTCGGCTTTGGTCAGTTCGCGGGCGTGGGTCCACCACCAGACGCCTTCATGGCCGTCGAGTGCGCCGGGGCGCACGGTGAGGCCGCCCAACTTCCAACCGCTGGCTGCGACGTCCCAGGCCAGGATGAATGCCAACTGGCCTGCGTTGGGGGCTCCGGCGGCATCGGCCAGCACCACGGCATAGCGGCCCGGCGGCAGAGCGCGCATGGTCAGGGTCACGGTCAACGAGCCGCTGGAATTCGAGCAGAAAAACTGCGTGTCGGCGGGAGCGGTCAGGGTGGTTGCATCGAGCAGGTAGAGATTCCGCAGTTGAACCTGCCCGCCTTTCATCAGCGCCGAGGCATCCTGCACCACTCCGCTGATGCCTTCCCATTGCTGGGCAACAGCGGGCAGCAGAGCGGCCTTGAGTGTGGGCAAGTCTTGCGTGGCCACGGCCGCGGCCAGCCGGCCTCCGGCAGCCGCAAGCGCATCGCGATCCTGGGTGAGCAACTCGGCCTGCGTGGTGCAACTTGTGGCGCTCGCCGACGCCGACCAAGCCAACAATGCCAGCAGAAGAACTGCTGCGGCAAAAGCTTTCAAAGAGAAGCGCATCTCGCGTTTCCTTTCCTAAAGCATCCCGGCTCGCGGAATCTTTGGATATGAGCGTCTGCGAACCACTGTTAGTCTAGTACAGTAGAGCGGCAACCGAATGCCGCATCCAGAGGGCGATATGCCGCCTTTGCAGAAAGACCGCCACCGGGAACAGGAACTGATTCTCATGCGCACGATCATCGGGCTCAACTCGCCGTTCTCATTTGGAATCCCAAGCCCGCGTCTGCTCGCCCCACTGGCGCTTCTCGCTGCGTCTCTTTATTGGATGCAGATGCTGCCCGCACAGGCACCTGCCACCTCGACCCCGCCAGCCGCTGCCCACAAGACGACTCATCGGCACAAACGCGCATCGGCGACCCCGGCCCAGCAATCGACGTCCTCGGCAGCGATACTTCCGATAACGCCGGTGCCTGAATTGCCTCTCTGGCCGGCCAATGAGAAACCCACGGCTGCCTCGGTAATATGGGACAGTCAGGGCTTGTACATCAGCGCAACCAACTCCAGCCTGCGCCAGATATTGACGGAAGTGGCTACTGTGACCGGCGCAACGGTGGAAGGATTGGTTGCCGACGAGCGCATCTTCGGCAACTACGGCCCCGGGAAAGCTCACGAAGTCCTCTCCCAGCTTTTGCTAGGTACCAGCTACAACGTGCTGATGATCGGAGACCAGGGCGAGGGAACCCCGCGCGAGATCGTGCTCAGTACACGTCATGCGGCCGACGGCACAACTATGGCGGGCAATCCGCCCCCGAAGGCCGAAGATGATCAAGACTCGGACGAACAGCCTCAACAGCCGCCTCAGCAGCCACCTGCGCGGCCACCCTTCGGGCCAGGCGGACAGCGTAGTCCGCAGCCGATGCGTCCGCAGTCGGCACCACCACAACAATGAGAGGGAACAGAGATCAGGGGTCAGAGATCAGCCGGTTGGTGCAATCGGCGATACACCAATAACTTGAGCCACTTGCAGAATTCAATCGAGACTGCAAAGATGCGTCGGGGCACGGCTTCAAAGCCTGCCCTGAGCGCAGTCGAAGGGTGCTGAAAGAGCAATAAATTCATATTGGGCTTTACAGGATGCGGAAAAACTCATTCGGAACGCTCACAAGTATCAGGGCACGACTTCAGTCGTGCCGCAAACGCAACAAAACAATGATGGGCTTCAGCCCCTGCGATTTATGTTTTCAGTTATTTGCAATGCCGCAGCGGCTAAAGCCGGAATCTAGATTAACCATCTGCGGCACGATTGAAATCGTGCCCTGACACTATCTATTGCCTGAAGATAATTTTGCAACCGGCTCACTTGCAAGAATTAGTTTTGACGCAGGGGACGGCAATGTTTCGAGAGGTTGAACGGAAGATCGGGACTTTTAGCCTGATCTCTGACACCTGACCTCTGACCCCAGTCTTACACCACACGTGCAACTTCCTGGGGTTTCACTGCCACTCTGCGGGGCTGTGGGCGCATCAGCGCAAATGCTACGCGAAGAGTTCCATACGCCGCCAAGATCCCGAAGGCCAACGAGCCAACCGACACCGAGATCAATAACACCAAATTCAATGCATCCGCCATCGCTGCTGCCTACGCTCCTATAAGGGGGGACTGAACGGGCCGCCTTGCCGCTCGCAGGCCATCAAATGACCGGCCGGTGAGACGAGAATCGCTCTCTGCAATTGTCGCAGAAGAAGCGTCGCGTTGACCCTTGTTTCTATTGACCAATAGAATACCTTCAGGGTGTGCGATGCCGTGATCTGCCTCACACTGCCTCGTACCCCGGATACTTTTCCCGCTTCCCAACTCATGCCCATCACTCACATTTCGGTGCGCGGGGCGCGCCAGCACAATCTGCGCAACATCAATGTGCGCATTCCCCGCAACACGCTCACGGTGGTCACGGGCCTCTCGGGCTCGGGCAAAAGTTCGCTTGCATTCGACACGATTTACGCCGAGGGCCAGCGGCGCTATGTTGAAACCCTCTCGGCCTACGCGCGGCAATTTCTCGACCAGATCGAACGGCCCGATGTGGATTCGATCGAGGGACTTAGCCCGGCCATCTCCATCGAGCAAAAGACCACCAGCCGCAGCCCACGATCCACGGTGGGCACGATTACCGAGATCTACGACTATCTGCGCCTGCTCTATGCCTCGGTAGGCACGCCCCACTGTCCCAACTGCGGGAGGCCGATCTCGCGCCAGAGCGCGGACCAGATCGTACAGCGCATTCTCGAACTAGGGTCTGGCGAGCGCGTCACCGTGATGGCGCCTGTGGTTCGCGGACGCAAGGGCGAATTCAAAGAACTCCTGGACGGGCTCGACCGGCAGGGTTTCCGAGCGCGCATCGACGGCGAGTTGATGGATTTGTCCGAGCCGACTAACCTCGACCGGCGCAAGAACCACACCATCGAAGCCGTCATCGACCGCATCCTGCTGAAGATCCCTGCCGCCGACGCCCCGCCACCGGCGGCCGGAAAACCATCGCTTGAAAAGCGTCTCGAAGCCGCCGTCTCCAAGGCTCTGCAATTGGCCAATGGCCTGGTGCTGGTAGCCATAGCCGGGAGCGAGGAGCAGTTGTTCTCGAGCTCGATGGCCTGCCCCGACTGCGGCCTCGACGTGCCCAAGCTTGAGCCGCGCAGTTTCAGCTTCAACTCGGCCTTCGGCGCTTGCCCGGAGTGCCACGGCCTCGGCTCGCTCTATGACCTCGACCCCGCCAAAGTCATCACAGACTGGTCAAAGCCGCTGCTGGACGGCCTCGGCCCCGGTTCCGCCTCGCAATATCTGCTCAAGCTGATTAATGTCGCCGCCGTGCGCTACAAAATCGACCTCAAAACGCCGTTCGAGGAACTGCCTCCACGCCAGCAGCATCTGCTGGTCTATGGACCTCCGAAGGGCGAAGCTCCGCGTACCGGCTTTCATGGGATTTTGTCGTTCCTGCGCGACAGCATTGAAGAGGCTCGCAGCGACTCCTATCGCGAATCGATGATGGCCTACATGTCGGCCACGCCATGCGCGGTCTGTCGCGGCAAACGGCTTCGCCCCGAGTCGCTGGCGGTGAAGATCGGCGGCTTGTCGATCGCCGACTTCACTGCTCTGCCCCTGAACCGCGCTCTGTCGGCGGCGATCAACCTCAAGTTCACGGCGCGTGAGTCGCTGGTGGCCGAGCGCATTCGCCGCGAGATTGCCGAGCGCCTGGAGTTCCTCTGCGCCGTCGGCCTCACCTATCTCTCGCTCAACCGCAACGCCGCCACGCTCTCGGGTGGCGAAGGTCAGCGCATCCGGCTCGCTACGCAGATCGGCTCCAGGCTGCGCGGAGTGCTTTATGTGCTCGACGAGCCTTCCATCGGCCTCCATCAGCGCGACAACAACCGTCTCATCGAGGCGCTGGAAAAGCTGCGCGATCTCGGCAATACAGTGCTGGTTGTCGAACACGACGAAGAGACAATCCGCCACGCCGACTACGTTCTCGATCTCGGTCCCGGCGCGGGGCGGCTCGGAGGCGAAGTCGTCGCACAAGGCACCCCCGCAGAGATTATGGCCACCCCGCAGTCTCTCACCGGTCGCTATCTGTCGGGAGCTTCTGAGATGCTGCAGCGCGCCCGTCCGAGGCCGCTCACCGGCAAGTGGCTCACCGTCACCGGTGCAAGAGAACACAACTTGCAGGACATCGACATCCGCATTCCGCTGGGCGTAATGACCGTGGTGACCGGCGTCAGCGGCTCGGGCAAAAGCACGCTGATTAACGACATCCTCTACCGCTCGCTGGCGCAGACAATCTATGGCTCGCGCGAAGACCCAGGCGCGCACGAGTCGCTCACCGGCGCCGAGCAGATCGACAAGGTTGTGCGCATCGATCAGTCGCCCATCGGCCGCACGCCGCGCTCCAATCCGGCGACTTACACGCAGGTTTTTGCGCCAGTCCGCGATCTCTTTTCGATGCTGCCCGAGGCTCGCGAACGCGGCTACAAGGCGGGCCGTTTCAGCTTCAACGTGACAGGCGGACGATGCGAAACCTGCCAGGGCGACGGGCAGCGGCGCATCGAAATGAACTTCATGCCCGACGTCTACGTGCAATGCGAGGTCTGCAACGGACGCCGCTATAACCAGGAGACGCTGGCCGTTAAATTTCACGGCCACTCGATTGCCGACATTCTCGACCTGACCATCGAAGATGCGCTCACCGTGCTGGCCGATGTGCCGCAGGTGCGGCAGAAGCTGCAAACGCTTGTCGATGTGGGCCTCGGCTACGTGCACCTTGGCCAGAGCGCGACCACGCTCTCAGGCGGCGAGGCGCAGCGCATGAAGCTGGCGCGCGAACTGTCGAAACGCCAGACGGGACGCACGCTTTATCTGCTTGACGAGCCGACGACCGGCTTGCACTTCGACGATGTGCGCAAGCTGCTTGAGGTGCTGCATCGGCTCACCGATCTCGGCAACACCATCATCATCATCGAACACAACATGGACGTGATCCGCAACGCCGACTGGATTCTCGATCTTGGCCCCGAAGGCGGCGAAGACGGAGGCCGCATCGTCGGCGAAGGCCGCCCTGCAAAGATCGCCGCGACTCCCGGCTCGTATACCGGCGAATTCCTCAAGCGCTACTACACCTCGACCAACGGCCATTTGGCGGCTATCGATCTAGAAGATGAAGCCGGCACTGCTGAGCTTATAGGTGCCCCATCCATTCCGCAGCTTTCTGCGGAATGGGTGGGAGACGACAAACCCAAACCGGCATCGGCAAAATCGAGATCGAACGGCCCCGCTGTCGGCAAAGGCACAGCCCAAAAGAAGTCCGCTAAAAGAAAATACACCCGCAGAAAGAAGACGGTGTTGCCATGAGCGACCTCGAATACACGCCGCACGAGCCGGATCACGAGCTGGGTGCCCCACCCTTCCACTTTCTTTCTGGCGAAAGGTCGGGAGTCGACGAACCTGAACCCTCCATAGAAAAAGCCGAGCAAGAGACCTCGGGTGCCCCATCCATTCCGCATCTTTCCGCGGAATGGGTGGGAGACGACAAACCTCAGCCGACGTTCGCGCCGCACGAACCGGATTCGGAGGCGCCGGCCGAGCTGTTTCAGTCCTGGTGGCAACCCGAGATCGTTCCGCCCGCGCGCATTCCGCACCTGGGCCATCTCGCGCTGCTCGCAGGCTTCCTGATGATTGGGTTCGTGTGCATGACGGCGTCGGTTTTTATCGCCGTGCACTTCCATCTAGATGGCGTCATGAGTCTGGATGGCATCAAGACCAATGTTCATTTCATTCTTGGCAGCGAGGCGATACTCTATCTCGTCACACTTGGCCTCAGCATCCCGATCTTTCCACTGCTTTGGCAGAAGAGCTTCTTCGCAGGCATTCACTGGCGCGGCGCGACGGCTCGGCTGCTCCGCTGGCGGTTGATTGCTGTTGCCGTCGGCTGCATCGTCCTTGCCATCATCGACGATCAATTACTGCCCGGGCCCAAGAACGCGCCCATCGACGAGATGTTTCGCACTCCCGGCGCGGCGTGGATGATGTTCGGCTTCGGCATCAGCTTCGCGCCCTTCTTTGAGGAGATTGCATTTCGCGGTTTCTTGCTGCCCGCTCTGGCAACGGCATGGGACTGGCTCGCAGAAAAGCGTACAGGCGCGGCTGCACGCCCGATCGATGACAACGGCCATCCGCAATGGTCTATCGCCGCCATGGTGACCGCCTCGATTGCGACCAGCCTGCCCTTCGCTCTCATGCACGCCGAACAGACGGGCTGGTCTCCGGGCCCGTTTGTCCTGCTGATCTCGGTCAGCCTGATTCTCTGCGCGGTACGCCTCAAGACCCGCTCGCTGGCCGCCAGCACATTGGTCCACGCCTGCTATAACTTCATCCTCTTCTCGACCGCGCTGATCTCCTCGGGCGGCTT
>CAYVMS010000127.1:0-10047 GCA_964452615.1 uncultured Occallatibacter sp.
CTGACTTCGAGACGGAGAGCCTAAAGCTGATGCGCAACCCCGATGTGAGTGTGCGATCGCGCGGAGTGATGGAGAAGTGCAGCTACTGCGTGCAGCGCATCTCAGCGGCCAAGATCGAGGCCGACAAAGAGAATCGCAAGGTACGCGATGGTGAGATTGTGACTGCGTGTCAGCAGGCTTGCCCTGCATCCGCGATTACGTTCGGCAACATCAACGACAAGCAGAGCAAGGTGGCAAAGCTGCAAGCCGATGAGCGCAGCTACCAGGTACTCGCCGATTTGAATACGCGTCCGCGGACAAAATATGTGGCTGCGGTTTTGAATCCGAATACCGAACTGGAAGATATGCCGGTGGAGCGCAAACCCTGAAATGCAGTGATGAAGTGAATTACTGAAGAAGTGAATTGTTTGGCGAGATAGCGGAGCAACGATGACGCCCAGTGAATTGAAACGCGATCCCGAACTCGAAAGGCGGATCGATCCCGCGACGGGAGAGTACCGCGTCATCGCACCGGGACAGACCTTCAAATCTGTCACCGAGAAGATCGTGCGCATCGTGCTCACGCCCACGACGCCGCTGGGCTGGTTTGCGCTCTTTAGCGTGGCGGGAGCGGCAGCAACGGGGTTGCTGGTTGCCGTGACGTGGCTGTTTCTGGTCGGCGTAGGCATCTGGGGCATTACGCAGCCGGTGGCTTGGGGCTTCGCAATTATCAACTTTGTCTGGTGGATCGGCATCGGCCATGCGGGCACGCTGATCTCGGCGATTCTGCTGTTGTTTAAACAAAGTTGGCGTAACTCGATTAACCGCTTCGCCGAGGCGATGACGATTTTCGCAGTGGTCTGCGCGGGCATGTTCCCGCTGATTCACGTTGGTCGTCCGTGGCTGGCTTACTGGATGTTTCCCTACCCCAACACAATGACGGTGTGGCCGCAGTTCCGCTCGCCGCTGCTGTGGGATGTGTTTGCGGTTTCGACCTACGCGACGATCTCGGTAGTCTTCTGGTATATCGGCATGGTGCCCGACTTCGGCACAATGCGCGACCGAGCCGATTCGAAACTGGCTCAGTATTTTTACGGCTTGATGTCGCTGGGCTGGCGCGGGTCGGTGCGCCACTGGGCGCGGTATGAGACGGCTTCCCTGCTGCTGGCCGGGCTTGCTACGCCTCTGGTGCTCTCGGTACATACGGTCATCAGTTTTGATTTTGCCGTGGCTGTGCTGCCGGGATGGCATACGACAATCTTCCCGCCGTACTTCGTTGCGGGCGCGATTTATTCAGGCTTTGCGATGGTGCTGACGCTGGCGATTCCGCTGCGCAAGTTCTATCACCTTGAGGGGTTGGTCACGGAGCGGCACATCGACAACATGGGCAAGGTGATGCTGGCGACGGGCTTCATCGTGGCTTATGGCTACGGGATGGAAGTTTTCATGGCCTGGTACTCGGCCTCTCACTGGGAAGCCTTCATGATGTGGAATCGCATGTTCGGGCCGATGGGCTGGGCTTATTGGGTGCTTGTCACGTGCAACCTTGCTATTCCGCTGACGACGCTGTGGTCGAGAAAACTGCGAACGTCGATGGCCTATATGTTTTTCATTTCCATCGTGGTGAACACGGGCATGTGGTTCGAGCGCTTCGTCATTATTGTGACGAGCCTCTACCGCGATTTTCTACCCTCGGCGTGGGGAACTTACCGAGCAACCAAGTGGGATTACCTAACTTTTGTGGGCACACTGGGATTATTTACGGCGCTCTTCCTGCTGTTTGTGCGCTTCCTGCCCATGATTCCAATGTCTGAGATTCGCATGATGCTGCCTGGAGCGAAGATAACTCCCAAGGCGACAACAAAGGCTGGTGACTAATGCCTGCACGCGAAGGAACTTACGGCTTGCTGGCCGAATTCGATACGCCGGGCGATCTGATTCGCGCAGCGCAACAAGCGCGCAAGGATGGCTGGCGTCGCATGGACTGCTACACGCCTTACCCGGTGGAAGAGGCGGCTGAGGCCATCGGGTTTCATCGCAACGAGGTGCCGCTCGTAACACTGATCGGCGGCCTTATGGGATTGGCAGCTATGTTCTTGCTGGAGGTTTGGATCTCTGTGCTTGCGTATCCGCTGAATATCGCCGGACGGCCTTTGTATTCGTGGCCAGCATTTATTGTGCCTGCTTACGAGTGGACGATTTTGTGGGCCGGATTGTCGGCAGCCTTTGGCATGTTGGCATTGAATGGATTGCCGGCGCTCTATCATCCGCTCTTCAACGCTCCGAACTTTCGCGACGGTGCAACGACTGATAAGTTCTTTCTGTGTCTTGAGGCTCTGGACCCGAAGTTCGATTTGATCGAGGCTAAGAAATATCTGGAAAGCTTCCAGCCGATTTCGGTGGTGGAGGTGGAGTACTGATGAAGATCGGCCTCCACAATTCGATAGAAGGAACCGCCTGGAGCGGTCGTGGTTCGAGGTTTCCCAGGTCCCAAAATAGGGACCTGGGGCACCCATGTGCAATGGCCGGCCTTGCCTTGTTGTTGCTGCTGGCCGGTTGCCGGCAGGATATGCAGGACCAGCCAAAAATCATCTCGCAGAGAGGCTCGGAGGTCTTTGCCGATCATCGCGGTGCGCGTCCGCAGGTGGTAAATACAGTGGCTCGCGGGCAGTTACACGAGGACAGTTACTTCTATACCGGCGTAGTTCAAGGCGCGGACGGATATCGCGAAGAGAAGAACGAGGTTCCCTTCCCGGTGACGCTCGACGTGCTGAAGCGCGGGCAGGAGCGCTTTAACATTTACTGCACGCCGTGTCACTCGCGTGTGGGCAACGGGCTGGGCGAGATTGTGCAGCGCGGCTACAAACCGGCTGCTAATTTGCACGATCAGGTACGGCTCTCGCAGCCGATTTCGCACTACTACTATGTAATGACACATGGCTACGGGGCGATGCCTGACTACTCGGCACAGCTCGCGCCGGTGGATCGGTGGGCGGTGGCGGCTTATATTCGCGCGCTGCAACTGAGCCAGTCGGCAAAGGTGGAGGATGTGCCCGCAGGCGCACAGATTCACAGCTTGCAAGAGGTTGCCACCGAGAGTGGGCATCCCGAGTTTGCGCAGCCGTGGACGCTGCCTTCGACGGCTGTGCAAGCCTATCCGCATGATATGAAGCAGGGCACGCCTGGGATGGCTCCGGCCAATCCGGCAGACCCGGCGATCAAGATTCCAATCACTAAACCGGCCGCGCATTAGGGAGTAAGGACGAAGAGAATGGCTCACAAAAACCAACACGCCAAGACGCTTCCCGCCGAGTTAGGCGCACCGGCCTTTGTGGATGTGTGGATCACGCGCGCTTTGGCAATTGGGGCGGTCTTCTCTGTGATCGCCGCGGTCCTGGCCTTCGCGGACAGCTCGATCGATCACGTGCTGCGCGCATGGCTACTGGGCCTGATGCTTACCTTTGGATTTGCCGTAGGCGGGCTGGCGCTGCTGATGGTGCAATACTGCTCTGGCGGCAAGTGGGGCTTGGTGCTGAGGCGTCCTCTGGAAGCGATGAGCCGCACGCTGCCGCTGGTTTTTGTCTATTGGGTTGTGATCGCCTTCTCGCTCAAGAAGCTCTACCTGTGGGCCGCAGTGGGGGACGTAAGCGCGGCGCTGAAATCAGGTTGGATCAACGAGGTTCAGGCACATGCCATCGAGTTCAAGCGGCCGATGCTGAACCCGACTACGTTTACTTTGGTCAGTATTCTCTGCTTCGCAATTTGGGGCTTTTACGCATGGCGACTCAACGCTTTGGGATTGCAACGCGATGCTGATTCGCCAGCGAAAACGCCCGAATGGATCAAGCGGCTTGAGAATATAAGCGGTCCAGGCATCGTGGTCTATGCCCTTACCATGAGCGCTGCTGTCATCTACTGGGTAATGTCGCTCGATCCGACTTGGTACTCGTCGGTCTATGGGTTGTTGTTCCTGGTCGGGCAGGCATATGGAGTACTGGCGCTATCGATTATTGTGGTGATTTCGCTTTCGAAGGGCGAGCCATTCAAAACGATTTTGCGTCAGACCGAGCAGCACGATCTGGGCAAGTTCACCTTTGCTTTTGTGATGCTGAATATCTATCTGGCCTTCTCGCAGTTCCTTATTATCTGGTCGGGGAATCTGCCTGAGGAGATTCCCTGGTATCTGGATCGCATTCGCGGCAACTGGGGCATCATCATCACGCTGGACTTTCTCTTTCATTGGCTGATTCCATTCACGCTGCTCCTCTCGCGCGATTTGAAACGCAATAAGAAGCGACTGCTCCTCGTCTGCCAATGGATGGTCTTTGCACGCGCCTTCGATTTGTTCTGGCTGATCGAACCTAACTTCAAAGACGCGGCGCGCAATCTGCATTTCAGTTGGGGGATTCTTGAATACGCGGTTGTGCCGGTGGCGATGGTGGCCTTCTGGGTGGCCTATTTCTGCACGCAGTTGAAGACGCGGCCACTGGTGCAGACGAACGATCCGCATCTCGCGGAGATATTGGAGCCTGAACATGCCCACGCATAATCCACTCGAGCCGGAAGATCACAAACCGGAGAAAGTCGACGCTTCGAAGGGCTTCGAATCCAGTGACGTTCGCGTCTCGGGCGTGGTGACGTTTTTGCTCGCGCTTTGCTTCTTTGCCGGGGTGACGGCGCTGCTGGCTTATGGCATCGGCAAGGCGATCAATGCGCGTATGGCCAAGGAGGACGGGCCTCGCAGCAAATGGGCACAGACAGTGGATGTGCGTCCGCTGGGCGACATGCCTAACAATCCAGAGATGCAGAACAAGATCGCCGAGATGACCCAGACCTTTCCAACACCGCGAGTGCAGACCGACGACGGCAACCAGGATGTGGCCGACCTGCATGCGCGGGAGGATCTGCTGCTGAACAACTATAGTTGGGCCGATCAATCGCAGGGCAAGGTGAGGATTCCCATTGAGCGTGCAATGGAACTGCTGGCGCAGCGGGGATTGCCGGTGGCCCCACCGGTGGAACAGGCGCCGCTGATGACTGGAGATGAGAAGACGGTTGTGGCCGTACCGTTGACTACTGGATTCGCTCGCACCGGATACGAACTGGATCAGGCTGCGGCACAGAAGGTTGAAGCTGGACAGCACAAGTAGAGATGCCTGAATGGTTGTTGGAGTTCGTTGTATCCCACCCTAGCCGCAAAGACAAGAACGCGGCGCAGGCGGAGCGCCCAACAAGGAAAGAAGACATTATGCGAAGCAAGGGCACAATGCGAAGAATCTGGTACGGTGCGGCGATGGCCGTTGTAACGCTCTCTGCGGCGCTGGTTACACCGTCGACGTCTGCGCAAGTTTCGCGCTATGACGAGAAGCAGATGGCGCCGGTGAGCGACAAGCCGCCGGCGATCTTGAACAAGGTTGGAATTGCGCAACGGCTGAATGAGCAACTTCCTCTAGGGCTGACTTTCACCGACGACCAAGGCAAACAGGTGCAACTCGCCAGCTACTTTGGCAAGACACCGGCAATACTGGCGCTGGTTTATTACCAGTGTCCGATGCTTTGCTCGGAGGAGTTGAACGGACTTACGGGCGCATTACAGATGGTGAGGCTCGTTCCCGGCAAAGACTTCAACGTGATCGTGGTGAGCATCGATCCCAGCGAGGGAACGGATCTTGCTGCGACAAAGAAGCGTGTATACCTGAAGCGTTACGGGCATCCCGAGACAGCGTCGGGCTGGCATTTCATGACCGGCACGCAGGAGAACATCGACACGCTCACCAAGGCGGTGGGCTTCGGTTATATCAAGATTCCTGGGCCCGATGGACGGCTCACGCAATTTGCTCATGCGAGTTCAATTCAGATTGTGACGCCCGAGGGCAAGCTGGCGCAGTATTACATGGGCGTCGAGTACTCGCCCAAGGATCTGCGGCTGGGGCTCGTCGAGGCCTCGGCCAATCGCATCGGTTCGCCGGTGGATAACATTCTCACTTACTGCTATCACTACGATCCGACGGTCAACAAACACACGCTGATCATTGCGCGGGTCGTGCAGTTAGGCGGACTCGTGACCGTGTTTTCACTGGGAGGGTTTATGCTTGCGATGTTTCGCAGAGATGCCCGGAAGAGCGGCCAGACAGGGCAGAAACAAGGATGAACGGATAACGAATGAACCATATCAGTCCAGTAATCTGGCAGTTTCTCGTCAAGTGGCTGACGAACTTCGCGCTCTTCCCTCCGGAGGCGTCGAAGGTCGCGCCGCAGATGGATGCACTGTACTTTTTTATGGTTCTCGTCAGCCTGATCGGATTGACGATAGTGGTTCTGCTGGTCACCAGCTTTTCGATTCTCTACAGCAAAAGTCGTCATCCGGTTGCGGTGCAGGTCGAGGGATCGACGCTGCTCGAAGCCACATGGACCATCATTCCGCTTGGGTTGTTTCTGGTGATGTTTGTGTGGGGCGCGCTGATTTACTTCCGCGTTTATACGCCGCCGGCGAACGCGATGAACATCTACGTTGTTGGTAAGCAGTGGATGTGGAAGGCAGAGCATCCGGGCGGCCAGCACGAGATCAACGCGCTGCACATACCCACAGGGATACCGATTCAGTTGACGCTGATCTCGCAGGATGTCTTTCACAGCTTCTCGATTCCGGCATTTCGCGTGAAGCGCGAAGCTATCCCAGGGCGGTACACGACTGTCTGGTTCGAAGCAACGACGCCGGGTACGTATCACTTGTTTTGCACGCAGTATTGTGGAACAAATCACTCGCAGATGATCGGCGACATTGTCGTGTTGACGCCGGAGGACTATAGGAAGTGGCTGGCGAGTTCTACCAGCGGCGCATCGCTAGCGCAGAACGGCGAGAGGCTGTTTGCAAGTTTGAGTTGCGCGGCTTGCCACAATACGAGGCCCGATGCGCGCGGACCTTCGCTAGCCGGCGTCTACGGCGCGAAACTGGCTCTCTCGGCTGGAGGGACGGTCACCGCCGATGACGCTTACCTGCGCGAGGCGATCTTGAATCCGTCGCAACATGTGACGCAGGGTTACGCGCCGATCATGCCTACCTATCAGGGGCAGGTCAGCGAGGAGGGCGTGATCGCACTGGTTGAATACATCAAGAACCTCGACTCCGGCTACCGCATCCAACAGACGTTGAATACGACCGATCTGCTGCCGGAGAACGAAGGTAAGGCGCAGCCCGCCGCCCAAGTGCCAGTCTCGAAAGGAACGGTGAAGCCATGAGCGCGGACACCATCGTCAGTCTTCCCGATCAATCGACAGCCAGAATCCCCAAGGATAACTTCATCACCAGGGAGAATGGGCTGCTGAGTTGGCTGCTCACCGGCGACCACAAGCGAATCGCAATTCTCTACTTGATCTCGTTGAGCTTTTTCTTTTTCATAGGCGGGGCATTGGCGGGACTGATCCGCCTCGAACTGCTCACGCCGCAGACCGATCTTATGGCGACCGACACTTATAACAAAGTCTTCACGATGCACGGCGTCATCATGATCTTCTTCTTCCTTGTACCATCGGTTCCGGCCACGCTGGGGAATTTCCTGATCCCGATGATGATCGGGGCCAAGGATCTGGCGCTGCCCAAGATCAATCTACTGAGCTGGTATCTCTACATGGCGGGCGGCATTCTGGCGATCTACACGATGGCGACCGGCGGCGTGGACACGGGTTGGACCTTCACGACGCCGCTTTCAACGCATTATGTAAACACCAACGTGCTGACGACAGGCCTAGCTGTCTTCGTCGCGGGCTTCAGCTCGATCTTTACCGGGCTAAACTTTATAGTCACCATTCACAAGATGCGCGCGCCGGGGATGACTTGGTTCAGGCTGCCTTTGTTTGTTTGGTCGCACTATGCGGCAAGCATCCTGATGGTGCTGGCGACGCCTGTGGTTGCCATCGCGATTGTGCTTGTTGCTCTGGAGCGCACCCTGGGCATCGGCGTATTCGATCCGACGAAGGGCGGCGACCCTCTGCTGTTTCAGCACCTCTTCTGGTTCTACTCGCATCCGGCCGTCTACATCATGATTCTGCCAGGCATGGGCGTTATCTCTGAGGTCATCTCGACCTTTAGCCGCAAGCGCGTCTTCGGATACACGGCGGTCGCGTTTTCTTCAGTAGCCATCGCAGTCTTCGGATTTTTCGTGTGGGCTCATCACATGTTCATCATGGGCATCTCGAATTACGCCGTGCTGGTCTTTTCGCTGCTGACCATGCTGGTGGCCGTGCCGTCGGCTATCAAGATTTTCAACTGGACGTTCACGCTTTACAAGGGGTCGATCACGTTTGAGACGCCGATGCTTTACGCCTTTGGCTTTCTGGGCCTCTTCACCATCGGTGGCATGACCGGCGTCTTTCTCGGCACATCGGGCACAGACATCCATTTGACCGAGACGTATTTCATCGTAGCTCACTTCCATTTCGTGATGGTGGGCGGGATGCTGATGGCATTTTTGGCGGGCCTTCACTTCTGGTGGCCCAAAATCACCGGACGCATGTATCCGGAAAAGATCTCACAGATGGCGGCTGTGATCACCTTCGTCGGTTTCAACCTGACCTTCTTCCCGCAGTTCATCCTTGGCACGCTCGGTATGCCGCGGCGTTACGCCTCCTATCCGCCGGAGTTCCAGGTGCTGAATGTTTTCTCGACCGCCGGCGCAACCATTCTCGGCGTCGGGTATCTGCTACCGGTCCTCTATCTACTCTGGTCGTTGAAGTACGGCAAAATCGCGGGTAACAATCCCTGGCAGGCGACGGGACTCGAGTGGCAGACGCAATCACCGCCGCTGACCGAGAACTTCGCCGTGCAGCCGGTGATGGACCACGAGGCCTATGACTACGCGTGGCTGGAGAGGCAGCAAGAGGCTACGAAGGAAGAGGAGGTGACCAGTGCCGGATAGCCCGCTGATTGCCCCCAAGACCGACGAGGTCAACTACAAGGCTGACAGTGCTGACAGTCCGCACGATCAGCACCCCGCTTATCTGCGCCATCATTTCAACTCCACCGATCAGCAGGCGGACGCCACGAACTTCGCCATGTGGCTTTTCCTGTTGACTGAAGTCATGTTTTTTGGTGGACTCTTTACCGCGTACCTGATCTATCGCAACTGGTACTACCCCGCCTTTGTCGCGGGTTCGCATCAGCTGAATGTGATCTGGGGAACGACGAACACAGTGGTGCTGATCCTGTCCAGTTTCACCATGGCGATGGGCGTATGGTGCGCGGAGACGGGGCGGCGAAAGGGCCTGGTCCTCTGCCTTTCGCTGACTTTCATCCTGGGGTTGGGCTTCCTCGGCATCAAGACCATCGAGTACTCGGAGAAGATCGAGAAGCATCACGTTCCCGGCTTCCACTATAGCCTCAGTTCGTTTACCGATCCAGCATCCGATCCTGAGATCTTCAAGGAGTACCACGACAAGCCACTCAGGGCGGACATGGCACGCCACACCGAAGTCTACTTTTCGCTCTACTTCGCCATGACCGGTATGCACGCTCTGCACATGATTATCGGCATCGCGATTCTGGCATTTATGATCGTCCGCGCACGAGCTGGGGCTTACACGTCAGGCCACGTGACGTTTGTTGAGAATTTCGGACTCTATTGGCATTTCGTCGATATTGTGTGGATCTATCTATTTGCTTTGCTCTATCTGATCAGCAGGCATCAATAAGAGCAGGGACTAGGGAGCAGCGGACGGCGGATAAGAGTGGGAGGCAGAGGATAGACCGAATGAGCGAACCTAACGAACGCGCGCATAACGGCGGACATCACATCGTTGGCCCCGGCGTCTACGTGGTCATTCTGTTCTCGCTGCTTGTGGGCACCGGGCTCACAGTCTGGGCATCGTTTCTTGAGTTAGGCCCCTGGAATCCTATCATCGCATTGGCTATCGCTACGGCGAAAGCGATGCTGGTGGTGCTCTTCTTCATGCACGTGAAGTACTCAAGCAAGCTGACAAAGCTGACTGTCTTCTCGGGCATATTCATGTTTCTGGTTCTAATTTCGATGACGCTGGCCGATTACATCAGCAGGGCCTGGGGTAGCTGGTAGG
>CAYVMS010000128.1:0-10001 GCA_964452615.1 uncultured Occallatibacter sp.
CCGAGTTGGCCGAGGAGATTCGCGAGTTCCTCATCCAGACGCTCTCGAAGACCGGCGGCCATCTTGGCCCCAACCTCGGCGTCGTCGAACTCACTCTGGCTATCCACGCCGTCTTCAACACTCCGGAAGACAAACTTCTCTTCGACGTCAGCCACCAGGCGTACATTCATAAGCTACTCACTGGCCGCGTCGAGCGCTTTGAGACGATTCGCCAGCCTGGCGGGCTTAACGGCTTTATGCTGCGCACCGAGAGCGAGCACGACTGCTATGGCGCGGGGCACGCCGGTACGGCCCTCTCGGCCGCGCTGGGAATGGCCGTCGCGCGCGACTTGGCCGGAGGCAAAGAGCATGTGATCGCCGTCGCCGGAGACGCGGCCTTCACCAATGGCGTTACCTTCGAGGCCCTCAACAACATCGCCGAACAAACCAAGCGCATGATCGTCGTGCTCAACGACAACGAGTGGTCCATCGACCGCAACGTCGGCGCCATCGCACGCTACTTCCATAAGATCGTCACTAACGAGCACTACAAAAATCTGCACGAGTCGGCCCATCGCATTATCGAGCGCCTGGGTGGCAAAACTGCAATCGAGGTCGCGCGCCGCGCCGAAGAGGCGGCCAAGAGCATGTTGTGGCCCTCAATCCTCTTTGAAGAGTTCGGCCTGCAATACTTTGGCCCCATCGACGGCCACAACATTCCGCTCCTGGTCGAGAGCTTCAAGTTTCTCAAGGCCGAGAACCACCCGGTGCTGCTTCATGTGCTCACGCAAAAGGGACGCGGCTACGAGCCGGCGCTCGTTGGACAGAAGAAGTTCCACGGCCTTGGCCCCTACAACGCCGACACCGGCGAGACGAAGATCGTCGGCCAGCTAACCTGGGCAGAGGTTTTCGCCAACACGCTTACAAGCCTAGCCAACAAGAACGAGCGCATCGTGGCGATTACCGCCGCCATGCCAAACGGCACCGGCCTCGACCTCTTCCGGCCGCATCATCCCAAGCGCTACTTTGATGTAGGCATCGCCGAGGAGCACGCGGTCGTCTTTGCCGCAGGAATGGCGACGCGCGGCTACCGCCCAGTCTGCGCCATCTATTCGACCTTCCTACAACGCGCGTTTGACCCCATCGTTCACGATGTAGCCTTGCAAAAGCTGCCTGTGCTCTTCTGCATGGATCGCGCTGGCCTCTCCGGCGACGATGGTCCAACGCATCACGGCCTCTTTGACATTGCGTATTTGCGCGGCGTCCCCGAGATGGTCTTGATGGCTCCCAAAGATGAAGATGAACTCGCCGATATGATGGCCACAGCCGTGCAGCTTCCGGGCCCGAGCGCCATTCGGTATCCCCGCGGCGCAGTGCCCGGCGTCGCTCTAAAGGCCGAGCCACAGATCATACCCGTCGGCAAAGCTGAAGTGCTCCAGGATGGCTCCGACGTTGCGATTCTTGGCCTCGGGCCAATGACAGCCTATGCGCTGCAACTCGCCGCACGCCTGGAGGGCGAAGGCATCTCCGCCGCAGTCATCAATCCACGCTTCATCAAGCCACTCGACCGCGAGATGCTCGCCGAGTACGCGGGCCGTGTCGCCGCATTTGTCACTTTTGAAGATCATGTCAAGATGGGCGGCTTCGGCTCCGCAGTCATTGAGGCTCTTCAAGAGATGGGCAGCACGCTTTCGGTCGTCCGCATCGGCTGGCCTGACAAGTTCATTGAGCACGGTAAGGTTGACGATCTGCGCGCCAAATACGGCCTCACTGTCGATGCGGGGTTGGCTCAGGTCATGCCATTGCTCACCCGCCGCCATCGCCCAACGCTCATTGCCAGCTAGTCCACTTTCAAACGACATAAAGCCTCGGGTGCCCCATCGATTCGCCTTTTTTCTGGCGAATGGGTGGGAAGCGACGAGGCTCGCTTCGCAAGACATCGCGGCCTCTCCAATCAGGAGAGGCCGCTTGAAGCGCCATCGGTAACTAGCTACTTACCACCGGCGGAAGTGATCGTAGTGACGGCCGTCGAAGCGCCGCCCCCCGCGAAACTCCCAGCGCCCCGGATACCAATAGCCGTGCGCACGATAGCCGCCTACCCAGAAGTACCCCGGTCCGGGAGCGGGCGCAACATAAGCCACTGGGGCCACCGGCCCGCGCACATAAACTCCAAACTCGGCCGCCTGGGCTGTTGTCGCTCCCGCGACCAATCCGGCAACCACCATAGCTGCTCCAAGCATCCAACTCTTCATGCTGCCCATAACTCCTCCGTCCCTGCCGGTATTGATTTATAACTCCGGCCCCGGCTTCTCTCCGCTTGAGGCTTGTCTGTTTCTGCCTCTGCAGCGTGCCGGTTATGTCATGTTCAACAGAGTTTCAAACCAAAGGTTGCGCATTCAGAGAAAAATAAACTTCCGCAACTTTCTTGATAAGCGGGGTTGATAACTCGACTCGCGAAAGACTTCTCGTCAGCACTGGTGCAGATTCTGGATATGCGACCATCCGGGCAGAGTGATGATTACCGAGATGTTATCCAGAGGCATCAACCCTCCACCCCGGACGATTCGCGATTGAAACGTTACTGAACCCGCTTGAAATCCAAATGGCCGTGCACAAGTGTGCCGTTCGCCAGCGTGAACGTCCAGTCTTCTATGTGATGGTTTGCGTCGATGATGGTGAACACGGCGTGGCTCACATGCCCCACCTGGTTGCTGCCGGGGGCATCCACCAGATCGAACTCCACTGTCTTCCCATCCGCTGAGGGCCGAGCCACCAAATGCGGCCTGTTGCCAAAATCGCAGTAGTGAAGCAACGTCAGGCGATCGCTGTCGAGATAGAAAACGGTGACCTCTGGACCAGGCGTGCTCAACTCGTGAATCAACGCGTTTCCATGCGATGCAACGCGGATGGAAAGGGGCATCAACTGGTCCGTGCCCCAGGCAGGATTGTCCGTCGTTATCGGACCTTTCCAAGTCCCCGCTAGAGTCTTCAGCAGGTCGAAAGATTTCTGCGCATCGGAACTGGCAACGGGCTTGGCAGCAGGCTTCTGCGCATCGGAAAGGGTAACAGGCTTGTCGGAAGATTGTCCGAGTGCAACAGCACACACACTTAGCATGACGATTGAAACGAGACGAATTAATTTCAAGGTTTCCTCCTTCAGGCCCTTACGCGAACCAACGGAGGAAAGTTCCGGAGATTTTCGAGGGTGTCGGATGAGTCGTTCCTGCCAGGCGGGAATGCCACCTGGAATGCCGGGTGACCCATCCATTCCGCAGCTTGATCGCGGAATGGGTGGGATACCACGAACCTCATGCGAGCGGATAGCGAGCAGTTGGCCGCACCGCAGGTGCCTGCCCAATCGCTGGTGGTGGTAAAGTTGAGTTTCAACCTAAATGTTTGCCACCTCACAGCACGCGCACTTCATCGGCATCGGCGGAATCGGCATGAGCGGTATCGCCGAGATTCTGCTCAACCTCGGCTTCAAGGTCTCGGGCTCCGATCTGCGCCGTGGACCGGTCACAGACCGCCTCGCACAGATGGGTGCAACGATCTACGAAGGCCACGATGCCGCCAACATCGCCGGAGCAACAGTCGTCGTCACCAGTTCCGCGGTTTCGGCGACCAATCCTGAAGTAGTTGAGGCTCGCACCCGCAAGATTCCCGTGATTCAGCGCGCCGAGATGCTGGCCGAGTTGATGCGCCTCAAGTACGGCATCGCCATCGCCGGCATGCACGGCAAGACAACTACGACGTCGATGGTTGCTAGCGTCCTTGCGGCAGGCGGGCTCGATCCCACCGTGGTTGTGGGAGGACGCGTCGATGCTCTCGGCTCCAACGCCAAGCTGGGCAGCTCGCAATATCTCGTAGCCGAGGCCGACGAGAGCGACCGCTCCTTCCTCAAGCTCTCGCCCATCCTCGCCGTGGTCACTAACCTCGACCGCGAACACATGGACTGCTACCGCGACATGGCCGATGTCGAGCAGGCCTTCCTCACATTCATCGACAAGCTGCCGTTTTATGGCGCGGTCACCGCCTGCATCGACAATCCGCTGCTCGCGGCGATTCTGCCTCGCGCGCGTCGCCGCATCTTTACCTATGGAGTGGCACCCGAGGCCGACTATCGCCTCGAATTTCTTGGGGCAGGGCAGGGAAGCTTCGCCAGCTTCCAGGTCACCACCGCCGCCGGTCCGCTCGGCCCATTTGAATTGAATGTCCCCGGCCACCACAACGTCCTCAATGCCACCGCCGCCGTTGCCATCGCGCATCAGCTCGACATCTCCAGCGACAAGATAGCGTTGGGACTTAGCCACTTTCGCGGTGTGGATCGCCGCTTCCAACTTCGCGGCAAGGCTCGCGGCGTGACAGTGGTCGACGATTACGGCCACCATCCCACCGAGATTCACGCAACGCTGGCCGCCGCGCGCGAATGCGGCCACCAGCACATTCACGTCCTCTTCCAGCCCCATCGGTACACTCGCACACTTGATCTGATGGACCAGTTCACAGGCGCATTCGTCAATGCGGACACTGTTATTGTTCTGCCCATTTACGCCGCCAGCGAAGAGCCAATTCCCGGCGTAACGGCCGAGCGTCTTGCCGCAAAGATTGCAGGGCCGAAGGTTCAGTTCGTTTCGGACTTCCCCGCAGCCGTTGCAGCCGTTGCCGCACAAGCCCGAGAGGGCGACCTGATTCTCACTCTTGGCGCAGGCAACGTCAGCCAGTTGGCTCCGCAGATTCTCGCGGCACTCGGGCCAGCTTAGACCGCGCTTCGCCCGCGCTGTTATCATTTGGTCCGCAATCACATCTGCATATCCAGGAGTCTGAAATGGCGCAGAGTTCACGCAGAAAGTTCTTGCAGGCAGCTTCAGCCACGGCTGCGGTACTGGCAGTCTCCAAAAGTATTCCGGCATGGGCTGGTGCAGCCGGCTCAACTGCTCTGGTTCGCGTCTGGTCGACCTTTCGCGACCGGCGTTATGCGCAGGCCGAGCCGATTGCCTGGAAGCCCGCAACGGAGATAGCCGCCGACGCCATCTCACTCGATCCTGGCGCTACTAAGCAAGAGATCCTCGGCTTTGGAGCCGCGCTCACCGATGCGGCCTGCTATGTGCTCAGCCAGATGCCCGACGTTCCGCGCGAAGAGATCATGCACGAGCTCTTCGCTCCCGGCGAGATGGCCCTGAATGTTTGCCGCACCTGCATAGGTTCAAGTGACTATTCAAGGAGCGTCTACAGCTTCGACGAGAGCGCCGAGCCCGATCCCGAACTCAAGAAGTTCTCCATCGATCACGACAAAGCCTACATCTTGCCCATGCTGCTTCAAGCGCGCAAAGCGAATCCGGAGCTCTTTCTCTTCTCCTCACCCTGGTCTCCGCCGGGATGGATGAAGTCCAGCAACTCCCTTCTCGGCGGGGCCATGCGCAGACACAACCTCGAACCGTACTCCCGCTACTTTCTCAAGTTCCTTGACGCCTACAAGGCAGAAGGTGTCGCCATCGATGCGGTCACCGTGCAAAACGAGACCGATGCCGAGCAGGATGGCAACATGCCCGCCTGCCTATGGGCACAGGAACATGAAATTGAGTTTGTTCAGAGGTTCCTCGGCCCCGCTCTGCGCAAGGCCGGCAGTTCTACCAAGATCTGGGTGCTGGACCACAACTACAACCTGTGGGGCCGGGCCATCGACGAACTGAGCGTTCCCGGCGCAGCCGAGTATATCGACGGCATCGCCTGGCATGGCTATGTTGGTGAGCCGTCGGCCATGACCCGTGTCCACGAAGCTTTCCCGCAAAAGAACGCTTACTGGACTGAGGGCGGCCCGATGATCACCGATTCCGATTACCAGACCGACTTCACCAAGTGGGCCGAGACCTACAACGGCATCCTGCGTAACTGGGCGCGGTCGATTACCGCCTGGAATATTGCACTCGACGAAAAGGGAAAACCGAACCTTGGCCCCTTCCCATGCGGCGGCGTGGTCACAATCGACAATGCTTCAAAGAAGGTCACACGAAGCGGACAATACTGGGCTTTTGCGCACTATTCCAAGCATGTTCGCCGGGGAGCGAAGGTCTTTCAGACAAATGGCATTGGCGAAAACGCTGCCCAGGGAGGCACGGACACCATCTCGCACACAGGTTTCCGCAATCCTGACGGCAGTTTCGTTGTTGTGCTGGCCAATCGCGGCCCGGAGAAGCGGGTTCAGTTGGTACTAGGCTCTCAGTCCCTCGCACTCGATCTGCCCGCAGACTCAGTGCATACCTTGCAGTGGGCGTAAGAGATGTGGTAAGATTTCCTTGTTTCCTTAATGGAGGGAATCATGCTGGCCAAGATGACTGTCAAGAACCAGCTCACTCTCCCTAAATCGGTGGTCACCCGCTTCACGGGAGTCGAGTACTTCGATGTCAGCACGGATGGGGCGTGCATCGTCCTTCGGCCACTTCAGCGGAGTCGTGCAGCGGAAGTGCGCCAGAAGCTTGCGCAACTTGGTATCGGAGAGCAGGATGTGGTTGCCGCCGTGAATTGGGCGCATGGAACCGGATCACCTGAAATAGGGGCGCAAGAAACTCAGAGGCCGTGAGTGATCCAGCGCGTCGTCTTCGACACCAATGTGGTTTTGTCTGCCCTCTTGTTTTCGAGCGGCCGTCTGTCCTGGCTGCGATCACATTGGAGTGAGGGCAATTGTATCCCTTTGATATCGCGGTCCTCGGCCAGCGAACTCGCGCGAGTTCTCCAATATCCTAAGTTTCATCTCTCGCTCGAAGACCGCCTCGAGCTGTTGGCTGACTATCTTCCCTTTTGTGAGACCGTCGAAATCATTCAGAGTTGCCCCCTGACATGCAGGGACGCAAACGACCAGCTTTACCTCGACCTGGCGCAAAGCGGGAAAGCCGAACTGCTTGTGACGGGAGATCAGGATTTGCTGGCGTTGGCCAGGAAGACCGCATTCCACATCGAAACTCCTGAAGCTTATCGGAAGAGAATTCAAGAAACAGACTAGAGCCCGTAACCCTGCGGGTTCCTTTTGGCGCGCTGCGGAAAAAAGCGGGCTACGCCCGGGCTATAGTGAAAGCTGGCGATTCTCACGACCTTGCTCAGGCGTGACGATAGACAGCGTAAGCAAAAACCGTCCCCCCGTGTGGGAAGATCAAGCGTCAGCGGAGCTCCGTCTCCGGCGCGTGCAGCAGGGTGTTCCCCCAACGGGACGCGCACTGCCTGGCATGCCGCTGGAGATGGCGGATCTGGACGAGGACGATATGCCGCGCCTAGGTGGAGGCCTTGGCGGGCAGCGCCTTGGCCGTTCGCATCAGGACCGTGCGAACCTCTGGTATCGTCCGGCGAGTACGGCGGGTCGCGTATTTCTCGCTCTCGTTGCACTCACTGTGCTGGGCGGCTTCGCCACCTCGGCCTATCTTTTTAAAACCTATCTCAGCCGCGACAGTCGTTTCCGCATCGACGGCGCAAGCAATATCGAAGCCACAGGCCTAACCGAGGTCAGCCGCTCCCAAATGCTGCCCGTCTTCGGTGAAGACATCGGGCGCAACATCTTCTTTGTCCCGATCAATGAACGGCGCAAGCAACTGGAACAGATTCCCTGGATCGAAAAAGCCACCGTCATGCGCCTGCTTCCTGATCGGGTTCGCATCTTGGTGGTGGAGCGCCAGCCAGTGGCCTTTGTGCGCCAGGGGCAGCAGATCGGCCTGGTGGATGCGAGCGGTGTTCTGCTCACCATGCCGGCTGCAATGATGGCGCAGCACCACTACTCTTTTCCGGTGGTAACGGGCATCGCAGCCAGTGACTCGCCGGCCGAGCGCAAGGCGCGTATGGCGGTCTATCAGCGTCTGCTGGCAGAGCTTGATTCGAACAATCAGCGCACTTCGGAGCAGATCTCCGAGATCGACCTGACCGACACCGAGGACGCTCAGGTGCTGATGCCCGAGCAGGGGGGCGATGTACTTGTCCATTTTGGCGAAGACAGCTTCCTGGAGCGTTATCAGCGCTACAAAGCGCACATCGCCGAGTGGCGGCAGCAGTATCCCAAGCTGGCATCGGTAGACCTGCGCTACGACCAGAAAGTCGTGCTGGAGATGGCATCAGGCACCGATGTAGCTCAAGCCGCAGCCAACGACCAGACAACAGCCAACGCCGGTGACGACAAGACACCGGACGGGCAGGTTGCGGATAAAGGACAGGCTGCGGCCGAACCGGCGAAAGACCAAACCCAAAGCGCGAAAGACCAATACCAGGGGGCTAAACCAGCCGCCGGGCACTCTCAGTCCTCTGCCAAGGCGAAGCCTGTAGCGAAGGTTACGACCTCGGCGAAGACCGCAGCGGCTCAGAAGAAAGCAAAAGCCCTGAAAGCCGCCGCGGCGAAAGCCAGGATTATCCAGCAGAACAAGAAGCGTGCGGAGGCCAAACGCGCCGCGCTCAACATCACCAGGCAAAAGACCGCCCGAACCTCCCAGACGGCTGTCAATGCCGGGCAGGGCCAGTGAGCGCGATGAGCCAAAACCTGGAAAACCTGATTGTTGTGCTGGACATCGGCAGTTCGTGGACCCGTGTGCTGGCGGCGGAGCAAAATGAAGGCGCGCTGCGCTACTGCGGGCACGGGCTCGCAGAGTCGGTGGGAATGCGCAAGGGGTTAATCGCCGAGCTTGCCCCGGCCGCCAAAGCAGTAAAGGCGGCCAGCGAGCAGGCCGAGCGTGTGGCGCGCGCCAATATCGATTCATGCGTCGTGGGCATTGGTGGACCTCATATTCGCGGCCTCAATACCAACGGCGGAATCGAGTTGGGCGGCCGTATGCGCGAGATCGACAAGGAAGACGTGCGGAACGCAGTCGAGCGTGCGCGGGCTGTGGAAAGATCCCCTGACCGCGAAATCCTGCACCTGTTGCGCCGCCAGTTCATCCTTGACGACCAGCCGGGCATCTTTGATCCGGTCGGCATGGTGGGCAAGAAGCTTGAGGTGGATTTGCACATTGCCACCTGCTCTGGCAGCGCCTTGCAGAGCACCGTTACATGCGCCAATCGCGCTGGCCTCGAAGTCACCGAGGCCGTTCTTGAATCGATTGCTTCAGCCGAGGCGACCCTCTCAGCCGACGAGCGGGAGTTGGGCGTTTGCCTTGTCGACATCGGCGCACACTCCAGCGACCTGGTGGTCTTCTTCGAGGGCGCGGTCGCGCACACTGCTTCTATTCCCATCGGCGGGCAGCACTTTACCAACGACCTCGCGGTAGGCTTGCAAATGCCAGTGACGCAGGCCGAAGAACTGAAGCGCCAATACGGCCACTGCGTGGTCACAGCCGTGCCCCAGCTTGCCGAGATCGAGATTGCCAATCCGCAGCCGCAGACACTGCGCTTGCGCACCATCGCCGAGATTCTTGAGCCGCGCGCCCGCGAACTTATGTATTACGTGAAGGAAAGCCTGCGCCAGGGCGGTGTGATGGAGGCTCTTGGAGCTGGTTGCGTGCTCACCGGCGGCGGAGCCATGCTGCCGGGAATGCTCGATGTTGCCGAGAGCCAACTGCGGGTCCCGGCCCGAACCGGACTCCCCGTGCGTCTATCCAATATGCCCGGCGAACTGGTTCATCCTGGATTTTCAACCGCTATTGGCATGCTCTTATATGCTCACCGTACCAGGGTCAACCGCGCTGCTGAGAGCAACAATCTGCTCTCAAAGCTGCGCGCCATCTTTGCAGGAAACTTTGAGGCGTGGACGTGATCGAGATGAGTCAGGAGACCGGATCCCAGATGGAACCGCAAAAAAGCGAAACCGCAGAGATGCGCATTCAATATCACGAAGAGACCCCGCGCGGCGCGCGCATCAAGGTCATCGGCGTGGGCGGCGGTGGCGGCAACGCCGTCAATCGCATGATCCAGGCCCACATGGAGGGCGTCGAGTTCATCGCCGCCAACACCGACGTGCAGGCGCTCAAAGCCTCTCATGCTCCGGTAAAACTCCAGCTTGGCGTTCGGCTCACCTCCGGCCTCGGCGCCGGAGCCAACCCCGATGTGGGACGCCGCGC
>CAYVMS010000129.1:0-9880 GCA_964452615.1 uncultured Occallatibacter sp.
CTTTTGTGCTGTAAATACTGTCTAGTCAACATGTTTGTAGCACATCAGGCTTTCGTTGCATACTGCTTCGTGCATTATTCAGGCTAGCGGCCTGTCGCAGGGAGTTCGTTACTTTCATAGCTTTCCCCGCAACCACGATACTGAAATCCTATGTTGCAGTTCTGTCCGGCAATTACATAATTTCGCAATCGGCTCCAGCCAGAATCCTGCAACCGATACATGTAGTGCAACAAGAACGTGAATAACAGTAATGTTTTCTGCTCGTTACAGGTATCATCAGGATTACGCCCTAAATGCCGCCAAGGGTCATGTCTTCTCGATGTCTTGACAATGCTTATATTAATCGCCTCTTTTCGCTTTTTCTTTCTCGTAACTACCTTACAATCTCCGGATAGCCGACCAACCGACCCGAACCTAGAGATAACGATCCCGATTGAGCCAGCCGTAGCCCATATACGCTCAATCGAGACGAGTTGGTGAGATAAGATGGTTTGGATTCAACTCCGCACGTATTAGCGGTTTCCGTGGTGGAGACGTTCTCGAAGTTGTGCCTGAAAGGATTTAGCTGACCGATGCTTGATGTTCATGCACCCCACAAACCGTTGCATAGCGTTTTGGAGTTCTTTCTCCACTTGCTCACCATCACCGTCGGGCTTCTGATCGCCACGCAGATTGAGAGCTGTGTGGAATGGCGCCATCATGTACATCTGGCCGAGGAAGCCCGTGCCGCGCTGCGAACGGAGATTCAGACCAACCTGCAAGCGATGAAGAAATACCAGCCACGCCGGCAGAAGCTGGAAGATGCGATTCAATCGAATACTATTGCAGCTCGATATGTCCGGAATCATCCCGACAGCCCCAAGGAGCGGCAGCCCAAGGAGGAAAAAGAGAAAAATATCGAGGTGAATTCGCTCCAGCTAACCGACACGGCATGGAAGACTGCGCAGGCTACCGGGGCAATCGCCTATATGCCCTATGACGAAGCGCAGGAGTATGCGAATATCTACCAGACGCAGGCCGGTCTGCTTGCTGACGGAGACAAGAACCTGGATGGTCTACGGGATTACATGAGCCGCCTCAATACCTATGATTTGATCTATATTACCCGGAAAAATATGGTTGCCGAAGAGGCGGTGGCAGAGTTGCAGGTTCTGGAGAAGTGGCATAGCGATCTGGTTCTTGAAGACTATTGGTTGAACGCTGGCATCGAACTGAACGCGTCCTTTCTCGAAAACCGTCGATTTCACCCCATCGAGGGACGAAGTCTCGACAACAAATAGGCTTGGAGCGCACAAGCTTCTATTCACCCGTTCAACCATCACATTTTGGACGTACGACCGGCCGTTCGCCGTGGCGTGAACGAAGCGCCGTTGGGCGCCTTTAAGGATCGTGAGAGGATGACCGGCAAGACGGACATTGCACCACTCGGTGAGTGGTCCGCTCATTAGCCCCGAAAAGCCTTTAAAAACCTTGACAAGCTGTGCCCGCTGTCCTATCGCAATGAGCGGGTCTTCGGGTGCCTTGGATTCTGACACCAGGAAGACCGCGAAATAATCCCGAAGCGCATTGCTGATAATTTCTTGCGATTGGCGCACAATAAAAAGTCAGGAAGAGGCGGCTCATCGAGCCGCCTTTCACCGCCAACCAGAAGCGGGTACCCCTCCCCCACCCTTATTTATTTTCAAAACCCCGCAGTTAATTATTTTGACAACATGCGACGCCGAGAGCCGACAGGGGATTGGGCCTCGAACTCCATCGGTTGTGCCCATTCTGGATGTGCAACCGGCAAACTGGCAGTTACTGGCTTATTAACGTGTTCGTGCACTCGCGGCGACTCCGCTTTGATTCGCGCTAGAATTCAGATATGCCTGCCGCTACGCTATCGCCCGACGTTATGGCCAAGTACGAGCCCGTGATCGGACTCGAGGTCCATGTGCAACTGCTCACAGCCACCAAGGCCTTTTGCGGTTGCGCCAATCATTTTGGTTCGGCTCCGAACACCAATATCTGCCCGGTGTGCTTGGGGCTGCCGGGAGCGCTGCCGGTGCTCAACGAAAAGGCCGTCGAGTTTGCCACGCTAGCCTCGCTGGCCATCAACTGCGAGGTGCGCGAGCGCTCCATCTTTGCGCGCAAAAACTACTTCTATCCCGACTTGCCAAAGGGCTATCAGATCTCGCAATTCGACAAGCCGATCGCCGAGCACGGCTGGATCGACGTGCCGACAGCGGACGGCACGACAAAACGGATCGGGATTACCCGCCTGCACATGGAAGAGGATGCCGGCAAGAGCATTCACGATGGCTTTGCCGACTCCAATGTACACACCTATCTCGACCTGAACCGCTGCGGAACGCCGCTGGCTGAGATCGTCTCTGACCCCGATATGCGCACACCGGACGAGGCCTTTGAATACCTGACCAGGCTGAAGGAGATTCTGCTCTACAGCGGCGTTTCGGACTGCAATATGGAAGAAGGCTCGCTGCGCTGCGATGCCAACGTGAGCGTGCGGCTCAAGGGCGCGGAGAAGTTCGGGACCAAGGTCGAGGTGAAGAACGTCAACAGCTTCCGCTTCGTGCGCCTGGCTCTCGAATACGAGATCGAGCGGCAGATTGAAGTGATTGAGTCCGGCGGGCACATCGTGCAGGAGAGCCGCCTATGGAACGCTGGCGAAGGCCGGACTTATTCGATGCGTTCGAAGGAGCAGGCGCACGATTACCGCTACTTTCCCGAGCCGGATCTCCCGCCGCTGATCGTTTCGCCTGAGTTTCTGGCAGAGACGCGGAAAAAGCTCCCGGAGCTGCCTGAGGCGCGCCGCGCCCGCATGATCGCCGAGTACGAAATCACCAGTAAAGACGCTTTCACGCTGACGGCCGAGCGCGAGTTCGCAGACCGCTTCGAGGCTGCGGCCAGGACCGCCCGCAATCCCCGCCGCGTGGCCAACGTGCTGCTCAACGAGGTGGGCGGACGGTTGAAGACTCTTGGACTCGAGCAGGCGCAGTCACCCGTCTCGATGGCCGGAATCGTGCAGGCCGCCGATCTGCTTGACGAGGGCAAGATCAGCTCCAAGCAGCTTAAACAACTCTTCGACGTGTGTTTTGAAAAAGGCGAGGATTTTGGCGCTGTTTACGAGCGGGAAAAGCCTGAGCAGATTACCGACGCCTCGGCCATCGAATCGCTGATCGACGAGGTCATCGCCGCCAATCCCAAACAGGTGGAGCAGTATCGCGCAGGCAAGAAGACCATGGCTGGATTTTTTGTTGGCCAGGTGATGAGGGCGTCAAAGGGCCAAGCCAATCCGGCCCTGCTCAACGAGCTGGTGACGAAGAAGCTGGAGGGGTAAGATCACGGCGGCATTCACGTGATGCCGCCGGCCCCGCTCACTTCATCTTGAGTTCAACCTCGAACTGCTTGCGCGCGTCCCAGGAGCTGACGGTCTTGACGGCGGTCTTTTTGCCGTCCTTCTCGGCCCAGAGATCGTAATCCTGTGACATGTTGACCTGCGCGAACTGGAAGCGGCCCTTGTCTGCGGTTGTGTAGCTGCGAATGGACTTGGTCTTCAAGTCCTTGAGGAAAACTGTAGCCCCGACTACCGCTGCGGAATTCGCGTCGACCACTGCGCCCATGACCACGCGCTGACCTAGGTTCTGCGCCTGAGCACAGACGGGGCCCAAACTCAATCCGCTCTGGCTAATCCGTGACGCCGTTGGAAGCAAACCGGAGGCCAGAAGGGCAAATGCAATCCCGACCGCCAAACTCGTGCGATTGAACCTCACTCTTTATTCCTCTTCCTCGCCGAGCAGATCCTCGTCGTCGTCCAGGTCATCGCCCGCCCTTACCAGCTCCAGCGGTTCAACGCCTACCACCTCGTATTCCGTTCCACATTCGTCGCAGGCGACTACATCGCCTTCGGCCACTTCGTCCATTTCGATGTCCAGATCGTTCTCGCATTCAGGGCAGCTCGGCATGGCGGCCTCCTCTCTTTCATACGTATCAAATTGCAGGATGACGGTCTTTTGTTGTGCTTCTCCGCTATTCTTGAGTGAAAACCGGTCTGAGGTCAAGAGGCAGTGGCCAAAACCTCCACCGGAACACCCAAGTGGAAGGATACGCCATAATTCTCCTGGCTCGAAAGCTGACTTTGGTGTACCGGCAGTTCCTGAACTGAACCGCGCAAGGCTTTTGGGAGAACGTTGGCTGCCAGTCCGCGTTGCGCCATGACATCCGCCCGTTCAACGGTTTAACCTGAGAGTCACGATGGCCCGATTTGGCTCCACTCCTTTCGCCTTCCCTGAATTCCGCGGCGCCACACGCCGGTTGATTCTCTGGAACCTGTCGGCCTACTTTCTGCTGGCCATTGCAGGGGTGGCCGCTCGCGGCTTTGCGGCCGAGTTGTTCAATGGGCTGATTTTCACTCCCAGTGAGTTCCTTCATGGAGCGCTCTGGCAGCCATTCACATACAGCCTGATTCATCCGACGATATTCGGCACGCTTTTCGAGCTGCTCTCGCTTTGGTTTTTGGCCGGTTTCCTGGAAACGTATCACAACGCAAGCTGGGTAACCAGCCTCTATGCCATCTCCGTACTGGGAACCGCAGCGGCTGCAACCGCGATTTACGCCTGCGGCCACACGCTCGGCTATTCGCTTGCGGGAGGCCAGCTCGTTGGCTGCTTCGGCGGCATCTTCGGCTTGCTGATGGCCATTGGCGTACTTTACGGCGACGTGCAGTTTATGCTCTTTCCTCTGCCGATGGGCATCAAGGCCCGCTATCTTGCGGCTATCTATGCAGTGGTTTCAATAGCGATGCTTTTTGGCGAACAGCGAATCTACGCCTTCAGTCAACTGGGCGGAGCGCTGGCTGGTTTGGCCTACATCCGTCTGGCCCCGCGCCGCGGCCTTTCGTTTGGCCTCAGTGAGCGGTGGTACGGGCTGCGCAATGGCTACTACCGCTGGAAGCGCCGCCGCGCTGCGCGCAAGTTCGAGGTCTACATGCGTTCGCAGGGCCGCAACGTACGCCTCGACAGCAAAGGGCGCCAGATCGACGACGACCCCAACGACAAGAGCCGCTGGAACTGAGCCCTCCCTGACAGCAAAGCATGGCCGAACGCCCCGCCAAATATTCCAGCGACGGGCGGGTGGTTTATCCTGCTCTTTACGCTATGAATGAAGAGATTCCCAATCTGACGGCATTTGACGAGGCCGCGCTTGACCGGGCCTTTGCTCAACTTGAGCGGCAGGCGCGCGATGCGGCGGCTGCGCTGAACGGTGCAGAGGCTGTTGAGGCCTTTCGCTTGCACTGGGTGGGCCAAAAACAAGGGCGGCTCAAAGAGGTTTCGGGCCGCTGGCTAAAGGCCGCGCCTCCCGAGGCAAAGAAGGCTCTAGGGTTGCGCTTTAACTCACTCAAAGCAGTCGTAGAAGGACTGCTGGATGAGGCGCTGGGTGGTGGACCGAGCGATGTGGCACTGGCTCGCGAAGCCATCGACATCACGCTGCCCGGTACCGAGCGCTTGACCGGAGCCGAGCATCCGATCACTCGCACGCTCAATGAGATCGTCGGTGTCTTTGCAGCTCTCGGCTACTCGGTCGGTGTAGGGCCGGAGGTCGAGACCGACTACTACAACTTCGAGAGCATGAATTTTCCACCGGGGCATCCGGCGCGCGACACGCAGGATACGCTGGTCGTCGCCAATCAGGAGCGCCGCCCGCAGCGCGATCGTCTGCTGATGCGTACACACACCTCGCCCGTGCAGATGCGGACGATGGAGTCGCAACCGCCTCCGGTGCGCATCGTCATTCCCGGTAAGGTTCATCGCAATGATGCGGCCGACGCGACTCATTCGCCGATTTTTCACCAGGTGGAAGGCCTCTGCGTCGATACAAACATCACCTTCAGCGACCTGAAGGGAACACTCGACCACGCCATGAAGGCGCTCTTTGGTTCGGCGGTCAAGACGCGCTTCTTCCCGTCGTTTTTTCCCTTTACTGAGCCCTCGGCTGACGTGCAGATCAGTTGCATATTTTGCGGGGGAAAAGGCTGTCGCAAATGCAAGAACTCGGGCTGGATCGAGTTGCTCGGCTGCGGCATGGTGGACCCGGCGGTCTTTGCCTTCGCTGCGGAGAAACAGCCAGCCTACGATCCGAAGAAGATCTCTGGCTTTGCCTTCGGCATGGGTGTCGAGCGTATCGCGATGATGAAGTATGGAATCAGCGAGATTGGGCAGTTTTATGCGGGGGACATGCGCTTCTTGGGCCAGTTTGCCTGATGAAGTCCGCTCGTTCGATTAGACGCAGCAAGTTAGCGTGCGCTGCGCGCACATTTGCGAGTCAGCTAGTTAGCGGTGGATCTTCGGAAAGCGGCCATGCCTAGAACTCGACACTTTCGCGATTTAATTGTTTCGCAAAAGGCAATGGAACTCGCTCGGCAAGTTTATATCCGGACAGAGGAGTTTCCGAAGGCCGAGACATTTGGGTTGAGGATGCAGATGCGTCGGTCTGCGGTTTCTGTTGCGAGTCACATAGCCGATGGGCACGGGAAGTTGACGGATCCAGAGTTGCGGAAGTCCCTTGGGTCGGCGCGAGGAGCGCTGTTTGAGTTTGAAACTCAGAATGAATTGGCCACCGGCCTGGGATTCATCGACCAGGATTCCTCGCGCCAGTTGCTTGATCTGGCAACGGAAACCGCGAAGCTTATCAACGGACTACTCGGGAAACTGGAGATCTGACTGGAAGATGGCAGAACTCGCTGACTTGCCGACTTGCTATGTGCGCAGAGCGTACGCTAACTCGCTACAAGGTAAACAACAATGAAAATCCTGACAAAATGGCTCCGTAGTTACTTGCCTGATCTGCCCGTCGATGACGCGAAACTGGCAGAAGACCTCACGTTGCGCGGCATCGCCGTCGATGGCATTTACCCACTCGGAGCGGGCAACGGATCGTTCTACGAAATGGACGTGACCACCAACCGCGTGGACGCCATGAACCACTATGGCGTGGCGCGGGAGGCCGCAGCGATCTATGATTTGCCCTTGCCTGCACTGAACTTCGCTCTGCCTGAGGCGAAACCGGCAAAGAAAGCGTTCTCGGTCAAAATCGAAGCCGAGGATGCTTGTGGGCGCTTCACTGTGCGAGTGCTTCGCGGCATCACCGTCGCCAATTCGCGGGATTGGTTTGCGGGCGCTGAGGTCTCCACCTACTTTGGTCTGCTCGAACAGAAGCAAATCTCGAACGCCGTTGACGCCACCAACTTTGCATGGCTCGGGATGGGCCAGCCTACGCACGCATTTGACCTCGACAAGATCGACGGAGGCATCATTGTACGTCGAGCAAAGAAGGGTGAAAAGCTAAAGACCCTGGATGGCGTCGAGCGAACACTCGATCCCGAAGATCTGGTCGTTGCCGATCACACCAAGGCGCTGGCGCTGGCCGGGGTGATGGGCGGCTGGGACACCATGATTACCGCCGAGACAACCAACGTGCTCGTCGAGGCGGCCTGGTTCGATCCTGTTGCGGTGAGGCGCACGGCGCGGCGGCATGGGCTACACACCGACGCCAGTCATCGCTTTGAACGCGGAGCCGACTTCAATGCCTGCCCGATTGCCTCAGCGATTGTCAGCGGCATTCTCCTCGCCAACGGCGGCTGGATCGAAGGCGAACTGGTGGACGTGCGCGTGCCCGCAATCGAATCGCGCACCGCCAGCCGCAAGCCAGTGGCGCTCGCGCTGAGCGAGGTGCGGCGCATTCTCGGCACGACGGCAGACTCGGAAGGCATTACCGCAGCGACCGTCGAGGGTGTGCTTATGGCCTTGGGCTGCGGGCTAGCGAGTCGGCAAGTTGGCGAGTCAGCAAGTCAGCAAGCTGGCAATGCCTGGCTGGTGACGCTGCCCAGTTGGCGTCTCGATCTGGAACGCGAGATTGACCTGATCGAAGAGGTTGCTCGTGTCTACGGGTACAACCGCTTCGCGAACACGCTGCCGGCCTTTGGCGAAGGTGTGCGCGCGCTGCCGTGGGCGGAGAAGGAATCAGAACTCCGTCGAACGCTGCTGGCTGCGGGCTTCCATGAGGCCATCGCGAGCACCTTCTGTTCGCCTGCCGACGCTGCGCTGACGGCGCCTCAGCCGGTGCTCACGGTTCCGCTCGGCAATCCGCTCAGCGAGGAGGCGGGCGTGCTGCGGCCGTCACTCGTTCCCGGCATGTTGGCGATGATTGCCGGCAATCTTCACCGCGACGTGAGCGATGTGCGGCTCTTCGAGCTGGGGACTGTTTTTTCCGGCACGACGGAAAAGGTTGAGGAGCGCCCCTCGCTGGCCTTTGGGGCGGTGGGCAGACTTCCAGAACAAGGTGCGTTGCACGCCGGTCGCATGATCGATTTTCATGACGTAAAGGGAGTGGTGGAGCAGGTGCTGGCGCGCTTCCAGTCGCGTGCTGTCTACTTTGACCGCTTCCCCGCCGAGGCCGGGCTTACGCCGGAGTGGCTGCACCCTTATCGCTCGGCGCGGGTGGCTGTTGACGGCACGACGGTGGGCTGGTTCGGCCAACTGCATCCACGCGAGGCCACGGCGCGCAAGCTGAAAGAGCCTGTGCTTGTGGGCGAGCTTTATCTTGATCGGCTTTACAGATTTGCGTTGCGCAAGCCGATTTCGAAAGAAATCTCTCGCTTCCAGCCCGTTCGGCGCGATTTTTCTCTCGTTTTAGAGGAAAAGATCGTGTGGGAGCAGATCGACCAAGCCATGGCCGCCTTGCAGATTCCCGAGCTGGTGGAGTGGCGGGTGCGCGAGGTCTTCCGCGATGCAAAGCTGGGCGCGGGAGAGTATTCGCTGCTGCTGGGCGTGACCTTTCAGGCTGCGGACCGCACGCTGCGCGAAGAGGAGTTGCAGAGCTTCCAGGCGCGGGTGGTCGAGGTTGTTGGCAAGGTTGGGGCGCGGCTGCGGAGTTAATAGAAAACAGGCTCCTTCGGCGCTATACTTGCACCGGTGAGTCGCACTTGCACGGAGGTTCATTCGATGTCGGAGTCCTTGTGGGGTTCGGAAGTGGCAGAAGGCGCGCAACCGGAAAAGCCGGCGGCGGAACAGGCCGCGGAGCCAACTGATGATTCAAACGCCCTGACGTTGAGTGTTGACGAATTCTCTGCTCTTGAGGAGCGGATCGTGCGCGCGGTGGAGATGGTCAAGCGCGAGCGGCAGACGCGCGCCGATGCGGAGAAACGCGCCGAGGCTGCTGAGGCCAGACTTAGTGAAGCTGCGCCGCTGGCCCAAAACCTGCAAAAGGAAGTGAGCGCACTGCGCGGAGAGCGCGAAAAGGTGCGGCAGCGTGTAGAACGGCTACTCTCTCAGTTGGATGCGCTGGAACTGTGAGGTCTGCATTGGCTCAAGAACAACCAGGCAATCCAATCGGCTATGTAACCGTCGAGATCTACGACCAGCCCTATCACCTCTCAGGGCAGGACATTGAGCACATTCGTGGTCTGGCGGAAATTGTGGACTCCCGGATGCGCGCCGTGGCGGCGAAAGGCCGCACGGTGGATTCGCTGCGAGTTGCCGTGCTGGCAGCGCTGAATCTTGCCGATGAGCTTTCGCAAGCTACCGCACTCGCTGGCGGATCCAATGTGCAAGCTGGCAGCACGCGCGCGGCGAGCCTACGCGGACTGCTGGACGAGGTGCTTGAAGAAGAGCGCACAGGGTCATAGACGCCGCTCCGTTTTGTATCGCCATCCCTAAATGCGGCGGGCGAAAAGGTAGCACACAACGCATACCGAGCGCAAGACTTGCAATTTTTCTCGCAGACTCCTACTATCCGCAATAGAAACCGGCCTGCAAAGCAGGTGGGCGACTCAACGCTGGTTGAACCAACATTCAATGAACAGGGGCTCAACTCGACAATCGGT